>CAZWJC010000251.1:0-10513 GCA_964634255.1 uncultured Verrucomicrobiota bacterium | reverse complement strand
CATCGAGAACCCGGTGGAGTATCAGATCGAAGGGGTTTCTCAGATTCAAACCCGTGAAGAGATCGGGCTGACGTTTGCCAGCGGCCTACGCTCCGTCCTGCGGCACGATCCGGACGTGATCCTGATCGGTGAGATTCGCGATCCGGAAACGGCCGAGATCGCCATTCGTGCTGCGCAAACTGGGCATCTGGTTTTCTCAACGCTGCACACCAACGACAGTGTCAGTGCTATCACGCGTTTGCTGGAGATGGGGATCGAGCCCAGTGTGTTGGGATCGTCACTCGTGGCCAGCATCGCCCAACGCCTGGCGCAGCGTATCTGTCGCCACTGCCTGACCGAGGATCGGCAACCGGACCAACGGCTTCGGGAAGAAATGGCGAAAACCCTGAACATCCCGCTGGCCGACGCGCGGTCATGGATTGGCAAAGGGTGCGTGGAATGTGGCGGCCGGGGGTATCGGGGGCGCGTGGCGCTCTACGAGTTCTTCCTCCTAAACGAAGCGATCTCTGACCTGCTTGACCCTGGCGTCAAGACCACCTTGCTGCGCGAGACCGCGCGTCGCTTTGGCTGGCGGTCCTTGCGCGAATTCGGCTGGACAAAGGTCCAATTCACGCTGATTTCCATCGCCGAATTGCAGCGGTTGACGCGCCGCGTCCAAACTGCAGTCGGATAATCCCTGGCGAGAGATTGCTGATCGGATCAGCGTGCCAAGTGCGAAAGCGAAAGAGGACAGCGCTTCCACGCCATCCTCCGTTCTCAATTCTCAGTTCTCGCGGGAATCAGGCCTTCGCCGGTTCCGGTTTCTTCCAAGTGCGCTTCGGCGGCTTGACAACCAAGCCTTTCTTGATGGCGCTGGCGGCCACGCGGATGTAACGCACTTCGCCGTCCACGACGGCCTTCACGCGCTGCAGGTTAGGCATAAACTTGCGCTTGGTGATGGCGGTGATGTGCGTGCCGATACCGCCGGACTTCTTCGCCTTACCACTACGCCAGATCTTGCTGCCCTTGCGGGCGCCCTTGCCGGTCAATTCACAAATTCGTGCCATAAAGAATCTCTTTCAAATCAGGGCCGCAAAAGATAGCAGCCAACCGCTTGAAGACAAGCACGAATTCCAGACTTGAGCGTCCCGTTTGCATGCTCGGTCGCAACCTGGATTTGTAGTGGGTGAGCGCTGAAGGATCAGAAGCCAGTCCGCCAGACGCCTTGGCGGTGGCTTGCGTTGATTTGTGAACCCTCCAGTCCACGCGATTCCACGCAGAACGCGCCATTCCTCGAACGGGGAACGAATCGCTTGGATTTCAGCGGGTCGTCATTCCGGCAAGGTTTTGGCCCTCCGATTTGGCGGGTGTGATTTGCCTCATCACGATTCCTGCTCAATAGTTGCCTGCGCCGGGCGTCCACTACGTCGGACCGCACGACACGAAGCCGTCAAAAAGATGACCACAGCGATATTGCCGTCCGCGCCGCAGCCCGCTCCGGTGGAGCAGGCGACGACGGCAGGGAATTACTTCGTCTCGAATTACCCGCCGTTTTCCTTCTGGCGGCGCGAGGCGTTGGGCGAGGTAGAGGCGACGCTGGATCGACCGCCGAGCGCAGGAACGCCCTTGGGCCTTTATCTGCACATTCCCTTCTGCCGCAAACGCTGTCACTTCTGTTATTTCAAGGTCTACACTGACAAGGACGCCACGGCTATCAAGGGTTACTTAGATCTGGCCATCCGCGAGATGGAACTCTACGCTGCACGACCGTTCATCGGCGGACGCAAACCGCAGTTTGTCTATTTCGGGGGCGGGACGCCGTCATACCTTTCGGAATCCCAGCTCACCTATCTCACGGACCGGATGAAGGCGCTGCTTCCGTGGGACGCCGCTGAGGAAGTCACTTTTGAGTGCGAGCCCGGCACACTCACGGACCACAAGCTCAAGACCATTCGCGAGCTCGGCGTGACCCGCCTGAGCCTTGGAGTGGAGAACTTCAGCGATCACATCCTCGACATCAACGGGCGCGCCCATCGCTCGAAGGAAATTCGCCGGGCCTATCAGTTCGCCCGCGAACTGGAGTTTCCGCAGATCAACATAGACCTAATCGCCGGCATGGTGGAGGAGACGGAAGAGAACTGGCGGGATTGCGTGCGGCAAACCATCGAACTCTCGCCGGACAGTGTGACGATTTACCAGATGGAAGTCCCCTACAACACGGGGATTTACCGGGAGATGAAGGCGCAAGGTAAACTCGTCGCGCCGGTTGCCGACTGGCAAACCAAGCGGGACTGGGTCAGCCACGCCTTTGCCGAATTGGAGAAGGCAAGTTACAGCATCGCGAGCGGCTACACAGCGGTTCGGAACCCAGAGCGGACGCATTTCGTCTATCGAGACAGCCTCTGGCAGGGGGCGGATTTGGTCGGGCTCGGTGTTGCTTCGTTTTCGCACGTCGGCGGCACTCATTTTCAGAATTTGCACGACTTCGAACCCTACGTCGCCGCCCTGCGCGAAGGACGGTTGCCACTTCAGCGTGCGCTGACGCCAACACCGGAGGAGCGGCTCATTCGCGAACTGGTGCTCCAGTTCAAGCTCGGCCACGTGAGCCGTGCCTACTTCCAGCGGAAGTTTGGCGTGGACTTGCTGGCCCGCTTTGCCGAGCCAGTTGCCCTGCTCCAGTCTTGGAACGCGCTGACGATTCAGGACGACGAGCTTCGATTCACCCGCGAGGGGTTGCTCCAAGTGGACCGGTTGGTGCATGAGTTCTTCCTGCCGCAACATCGCTCGGCCCGGTATGCGTGAAGCCACACAGACATGTCCATTCGTGATCCTTCCACGCTGCTGACCGCCGCCGCGCCATGCTTTTCCACGGCTGAGCACTTGCCGCCGAGCACGGCGCTGCTCGAGTGCTTCTATGCACGAACGGGCTTGCCACTGCCGCGCTTCGATCTTCTGCAAGGCGAGGACATGCCGTCGCCCTACCGCGAGTTGCTGGTGCATTCCTCGGACATGACCCCGACATTGGAAGCCTTCTGGCAACGCCCGATGGGGCTCACCGTGCTGAGCCGGGCGCACGAGGGCGAATCCTATCTCCGGGAAGTCGTGCTGAAAGCCGCGCTCGAAGGCTGGCCGGTCGAATACGGGGCCATCCGGATTCATCTCAGCCATTTCCCGCCAAGAGCCCGACAACTCGTGCTGCAGGAACAGCGCCCCCTCGGCAAGATTCTGGAGATTGAAGCCGTGGCCCACCTGAGCTGGCCGCAAGCCTTCTTCCGCGTTCAATCGGATGAACACATGGCCAACGTGCTGAATTTGTCTGAACCCTCTGATTTGTATGGCCGGCGCAACGTCCTTCTCGACGGCAGCCGTCGGCTGCTGGCTGAGGTTATTGAAATCCTCGCGCCGGTTGAACCGCGAATTGTGTCCCTCTGAGTCCTCTTATGAACATTCCGACTAACTTCGACACCCTCGTGATCGGCGCCGGCCCATCGGGATCGGCGGCGGCTGCGCTCATGGCTGAACAAGGTTTGCGCGTGCTCGTCCTTGAGCGCGAGAAGTTCCCGCGCTATCACATCGGCGAGTCGCTGCTGCCCTTCACTTGCTTCCCACTCAAACGACTGGGCCTCCATGACCGAATGCGCGGATCAGAGTTCGTGAAGAAATACAGTGTTCAGTTTGTCTCGCCGTCGGGCAAGGCGTCGCAGCCGTTCTACTTCCACACGCGCTACGAGCCCGATGTGGCGCAGACCTGGCAGGTGTTGCGTTCTGAGTTCGACCAGATGTTGATGGAGAATGCCCGGGCAAAAGGAGCGACGGTTTTGGAGGAAACGACCGTTAGGGAACTGGTCCAGGAGGAGGGGCGCAACCTGGGTGTTCGCGTGCAGACCAAGACCGGCGAAGACCTGGAGTTCCGCGCCCCCATGACGCTGGATTGCACGGGCCGGGATTCGTTTGCGCCGGTGCGCCTGAACTGGCGGGTGCGCGATCCCAAGCTCAACAAAGTCGCCATGTGGACCTACTACCGTGGCGCGTTGCGCGACCCGGGCATGGATGCCGGCGCGACCACCGTGGCCTACGTGCCTGAGAAAGGCTGGTTCTGGTACATCCCGCAGCATCGCGAGATGGTCAGCGTCGGGGTGGTGGCGGAGGGTAAATACCTGACGCGCGATGGCGTGCGCGAGCCGCGCGACATCTTCCATCGCGAGGTCGAGCAAAACGCCTGGATCAAGCAACACCTGGCGTGCGGTACTTCGACGGGCGAATACCACGTCGCGAGCGAATACTCCTACCGCTCGCGCTATTGCGCCGGTGACGGACTGCTGCTCGCGGGTGATTCGTTTGGCTTCCTCGATCCGGTGTTCTCGTCCGGCGTGATGCTGGCGCTCAAGAGCGGCACGCTGGCAGCGGATGCGATTGTCGCGGCGCACGCGGCGCAGGATTTCTCGGCGGAACGCTTCGCCGAATATGGGCGCACGGTGAGCGAGGGCATCGAAAACATGCGCAAGCTGGTCTATGCGTTCTACGATCAGCGGTTCAGCTTCCGCGACCTGACCAACAAGTATCCGGAAACCGCCGGCATGGTCACCGATTGCCTCTCCGGTGACGTGAACAAAGACTTCTCCCGGCTCTATTCGGCAGTGGCCGAATTCGCCGAAGTTCCCGAGCCGCTTCCCTACGGCCTGCCGCTCACGCGCAAGCCGGCGGAACTCGCCGCCGCCTAACCTCATGAAGCCAACCTTGCAGAATTCGGAGTCTGGGATTTGGATTTGTTTCCGATTTCGGATTTCGGATTTCGGATTTTGACCCCATGGCCTGCGAATTTCAAATCACCCGCCGCGTCGAGTTCTCGGAAACCGACATGGCCGGCATCATGCACTTCTCGAACTTCTTCCGGTTCATGGAAACCGCCGAGCACGCCTTCTTTCGCTCTCTGGGCTACTCGGTCGTGCTGAGCAAGAACGGGCTGGGACTCCATCTGCCACGGGTTCACGCTGAATGCCACTACCGCGCGCCACTCAAGTTCGAGGACGAGGTTTGCGTTCGCCTTCTCGTGCAGAAGAAGACCCAGCGAAGCCTCACGTACCTGTTTCGCTTTTCCAAGATTGGCGATGCCGGGCAACGCGATCTCGCGCGGGGCAAAGTCACGGTTGTTTGTGTGAAGAAACTGGCCGATGGCACGCTGAAGGCGGCGCCGCTGCCCAAAGAGATCGCCGACAAGATACAGGAAGCCCCCGCGCGCCTGCTGGCGGTAGACGTGGCGGCTACTCGACCCGGCAGCAAACTTCGCAAACGATCATGAACGAGACCCTCGCTTCCACCAGTTCCAGTTCACACAGTTCCGCCTGGCTCGTCTTCTCGCTGTTGACGGTCGTTTGCTGGGGACTTTACGGCGCGTTCCTCCACGCGGGTCAGACCGGGATGAACGATCCGGTCAATGGCCGCTACAAGGCCTTTCTTTTCGTGGGCGTGGCATATTTCCTCTTCGCCGTTGTCGCCCCGATCATTCTGCTGATCGTGCGCGGAGCGTCGTGGAGTTTTACGCCGGGCGGCATGGGTTGGTCGCTGTTTGCTGGAATCCTCGGTGCGGCTGGGGCGTTTGGCGTCCTGCTGGCCTTCGGCGCGAAGGGAACGCCCGCCGTGGTGATGTCCATCGTCTTTGCCGGTGCGCCGGTGTTGAACGCGCTTTACACGCTGATTGTGCATCCGCCTGCTGGCGGATGGCAGAAGTTGCCGTGGCCGTTCGTGCTCGGCATCGTGCTCGCGGCGGTGGGCGGTTGCCTTGTTTCGCTCTACAAGCCCGCGCCCACGCCGCCGAAACCCAAGCCCGTCGCCGTGCAGGCAATGTCAGTGATGGCCGGCGGCTCAACACCGCAATCGCGGTAAGTCCTGAGGCGATGCCCGCTTCCAACGCATCCGCGACGCGACCAGAACCGTCCGCCAGGGACTTCCCGGCACGCGAAGTGATCGAGCAGACGCAGCTTCGAAAACTCAACGCCTTGCTAAACACTGTTCTTCCCGCCAATGCGTTCTACGCGCGCAAGCTCGGGAAAGGACTGCGCGGTTGGTCGCCGGGTAGCCTTGCGGAGTTTTCGCAGACGGTGCCCTTCACGACCAAACACGAGTTGGTTCGCGATCGCTTGGAGAATCCACCTTACGGCACGGGCCTGACCTATCCGCTCGATGCCTACGTTCGCTGCCATCAGACCAGCGGTACCACGACCGTCCCGATGCGCTGGCTCGATACCCCAGAAAGCTGGGCGCGCATCGTGGAGAACTGGGTGGAGATTCTTGGTGCGGCGGGCGTGACGCGGCAGGACCGGTTCTTCTTCGCCTTCTCGTTCGGCCCGTTCATCGGCTTCTGGTCCGCGCTGGAAGCTGTGAACAAACTCGGTTGCTTCTGTTTCCCCGGCGGCGCGATGTCGAGTCCGGCGCGATTGCAGGCAATCCTCGACAACCGTATCACGGCGGTTTGTTGCACCCCCACCTACGCACAGCATCTCGGACAAGTGGCTCGGGAGCGGGAGATTGATCTGAGCAGGGGACAGGTGCGCTTGTTGGTCGTGGCGGGCGAAGCGGGCGGAAGCATTCCGGCCACGCGGGCCCGCATCGAGCGGCTCTGGCCCCGGGCGCGGGTGTTTGATCATCACGGCATGACCGAGGTCGGGCCGGTGACCTACCAGTGCCCGGCGCAACCTGGTGTGTTGCACGTGTTGGAATCGGCTTACCTGGCTGAGGTCATCGGTTGCGAGACGGGTTCGGCGGTGTCGCCCGGAGAAACCGGCGAACTAGTTCTGACGACGCTGGATCGCATCGGCTCGCCGCTCCTGCGTTACCGCACCGGCGATCTCGTCAAAGCCCGGAAGCCCGCCCCATGCGTCTGTGGCCGCCACGAGCTTGCGCTGGAAGGGGGAATCATCGGACGCAGCGACGATATGGTGGTTGTTCGCGGGGTGAACGTCTACCCGAGCTTGATCGAGGAAATTGTGCGTACGACCGAAGTGGCGGAGTACCGCGTCACCTTGGATGGCAGCACGGCCATGCGCGAACTCGTCGTTGAAGTCGAACCAGCTTCTGATTGCGCGGATGTATCGGCGCTGCAGCAGCGGCTTGAACTGTCGCTCCACACGGCTTTGAACCTTCGCATACCTGTCCGCCTGCTTCCGCCGCACACGCTGCCCCGCTTTGAGATGAAAGCCCAACGGTGGATCAAAGCCGTGGCCTGACCGTGTCGTGAACCGCTCGGAATGTGGTTGCCTGGATTTGGCCTGAAACGCTCTTCACGCAGTGGAAGGATAAGGCATGTGGATTTGCACAATCACTAAATCCCATTATCCTTGCCCATGTTTTTCCAGTCGGGTTTCCAGCCAGCGCGACAACTACTGCGGCGCCAATTCAAGCCGCGAGTAGCGCGGGGGAATATGCAAGGAGCTACTCATCATTGCCTCCAGGTAGGCTTGGTGGCACTAGTCTTGACCTGCGGCTTGGTGTCGGCCGCTCCCGTGACTGGTTGGTTGCACTGGCGCGGACCCGAGCAGGTGGGCGTTTCGCGCGAAACCGGCCTGCCCGAGAAGCTCGCTTTGTCTGATGCGCTCTGGGTTGCTGATTTCCCAGGGCAATCCACGCCCGTCATCGCCAACGGCAGGCTCTATGTCATGGGTTATCTCGGGGAGGGGCCGGACTTGCAGGAAGGCGTGGCGTGTTTTGACGCCAAGACCGGCCAGAGACTCTGGCAGCGGCTCTACAACGATTTCATCAGCGACACGATTTACCTGCGTTACGCGACAGCCAGCCCGGCGATTGATCCGGAAACCGGCAACGTGTTCATGCAAGGTACGCAGGGCATCCTTGCCACACTGACGCCGGACGGCCAGACACGCTGGCAGCATTCGCTGATGGAGAAACTCGGGCGGCTCACGTTTCCGAACTCGCGCACCGCGACGCCGCTTGTGGACGGCGATCTGGTCATCACGCGCGGCATCACGGCCAACTGGGGAGCACAGGGGCCGGCAAGCGACCGCTTCTACGCGTTTGACAAGCAGACCGGCGAGTTGGTGTGGTCCTCCACGCCTGGCGACCGGCCCAAGGACAATTCCTATTCGCATCCCCAGCTCGGCTGGTTGAACGGCAAGCGTGTGTTCTACGCCGCCACGGGCGATGGCAGCGTGGTTTGCGTGAACGCGCGCACCGGCGAACCGGTATGGCGCGTGCCGCTGTTCAAAGCCGGCATCAACGCCACGGTGCTCGTTCACAACCCCGCGGATGGCGGGAGCAAGATCATCGCTCTCTTCGGCACGCCCTACGAACTCGGGCAGATGGTCGCGTTCAAGATTCCGACCGTGACGCCTACAAACGCCACCTCCGCGCCCGTGGTTGTGGATCGGAAGAGCGTCGAATTGTGGAGCGCGGACATTTCCACGTCCACGAGCCATCCCATCCTGGCCGGCGATACGGTTTATGTGGTGGCCGAGAAGGGTGACCTGTGCGCCGTGGACGCGAACTCGGGCGCGATGAAGTGGAAGCTCAAGCTCGGAATTGAGCAGCGGAACGCCGGGCTGCTGTTCGCTGATGGCCGGCTTTACGTGCCGTTGCTCGACAATCCGGCCGGCAAGGCTGAGGGCGAAGGCGAGGCCGGCACCAAAGGCGCGTTTTACATCATTAAGCCCGGCGACAAACCGGAGATTCTGACGCATCTGGAACTCGACGGCCGCTGCTTTGGCTCGCCCATTGCGTGGAATGGGAAGGTGTATGTGCAAACGACACGCAAGCTCTATTGCTTCGGCAAGGCGGGCGACAACGCCGGCTTGCCTCAGACCTCTGCACCGGAACAATGGCCCACGCCCGGCCCAGCCGCTCAACTACAGATTGTTCCGTCCGAAGTGACACTTCACCCAGGTGAGATCGCTTCGTTCCGCGTCCGCAAGCTTGACGCAAATGGCTTCCTGGTGGAGGAAGTCAAGGGCGCGGGTGCGGTGAAATGGGCCAGCTACATCCCGCCGACAGCACGGGTGAAGTCCACGATGAAGGGCTCTTTCGACAGCGAAGGCAAGCTTGTTGCCGCCGCGGATCCGACTCCGAGCGCAGGAGCGTTTGAGGCGACGCTGGATGGATTGAAGGGCTACATCCGCGGTCGGGTTGTGCCGAGCCTGCCAATCACGGAAGATTTCGAAGGATTCGCTTTGTCCGAGACCAACTCGATGGAGTCGGCGGCATTCAGCTATCCGC
Organism: uncultured Verrucomicrobiota bacterium; assembly: GCA_964634255.1. Lineage (GTDB taxonomy): Bacteria > Verrucomicrobiota > Verrucomicrobiia > Limisphaerales > MWDV01 > MWDV01. The sequence continues at coordinate 1,312 of CAZWJC010000251.1, read as the reverse complement.
CGCTGCCGTGGATCGGCGCCCGGTTCAAGTTCGATGTGCGCGAGCGCGACGGCAACAAGTGCCTGGTGAAGACGATTGACAATAAGTTCTTCCAGCGCGCGATGGTCTTTCTCGGCGAGCCGGAAATGAAGAATTACACTATTCAGGCTGACGTGATGAGCGATGGCAACCGGCGGAAGATGTCGGAGGTTGGCGTGATCGCCCAACGGTACGCCATCGTTCTGAAAGGCAACGAGCAAAAGCTCGAAGTGAACTCGAACCTGGAGCGGTTTCGGCATTCTGTGGATTTCAAGTGGTCGCCCAACGAGTGGTATCACCTCAAGGCGCGTGTGGACGCGGCCGTGGACGGCAGCGGCGTCGTGCGGGCCAAGGCGTGGAAGAAGGGCGAGACCGAACCGGCCGGGTGGACGATCGAAGTGCCGCACAGTACCGCGCACATCAGCGGCTCACCCGGATTGTTTGGCTTCTCGCCGCAGGACATGAGGGTTTACATTGATAACGTTCGCGTGACGGCAAACAACTGACTGGAATGAGGGAAATGCAGAACATGAAGAGGCATCGTCTTATTACCTTGGGATTGATGGCCACGCTCAGCGCCGGAATCGCCGCTGACTGGCCGCAGTGGGGTGGCACGGATCATCGGAACATGTATTCGCCCGCGAAGGGCCTGCCGGCGGAGTTCGGCAGCATCGGTTTCAAGCCGGGCACGGAAGAGGTGGAAATCGCGAAGGCCAAGAACTTGAAGTGGGTTTCCAAGCTCGGGTCGCAGAGCTACGGCAACGTGACCATCGCCGGCGGCAAGGTGTTCGTGGGCACGAACAACGACAACCCGCGCGACCCGCGCCATCCGGGCGACCGCAGCATCCTGATGTGCTTCGACGAGGCCACGGGCGACTTCCTCTGGCAGCTCGTCGTTCCGAAGCTCCTCTCCGGCAAAGTCAACGATTGGGAGAGCCTTGGCCTGCTGGCGTCGGCCACCGTCACGGTGGAAGGCAAGCGGCTCTACATCACCACGAGCCGCTGCGAGGTGATGTGTCTCGACATAAACGGCATGACGGATGGCAACGACGGCCCTTTCAAGGACGAGGCGAAGTACGTCGTGAAGGATGTGTTCCTCGACCGCGGCAAGCCCACGGAGCGTCCGGCGCCTCCCATCGAGCCCGGCCCGAAGGACGCCGACATCATCTGGGTCTATGACATGATGAATGAACTGGGCGTGTTTCCGCACAACGCCTCGAACTGTTCTGTCCTGGTGGATGATGACGTTGTTTACACGTGCACGTCCAACGGCCAGGACTGGACACATTCGAAC
>CAZWJC010000250.1:0-10541 GCA_964634255.1 uncultured Verrucomicrobiota bacterium | reverse complement strand
TTTTGTCCCATTCTTTTCGCCATAGGACTGTCAACCTATTTCAGGACCGGACCCCGGACCCCACAACTCTCAACCCTCAACCCTCAACCTCCCCGACCGGCTGGGACGGCGGCTTCGACGTTGTCCTCGGCAATCCACCCTGGGAACATACTGAATTGAAGGAAAAGGAGTTCTTTGCGACGCGTGCGCCAGCAATTGCAGAAGCACAAACTGGCGCGGATCGCAAGCGGCTGATTGACCAACTTGCCGCTGCGGACCCGAGTTTATATGCGGAGTTCTTTGAAGTGAGCCGGCACCACGAAGGCATCAGTCATTTCCTCGGTAACAGCAGCCGCTACCCCCTTTGTGGTCGTGGACGGATCAATACTTACGGAATCTTTGCGGAGCTAATCGCGAGCGTTGGAGCTTCTTCCGGCCGCTCCGGCTTCATTGTTCCAACAGGGATCGCCACAGACGATACCTTCAAATTCTTCTTCCAATCGCTAGTGAAGAGCCGGCGCTTGGCTTCTATTTTTGACTTCGAGAACCGCGAAGGCCTTTTCCCCGACGTAGATTCGCGCATGAAATTCTGCCTGCTGACATTGGCTGGCGCTCGCGATCCGCAGAAAGCGGCGCGATTTGTGTTCTTCGCGCACCGAGTCGAACATCTTGCCGAGCCAGAACGGCAAATCGAACTCACGCCAGAAGACATCGAACGCATTAATCCAAACAGTCGCACCTGTCCAGTTCTCCGCACGCGCCGAGATGCTGAGATCACACGAGGGATATACAGCCGCTTCCCAGTGCTTCTCCTTGAGCCGCAGGCTGAAGACAAACCAGAAGTGAATCCTTGGGGAATTCGATTCCGCCAAGGACTCTTCAATATGACGAGCGGATCGGCCCTGTTTCTAACTCGATCAGCAGCAGAGACAGATGGCTGGGAGCTACGCGGCAACTGCTTCTACAAAAGCGGGGACAGACTGCTGCCCCTCTACGAGGCCAAGCTTTTCCACCAACTCGACCACCGCTGGGCTACTTTCCTCGACGCGGAGGAGTCACGCGACCTGGCGTCAGGGGAGAAGGCTGATCCAACGAGACTCATCATGTCTCGATATTGGGTGGATGAGCGTGATTGTCTTGTTACCGCATCCGAGATTGCCGGCGATCTGCGCGATGCCCTTTGGATGGTGTGGCGGCCCGAGTCGGACAAGGACCGGAGGGAAGGCCCGACCCGACTTCGTCGCGAACTCGGTCGCTGGCTAGCAGGTTGGAGGCTCGCCCAAGGCGAAGCAGAAGCTGGAGCGCAACTACTGCAGGACATTCTTGCTCAGGCGAACAAGAAGCGCCCCGAGAAGTTCTGGCGAACCGAGCAAGAAGCTGCGTTGGCCCTCGCACGCGATTATGTGCTGACGCCCGGCGAGGCCGCCACGCTCGTGCGTATTCTGGACGCACCATTGCCTGAGCAGATCGCTGCGCTCTGGTCCCTGCTTCGCCCCCGCGTACCCAAGTGGTTTTTGGCCTTCCGCGACATCGCGCGTGCGACTGACGAACGCACCTCGATTTTTTCACCTATTCCTTGGGCTGGTGTGGGTCACACTGCGCCGTTGGCATTGTTCGCCAAAGAGCACCGCCCGCGCATATTCTGCTTCGCGGCAAACTTGACTTCGTTTGCGCTGGACTATTCGGCGCGTCAGAAAGTCGCCGGCACTCACCTGACGTACAATTTTCTCAAACAGTTTCCCGTCCTGCCGCCGGAAACTTACTCGCAGACCACGACGTGGAATCGGAGCGTGACACTGGCCGATTGGTTGCGACCCTACGTCCTGGAGTTGTGTTTCACCGCGCATGACCTCGCCGGTTTCGCGAACGATTGCGGACACGCTGGCGCTCCCTTCCGCTGGGATGATTCGCGTCGCGCCCTTCTCCGAGCCGAACTGGACGCCGCCTTCTTCCACCTGTACGGCCTCAACCGCGCGGACACGGAATACATTCTCGGCACTTTTGAAGTCCTAAAGAAGGGCGAACTGAGGACGCTGGGCAAATTCGAAACCGCCGAACGCATCCTCGCGGCCTACGACGCCATGGCCACTGCCATGGCCTCCTACACTGATCCAGACCCCACTCGCCATTCGCCATTCGCCACTCGCCTGAATCCCCCGCCTGCGCACCCCAGCCAGGAGCATGGCATCACCCGCTACCCAAGGAAATCCATGAACGCCCGCATCACCCGCGCCACCGTCCGCAACTATCGCAGCCTGGCCGGCGACGGACCCCCCGTGCCCCTCGGCCCAGTCACCGTCCTCGTCGGCCCCAATGGCTCCGGCAAAAGCAGCTTCTGCGACGCCCTCGCCTTCCTCGCCGATGCGATGAACAAGGGTCTCCCTGCCGCCATCAACAACGGCGACAATCGACTCGGCTTCGCCGCGCTCCGTCGTCACGGCAGTGACCGGATCGTGTTCCGTGTGGATGCGGAACTGGAGGGTCTGAGCGGCTTTTACGAACTGGAATTGGAAGGCGCGGCGGATGGTTACCGCGTTGCCCGCGAGGCCGCCCAGTGGCGCGCGGGTTTCGCCATCAGGAACGGGGATGAAGGCAGGCAGTGGGAATCCGGCAAGAAGCTGGAAGGCGTCTCCATTCCGTCAGGCGAGACCGCCTTGCTGCTTCCGCTGCTTCGGGGCGAAGGCCGATTCAACGAACTGGCCGAGACGATTGCGAATGTCGTGGTTTACAGCCTGCCGCCCCTGGAACTCCGCCAGAGCCGCGCCAAGTCCCCAGCCCACCCGATGAACGGCCACGGTAACGACTGGCCCTCGGCCCTGGCCGATGTGCTCGACAGCGACTCCAAAGGAGTCCTCGTGGTGGCCCTGAACCGGATCACCGGTGATATTGTGGACGCTCGCGTCCGTGCCGCAGGCAAGCAACAGGTGGTCGAGTTCTTGCACCGGCCCAAAGACGGCAAGTCCGAGCGTTGGGCCAGCGCCGACCAGGAAAGCGACGGCACCTTGCGTTCCGCCGCGCTGCTCACCGCGCTCGTCCAAACTCCGCCGCCTTCGCTCATTGCCATCGAAGAGCCGGAGTTGGCGATTCACCCCGGTGCTCTCACCGTCCTCCGTGATTTCATCGTGGATGCCCAGCGCCACGCCCAAATAGTCCTCACCACCCACAGCCCCGAACTCCTCGACCATTTCGACGCGGACTACATCCGCGTTGTCCATCGCACCCGCGACGCCACGCGCATCTCTCCCATGGACGAGGACCAACGCCAGGCCGTCCGCGACTCCCTCGCCACCCTCGGCGAAGTCCTCCGCCACGAGGGCCTCAAGCCGGCCGAACCTCCAACCCAACCCAGCACCACCTGATCCATGTGCCGTCCACTAAGAGGAGCCCTCTTCGTCGAGGGCAAAGCAGAGGAAGATGCCGCCCCCATCCTCCTCAATGGTCTTTGGTCTCATCTGACTCTGCCAGGCCCCGTTTTCTGGCAGGTTCTCTACCGTGGTAACGACCTCAAGAGCGATGCCACGCTGAATCGCGAACTCGACCGCTTCTACCGCAAGCTGGCCAAGGACTTCGCCTTCCTCCTTGTCATGTTCGACTCCGACGAGAAAAGGAATGGCCGCTTCATGTGCCCGCACGACAAAGCCCCGTCCTCTGCCCAGATCATCCGGGCCAAGAACCTGCCCATTCCGGCAGCCGTCGTGCTGCCACACAAGGAATACGAACATTGGTTCGCTGCCAGCCTCCCGCAGTGGGCTGGCCGTGACATCATCGACGCCCCCACAGGAATGCTCATCGGGCGTTTTGCCCCCGATACCAGCCAGGCCCACAACGGTATCCACGGCCGCGACGGCAAGGGTATTATCGACCGCCACTTGGTCCTTGGTGCTTACGGAGAGACCACTCATCAAGCCCCCCTCACCGCCATGCTGGATTTTGCCTACCTCTTGGATCCAGGGCGCGCTGCCTTGGCCGACACAGTCGGTTTCGGCCCCCTCCGCCGCGCCTGCGACTTCCTCGCCACTAACACGGGCAAGCGTGGCGCAGTCTATCCGCCCGAGCGCCCGCCAATGCCCGAAGTCCTCGCCGTGCAGCAACAATGAAATCCCAGAATCCTTATGCTGAGACCCTCCGCCATCACCCACAAAACCACCACCAAGAGCGTTCTGGATCTTCAGAACCTCTACGAGCACGGCCACCTGAATTTGGAACCCGGTTTCCAGCGACAATCCGTCTGGAACGAGCGCGACCGGGCCAAACTCATTGACAGCATTCTCCGTAACTACCCGTTGCCGGCCATTTTCCTCTACAAACGAGAGGAGGAAGGCGTCCTGGTTTACGATGTCATTGACGGCAAGCAGCGTCTGGAGTCCATTCTCATGTTCATGGGCTCCATGCGGGGCCGGTTTGATACCCGCACCCAACTGCCCAATGCCGACTCTATCGAGTGGGTGAATTGGCCCCTGCTCAAACGTCGCCACCTCCAGCACCTCATCACCGCTTGCGAACTTCCGGTCATCGAGGTGGATGGTGAAATCGGCGAGATCATTGACGTCTTCGTTCGCATCAACTCCACCGGCAAGGCCCTGACCTCTCAGGAAAAACGGCATGCCCGCTACTACAACAGCCCCTTCCTTAAGGAAGCCGCTCGCTTGGCCCATCGGTTCGAGTCGTACTTCCTGGACAACGGCATATTCAGCCCCGGCCAGATCAGCCGCATGAAGCACGTTGAGTTGGCCTGCGAGTTGATGCTCTCCCTCATTCAAGGGGATGTCCTGAACAAGAAAACGGCGCTCGACCGCGTCATGGCCACCAAGTCATTCGACGGCCGCCAACTTGGCAAGGCGTCGCGCATGGTTACCACCACCCTGAATTGCATCCGCCGCATGTTCCCACAGTTGCGAAGTACCCGGCTCCGCCAGGTCACCGACTTTTACACCTTGGCCGTGCTCGTCGGCAAATTTGAACAGGAAGGACTCATCCTCACCGACCGTCACCGCAACCGCCTCGCCTGGGATCTCCTGCAAGCGTTTGTCACCCAGGTGGACGAGGTCCGCGAACTCCAGCGCAAGGCCAAGGGGGCCCGCCCCGACCAGGAGCTCTATCGCGATTACCTGCTCACCGTCTCCCAGATGACCGACGACGTCGCCCAGCGCCGCAAGCGCGAGCAAATCCTCCGAGGCATCCTGGAGAGCCTGTTTGCCCGCCGCGATGCCCAACGCGGCTTTACCGCGGAGCAGCGGCGCATCATCTGGAATACCTCCGCCAACCGCACCTGTGCGCACCCCGGCTGCGCTGCCAAGCTCACCTGGGACGATTTCACCATTGACCACATCAACCCGCACAGCAAAGGCGGCCGCACCCGTCTCGACAACGCCGCCCTCATGTGCCGCAAACACAATTCCAAGAAAGGCAACCGCCGTTCATCATAGGGGGCAACTGAAATGCGAATACCGTTCCTAATCCAACAAGGCAAGTTCGTGCCAGCCATCCGGAGCGTCATCGCCAAAAGGGGTGGACAAATGCCTGTGACGGTGAGCCTCCAAGCCCGAGGAGGTTACGGCGGATGCATCCACGTCAAGATCGAGAACTCCCAGCCGTTAGAATTTGAGGCCGACTGGGAGAGCAGAGACTGGACCCGTTTTCCAGCCCGGATAAGAGCCGCGGCCACCGCCCTTTGAGACACAGGCAACTTCGGCACCTTCCTGATCACCCACCGCGACGGCAACCTCCAGATCAGCGAGGGCTGATTTCTGCGTCCTCCAAACTGGAGCTCTGCGGGCACTTCAGCACCCCGCCCCCCATGCCCCGACCTCGCCTGCCAGTACCGCGCCTTCTCCGGAATTACCCACCTCACCCCACCACGCGGATCCGCTACATCCCCCACCCGCCGCGGGATCACGTGAAAGTGGAATTGAGACACGGTCTGCCCGGCGGCGGCGCCGTCATTTACCGCTAAGTTGAACCCCTCCGGAGCCGGGCGCAACTGACCCTGTAATCGCTGCTGCGCCCAACTGACCCACGACATCAGCCGCGCTCGCTCCTCGTTACTCAATTCCATGAACCGACCCACCGGCCGCCGGGGAACGATCAGCGTGTGACCGGTGGCTACGGGGTATTTGTCCAATACCACCACAAACAGATCGTCCTGGGCCAGCACCCGTTCCGGCTCAATCAGACCAAAGCCAGGCAACTCCATCCCAATCGCCGCTCTGCCTGGTTGCCCTGCCGTAGATTTGGCGGAACATTTGCCGCGGAACTTCTTAAGATCGGCGGCATGAATCGCAGCAAACTTCGTGTGCGCCCGTTCCCCGTTCCTCGTTTCCCGGCAACGTGCCTTCTCCTCCCCGCCTGTGCTACCCTCCGACCCCATGAACCATCAGCACACCGCCCGCCTCCACTCGCCGGCGCCGGCAGTCCACTCCCTCGCGCCCAGTTCCCTCGAATGGACCTACCCCCTCCACGCTCGCCAGGCAACGCAGTCAGCCCAGTCGCCGTGGCCGGTTTCCGCTCTCCTCCGCAGCCCAACCACCGACCCCGCAAAACGCCCGAAACACACCAACCTCAAACAGTCCCAACAAAACCAACCTCGGACCGACCGGCTCCCACTTCACTCCAACCCGCTGGACATCAACCATCTCAACCTCCACAACCACCCCTGCCGCCTGGTTCTCGGACAACCCGGTCCCCGCGAAAACCCTCAAACGCCCCTCAGTAATCGAAGCGTTTCGAAGCTATTATGACCTGTTTTAAGCTAATTCCAGGCTCCGGCCGAAAACGAATTTTGAAGCCACGAACCCGGAGGGCGAAAGGGATCCCCAATGTCATCCGGGGACGATCCGAACACGGCAGCCCCTCAGACCCGGCCAGCGAAGCCGAATCTTCCTGGGACTGCGCGAGACTACTGGCGCACCCGGTAGAAACGCTCGCTGCCGGTGCCGGAGACTACAGCACGATAGTGGCCCGGCGAGACTTCCTCGATCTCGGCGGGGTCTGCAATCCATTGTGATAGGTCGGCGCTGGCTTCGATGGTGAAGGTCTTCCCCGGTCCTGCCTCCCAAGTCAGCACCACCTTGCGGACCGGCTGATCGGTTCCAGCCTCCCATGGGCTTGCAGGGTCCGTAGCCTTGACCTGGATGGAAGTGATGTGGATCTGGCCGCCAGCCCAGAACGTGCCGGAAATGGAATTGGTGCCAGGGTTGGAGATCGCCTTGCCGTCGGAACTCGAGTTGCCCGACTCGGAGGTCATGAGGCCCGCCAGCGCAAGGCCGGCTACTTTGCACATGCCGGCGCTGCCGGCATTGTAGTGGGCGGCGATTTCCGCCGCCGACAGCGCCCGGTTGTAGATGGCGACTTCGTCGATGAGGCCCGGGAAGCACCGGGTGGGGCCGGTGAAGGCGTCGCTGCCGATCCTGAGCGGTTGCGCGATATTCGCGATGGGCCCAAAGCTGGCGTTGGTGTAACTGTCCATTTGCCGGCCATCCACAAACAGGCGAATGACCTCGCCATCCCAAGTGCCCGCCGTGTGGTGCCAGAGACCGTCGTTGAAGAATCCCCTGCTGATGGCCCCCATGTGATTCGCACCCGCTTGGTCCGCAATGAAGAACACCAAGCCGGAACCGTCTATCCAGAACAGGGAGTAAGCCGCATCTTCCGGGCCACTCACCCATTTGCCGACCAGCGTCTGATAGCTGCCCACCGGGGAGGTCGTCTTGAACCAAGCTTCGACGGTGATGGCGCCCGTGATTTGCAGCGACGTTGGATTGCCCAGATCCACAGTGTCGTCCGTGCCATCAAAGCTGAAGGCAGACCCCACCAGCCCCGGAGCCGTTGCGGTTGCCCCGTTGAGAAGCGTGCCATGATTCCCGCCCACCAGATCGCTCGCGCTGCCATCCCCCGGCCACCAGCCCACCAGACCGTCGGGCGGCGCGACGCACGCGGGTTTGCACATTCCCAGGCTGCCCGCCGCGTAGACTCGGGCGATTTCATTCGAGGACAGCGCCCGGTCGAGAATGGCCATCTCATCCAGAACACCATTCCACGTTCGCAGGTAACCGATGTCGCGGAACAGTCCAGGATTGGCGCCAATGGCCCAAGGTATACTGACATCGTATGTCAGGGGTCCGGCGTAGGGCGCCGTTGCCTGCCGCAGACCATTGACGTAAAGGCAAAACTCCGCGCCATCGTAGGTGCCGACGACATGGTAGAACTGGCCCGCAGGGCAAGGACTGGAACTGAGATAACTGTTGAGCGTATCTCCACAGAAGAAAATGAACCTGGAATCATTGGCCCGCCAAAGCAGAGCGTATCCGCTGGTCCCACTCGACCACTTGGCGAGGATGACGTTGCCATAATCGTCGTTGTTCGGTCCGGGGCCGTCCGGTCTGGCCCACGCCTGCATGGTGAATCGCTGGTTGGCCAGAAGCGGCGAGTGGGGGATGTCAATGTAGCCCCCGCTTCCAAAGGCCACACCCAATCCAACGATGCCCGCGGGAAAGGTGATGGCGCGGGTTCCCGAGGGTGAGTGGCGGCCCAAGAAGTCCGCCGGCGCTCCGTCCATAGGCCACCAAGCCGCCAGCCCGGTCGGTGGGGGCACGCAAGCGAGTTCGTCGAAGTGCAACGGATTCGGATCCGCGCCGTCCCAGAGCCCATCCCCGTCGGTGTCGGGGTCCAGTGGATCGGTGCCCAGCGCCACTTCCTGGCCATCCGTCAAGCGGTCGCGGTCCGAATCGGGATCGAACGGCTTCGTCCCGGCTAGCGCCTCCTGGTCGTTGGCCAAACCGTCGTGGTCCGGATCTTCGTCGGCGTCGGCCCGGAACGGATCAGTGCCCAGGGCCAGTTCGATGGCGTTGATCAAACCGTCCCCATCGCTATCCGCCGCGCCCGGATGGATGTTGATCGCGATGGGGGCCAGCGGAGCGCGGTAGGGCGCTTCAAAGATTTCGACTTCGCCCAGGGAGAGGTAATCGGTTTCGAGATGGACCACCCGGACACAGCGGGCCGGGAGCGTAATGGGGATCGATACTTGGGCGCGATCGTAGGCTCCGGTCGTGCGATAGACTTCGATGGCACCATTGCTGTAAAAGGCCGGCAAGGCGGCGTTCGTGAAGTCCGCTTCGACAAAGGGAGCGAGTGCCAGAAGCACGGCGAACCGGTGTCGCTCCTCGCAACAATCGGTGCGCAGATAGAGATCAATCCGGTCCAGCAACACCGCGCGCCCGAGGTCGACTTGCCACCAGGCATGCGGTTCTCTCGAGGTATGCAGGAAGCTGTCGCGGTTGCCATCGATCACAGACGAGGCGGGGTATTGATGAGCATACTGCGAAGAGGCCATGGCCGGCGCGCCGAGCGCAATGTTGTTCGTGTGATCGTGGATCAGCGCCTGACCACCGATGATCAGCATGTTCGTTTGCCCGTTGCCGAAGACCGGCGCCACGAAGGTATTCGTGAACGCCGGCGCCATGCCGGACCCCACGCGAACGCCGTTAGTGAGATACTCCACGGCCGTGATGTCTGTCGGATTTGCGCCTCTTGCCGCCAAGTCGATGCGTTGGCCTTCGACGACGTTCGCGCCGGCGATGGGTTGCGTGATGGCGAAGTCCGTGACTGTAAACGCGGACTGGAACGGCGTCAGCACGTTGCCAGCCAGGTCCACAATGTTCGTGAGCACCAAGGCGTAGGTTGCGTCAAAGACCAGCGATCGGGCGGCGGGTGTCCAGCTGGCCACCGTATTGCCGCTCCGCAAGAGGTAGAATCCGTCCACGGGCACCCCCGCGCGTGATACCAGGAAGGTTGTCGGACCCACCGTGTCCGGGTTGATCGGCTCGCTGAAGGTCACGCTGATCACCGGGGCAACGGCTACATCGATGACACCGTTGGTGGGGACGATCGCTTGCACATACGGGATCGTGAGATCGGGCAGAAGGAACGTGCGAGTGTTCGTGGCGGAATTGCCGGCTTCATCGGTGGCGATCAACCGGGCTATCAGGCTGGCGCCATTGGTCGGAGCATCGGTGAGCGGGACGAACAGCGCGTTCGTGGTCGGCGTGTTGGGCGCGGTGGCCCAGTCCACCGCCTGCGTGAGTGTCAGGCCGCCGAATATCTCCAGCCGCAACGCGAGGTTCGTGCTGTTGTCGCTCGCCACGACTTCGAGGTGCAGCCCTTCGTCTATGCTCAACCGGGTGTTGGGCGCCGGGCTCAGAATGCTAAACCATGGCGGTGTGCCGTCCCAAACTTCGAAGTCCAGCTCCGCCTCGACCGAACGTTCTCCCCGGAAATCAATCGCTTGGGCGCGGAATCGCAGCAAGCTGCCGGGAACCGTGTCCGGCGGCACGACGAACGTGAGCGTCCGGGTTGTGCCACTGGTGAAGGTTAGGTTGGTCGCGATCGCGCCGACGCCGACCAGCGTGAGGTTGGTCACCGCCACATCATCGGTGGCGCCGAGTTCGACGGTCAGCGGTTGACCCGACGCGACGCTGCCCTGCACGGGTGCGAGGCGCGTGAGCGCGACGACCGGCGGCTGATTCGAGAGGACCGCGATGGCCAGTTCGGCCGCCGCGCCCTCGTTG
>CAZWJC010000249.1:0-10557 GCA_964634255.1 uncultured Verrucomicrobiota bacterium | reverse complement strand
GTCCGTTTGATCATGGTCGAATATCCACATGTGTCTTCAACGGTGGAACGCGTGGATGGTTTCCTGGATGCTTTAGGCAAGGCCCCGCGCCGGTACAAAGTCCTGAAGTCCTACACGGCAGTTGAACCGGTTGCGGGGCGGAAGGCAGCGGCTGACCTGCTGCGGGACTTCCCGGAGCGGGGCAGCGTGGATGTGGTTTTTACGGTCAACGATGGCGGTGGGCTGGCAGTTGTGAAGGAACTGGCGGCGGCGGGACGGGACGAGATTCTCGTGGCCACGATTGATGGGGATCCGGCCTCGGTGGAGAACATCAAGGCGAAGCGTTTGACCGTCATCGATTCGGCGCAGTTCTGTGGGCCCTTGGGGGCCGAAGCGATGAAAGCTGCGCACGCCATCTTGAGCGGCGGCAAACCGCCCTATCATGCCTTGGTTCCGGTGTTTCCCATCACGAGGGAAACCCTGCAGCTTTACCCTGGATGGGAGGGACCGATTCCAGCCAAATTCGATAAGCCTTGGCCCAGCGAGAATCCGCAGTGGCGCGGCGAACTGAGAATCGTAAAGCCCTAAACCAACCCATGTCCCGAACCACATCAGCGACCGATCATCAGGTGGACCGCAAACTCGCCATCAGTTTCGGCGCAGTGGTGCTGGTGTTGTTGCTGACCGTGGCGGGAGTCGCGGCTTATCTCTACTCCCAGCTTCAGACCAAGGAGGAAGATCGCTTGTCCAGCGCCTTGGCACGAGCGATGGCGGAATCCATCAGTCGGGTCTCTTTCTCGGGGAAGTACCAGGCGCGGCTTCTGGTCGAGGAGATGCAGAAGCAGATGCCGGTGCTGGTGTTCATTTCGGTGGAAACGGTGGAGGGCCGGGTGATGGCACACAGTGACTCCACGCAGCATGACCGACAGGTCACACCAGAGGCGGCCCGGACGGCTCAAGAAAGCCTTCAGCGGAACCGGGAAGTGGTGACGGAGCGTGTCCACCAGGGCCGGACCATCAAAGAGGTGGTGTTGCCATATCGTGCGGGGTTGGATGCGAACATCGCCGGCGTTGTCCGGCTGGGGATTGATGTTGAGAAGGTGCGGCGAGAACAACGGGAGAACTTGCTGTTGCTACTGCTGCTGACTGCGGTGCTGGCCGTCCTCACCATCGGCGTGGTGTTCATTCTCAGCCGGCGTTTTGGGGCCAGCGTCCGCGTGTTGGCCACCCATCTTCAAGGGATTCTTCGCCACGCGCCGCTGGCGATCCGCATCCATGACCCTGCGGGACGCGTTGTGGTACAGGGCGGGATGCAACATCTGGGTTGCAGTCCCGGGCCGGACCCAGCCGCGCTGGAAGCGCTGGAGCAGGGGATTTCTTCGCCGGATCGCGAGCGGTTGGCCCGGATTGACCGCGAGGTTCTTGAACTCAACGCACCAGTCGAACAGGAAATGGGAGTGTTGGTCCGCGATCAATCCGCGGTGTGGCAAGTCAGCAAGTTTCCTATCGAGCGTGATGCCGAGGGCCGCGTGTCATTAATCTGCACCTTCGTGCGCGACATCACCGAGCGTAAGAAGGCGGAACAGACATTGCGTGAGAGCGAAGAGACGCTTAGCAAAGTGGTGGCTGCCGCCCAGGATGCCATCATCATTATGGATTCGACGGGCCACATCACTCACTGGAATCCCGCCGCGATTCGGATCTTTGGCTATTCCATTGACGAGGTGGTAGGGAAGAGTCTCCACGAGTTGGTGGCAGCAGACAGCCACTTGGAGATGGCCAAGCCCAATCTCGGGCGATTCGCTCAGTCGGGCGAGGGGCCGATGGTGGGACGAGTGATCGAATTGACCGCGAAACGGAAGAGCGGCGAGGAGTTTCCGATCGAGCTGTCCCTCGCTTCGGTGATGCTGAAAGGGCGCTGGCATGGCATCGGTATCTTGCGGGACATCACCGAACGCAAGCGCGCTGAAGAGGAGCGGGAGCGATTGCAGACGCAACTGACCCAGGCCCAGAAGATCGAATCGGTTGGCCGTCTGGCCGGAGGCGTGGCCCACGATTTCAACAACATTCTCGGGGTAATACTTGGCCACACAGAATTGGCGCTGGAGCAGGTGTCGCCCACGGCGCCGCTTCATGCGGATCTGGTGGAAATCCAGAAGGCTGCTCGCCGGTCGGCAGATCTCACCCGGCAATTGCTTGCGTTTGCGCGGCGACAGACCGCCTCGCCACAAGTGTTGGATCTTAATGCTACCGTCGAAGGCATGCTGCGGATGCTGCGCCGACTGATCGGCGAAGACATCGATCTGATCTGGATGCCGGGCGGCGGCCTCTGGCCGGTGAAAGTGGATCCCAGCCAGATTGACCAGGTGCTGGCCAACCTGTGCGTCAATGCCCGCGATGCTATCGCCGGAGTGGGCAAGGTGACGATTGAGACGCGGAACGTCACCTTTAACTCGGCCAACACGCCGCGTTGCCCGGGCGCGGGTGTGGGCGACTGGGCCCTGCTGGCGGTAAGTGATACTGGGTGTGAGATGGAAGCCGAGGTCATCGAGCATATCTTCGAGCCATTCTTCACCACCAAAGACGTGGGCCGTGGCACTGGTTTGGGGCTCGCGACGGTGTACGGCATCGTGAAGCAGAACACCGGCTTCATCGACGTCAGCAGCCAACCGGGCAAAGGGACGGTGTTCAGGATCTACCTGCCACGGTATGTTGGCGAGGTGGCTTCGAAGCAAGCAGAGGTGGCGGATTCGCGCGTCGTGCGCGGCAGCGAGACGGTGCTGGTTGTGGAGGATGAATTGGCCATCTTGCGGCTGAGCAAACGGGTGCTCGAAGGCAGCGGCTACTCTGTTCTCGCGGCCGAGACCCCGGGCCAGGCGATTGAAATGGCGCGGAAGCACGCGGGCGAGATCCAACTATTGGTGACCGATGTCGTGATGCCCGGAATGAACGGTCGCGATCTAGCCGGGCAGGTGATGTCGCTCCACCCACGGGTTCGCTGCCTGTTCATGTCCGGTTACACGGCCGATGTGATTGCGCGCCAGGGGGTCCTTGAGGAAGGTGTGCATTTCATCCAGAAACCTTTTGCCCCGAATGACCTCACCGCCAAGGTCCGTGAGGTGATTGATGCGCCCGCCATGCCGTCGACTGGTTAGCGCAACGCAACGGCGATTGAGTGTGGGGCACGGTGTCCACTGGCGGTCGGGTGTGCGACACGGTTGCGGCGTTCTGCGCCCCGCTCACGGGCCGTTGATTCGGAGGCGAAGAAAACGTGCCGCGCCGTCGGACAGCGGGCTCAGCGCGCGGTAGTGCTGACGGCGAAATCCCTCAGGGGAAATCTCGGAACTGGTCAGTTCCAGAAGTTCGGAGGCTGGAATCCATTCCGCCAAATTCTGGCTTTGTTCCCAAACCAGTTCCGCGTCTCGTGCGCTGGCGGAAACTTGGATCGCAACCACCAGGTGAGATGCATCGGAGCAGTCTTCGGTGCCGGTTTCGATGGTGGGCGCCGTGGAAGGTTCGGTGGGATCAGAGCCAAAGGCGTATTCCAAGAAGTTGCCGAGGCCATCGGCGTCCGGATCAGCCGCAGGGCCGGACACCACGTTGTTCGTGACGTTTGCGGTCTCCCAGAGGAGTGCGCGCCAAGTGGCGTAGGACTGGCTGGCCGGGCTGCCGGAGGGCAACCCGCCGGGAAGCGCGGACACGGTCCAATTTGCGGGCGCACCATGGTCTGGGTTGGATGAGGCAACTCGCAAGACGAGTGAGGGGCCGTCCCCGTCTGCCGACGTTGGCCATGGGGCATCGTCGTCAAAGGCGAAATTGCGGATGACGATGCTGTTGCTGTCCATGAGGGTTAGTTGCTCCCCACCGTTGGCGAGGTTACCCGCGTACACGCCGGCGATGATCGAATCGCAGCCGGAGCCGTAACGGGCCCGGAATGCGCCGAGATTACCCACCACCAAGGTGTTGGCTCCCGGACCGAGGTAGCGCGCCGGCGAAACGGTGAAGTCAAAGGTGATGCCCGTACTGAAGCGAACGCCCGCGAGGTCAATGGGTGTCGTGCCGATGTTCTGCAGGCGGACAAACTCGAAATCGTCGGCGTCCTTATAGTCTGCCGTTCGTTCCGCGGCGGTCGCCTCCGGCGGGTGGTACATGATTTCGGCGATCACCAAATTGTCGGCTGAAGCAGGCGCGGCGTCTGGAGCAAAGGTGGCGGTGGTCAGGGGACTCCACTCTGTCGTGGTGTTGTTCCGCGCGCGGGCCTTAACGGTCAACAGCGACGAGATCGGGACGAGGTCGGTATAGGTGAGCGCAACGGGATTGAGCGTTCCTCCAGTGAGCCGCGGGTCGGTTCCATTGGTCGTGAAGTAGATTGTGGCGGTTTGGCCGGCTTGGGCCACAGATGACGTGATGGATAAGGCAAAGCCGGGCCAGACCGTACCCCCATGCTGGCTGAACACCGGCGGTTCGGTCACGGGCCAGAGGCCGGCATTGCGAAACTGCCGCTGGCTCGAAAGCGATCCCAACAGGAAACTGCGCCGGTTGTTGCTGGTCCCCCACCAAACGTTGAAGGCCGTCTGCTTGAGCGCCTGGCCGCTGTTATACTTGACCAGTTCGCCGGCCTCCCGGACCAGTTCTTCAAGTCTTCGAGCGGGGTGGTGCTTGCGGGGGCCGGCCCCATCTGGATCACGGTCGTCCAACACTCCGCCATTGAACAGGTGAAGGTTGATGCGATCGGCAAACAGCAAACGGAACTCCGGGCTGGTGGCGAGTCGGCGGAAAATGCGGGTCAGTTCCTGGTTGTATTTGGAACTGCTTGAAGAAACGATCAGATCGTTGGTGATGGTGTTGTAGGAGGTGCCCAGCGAGCTAATCGCCGCAAAGCCACCCTCGGCATCCCAAACGCCGAAACGGAAGCGGCTGAGCGGTCCGGACGAACGCTCGCGGGCGATGACGTAGTTGTTCTGCGGCCAATCCCACATGGCAGCGTAAATGTTGAGCAGGTAATAGTCGGCGGCGTTTTCCAAGTCGATGAGGTTAGTGACAGCCTGCCAGTTGGCTTGTACGGTTAACGTGCGATCCAGAGCCACAAGCAGTTGGTTGAAGGCAACGTTGTCGCCGCTAACCCAGGTCTTGATGTAGTTCACATCCCACGGGCGGTCGCTCCGGAAATGCGCTTGGAAGAACTGCTCTCGGAACCGCTCGCACAGGTTGAAGACGCCGCGGTAGATGCCGTTGACGTACAGGGAACAGAACAGTCCACGCGCCCCGACCTGCCCCATGTCCTGATACAACCGGCGCACGAGTTCGTCGGTGATGAAGGGGTTGGAGATGTCGTTCTTGCCGGCGCGCAGCCGCAGATGTTCGAACTCGCGCGCGGTGTAGTTGGTGAACAAGTTGTAGTCGAGCAGCCCCGGACCGTACTCGCCGTTGAAGAACAGGTTGAATGAGGGCTTTTGCGTGTGATCACTGACCCAAGGCGAGCTTGCGTCGGGCGTCGTTAGCTTGAGCCGCGGCCGGGAATACGAGCTGGAACTCAGGCGCAGGCTGATATCGCCGCGCCAAGGTTCCTGGCCACCGGGGTAGAGACCGGCCGGGAAGTAATACTCCAGGCGAACCTCTCGCTCAAAGGGAGAACCGTCGCCGATGGCCCAGTTGTATGAGTTCGGTCCAGTGGCTTGCCAGATGGGATTGCCGCTGGTCGGATAGGTTCCACCGCTGATCGCCATGATGCCGTCGGGTCTGTAAAACGTCAGTCCGGGGTCACCGGTAAAGCACAATACCGCCGCATTCGTGAGGGCGGCGGGCCGCCGGAGAAGGTAGGTGTAGCTCCTGGTCTTGGACGGGAGCAGGCCCGGCATGACCGTGCGTGCCCGAACCACGATTCCCGTCTTGTCCTGCGTCTGTCGGAGCACGAGTGGATTGGTGTAGGTAAACCCGCGCCATGCGGTCGGCTCGGAGCCGTCCAACGTGCAGCGAATGGTCTGACCAGGAATCTCGGGGCGGAGGTAGAGCGCGAGGCTGGCGTTCGTGTAAAGTCCCCCCGGTTGGTTTGTGCCGAACGCATCAGTGAACTCCACGCCTCCGGCACGCCCGTAGTACACCTCGCCGAAGTTGGTGTTGCCGGGTGAGGCAGTTGCGTGGTAAGCGAACTTGAAGGGATCAGACGGGCTGCGACCGTAGGAGCAGTAAGTCACTTGGCCCGGGTATGCTGGCGTCAAGCCATCCGCAAACTGACCGGTGGCGTCATACAAACCCAGGTAACCTCCCTCTTCATCCAAGCGGAAATTCGCGTGCAGATACGTGGCCGGTCCGGCGGGTGCATTTGCTTCGTCGCGATCATCGCAGAGTACCAGCAGGAAACCGAAAGCTGGGATTGTCGTATTGGTCGGGAAATGCCACTTCGTTGGAGCATCCGCATCGTCCGTAAGACTCCAGCCGCTGAGGTTGACAGAAGTTGCCCCGGTATTGTGCAGCTCGACCCAGTCGGAGAATGCCGAGGGCGAGTCGAAATCATCCTCCTCGCCCGTGGGCGGATTGAACGTGCGCGTGAGCAATCCCAAGTCCACCACGCCGCCGGAAGGCTCGGCGCGGCCCACAAAATACTTCCACGGGCCGCCACCGGTGCCGGTTGAGATCAACGAGGTCGGAGGTGTGTTGGTATCGGGAGGCGCAATGCGCAGACCGGCGTTGATCCGGAACTCCGGCGTTGGCAGATGCTTGGTGATGCGGCCGGGGTCGCTCTGCGTGGACGGTTGCTCCGCGTTGTGCGCCTGAATGGCCAGCACGTTGCGCCCCGGGATCAGCCAGGCGTTGGCGCGGCCCAACGACAGGTCGATCACTGCGGTGTTGGTGTTCACGTTGGCGGCGGGCTCACTCACGAACACGTAATGGTTCGTCGGTCCGCAATTCTGCCGCGCCACTTCGCGACCGTTCAAATACGCGACGAACCCGTCGTTGCATTGCACCGCCAACACGAGTTGGTTGGTCCACATCGCCTGTTCCGCTGTGACCAGGAACTCCTTGCGCAGGTAGAGCGAAGGGGTCTTGTCCTTCATTTGGGTCGTGAGGATGGTGGCCAATCCCGAGAAACCGTAACCGGCGGGCAGCAGGCCATTGGTCCAAGTTGAACCATCGAACGCCAGTTCATTCCAGGCCAGACCCGTGCCCACCCGTCCCACGCCCACCTGGTTTCGAGTCAGCCGCCACTCGCTCGAAGCCGCCACAAACTCATTGATCACCACTGCACCGCGGGTTGATGGAGCGTGCGCCAACCAGATGAGGAGAAGGGCGAGCCCGAGATTGGATGGGCGGAAACCGCGTCTTACCGCCTCTGGTTCTGCAATAACAACAGCGCCATTCAAGCGAGCAGGGGGGTAGCAGAGCTACCGCTTGGTATCAAGCAATCTCGGCCGGCAGTGGGCGCGGCAGAATTGGCGCGATCGCGAGATGAATTGAGGAGAATCGGAGGTTGAACCCACGCCTTTGCGTTTTATACTGGCGGGGCTGAAAGTTCAGCGCGGCCCGGCTTTCCACCTCGCCGCTATCGTTCAAATGCTATGCAGATTCATTTGTTGAAGTCGAAGATTCACCGGGCCCGGGTTACCGCCGGGGACGTGAATTACGAAGGCAGTCTGGGGATTGACCAGGATTTCATGGACCGCGTGGGGCTGCTGCCCTACGAACGCATCCTCTGTGGGAACATGGCGAACGGCGAGCGCTTTGAAACCTACGCCATCCCGGCCAAGCGGGGCTCGCGGGCGATCATTCTCAATGGCGCGGTGGCGCACCTGGGCAAGCGCGGAGACAAACTTACGATCATGAGCTATGCGGCTGTGCGTGTCGCGAAGGCGAAGAAATGGAAGCCACGCGTCATCGTGCTCGGCCCGAAGAACGAAATCATCAACGAGCGGGGGATCTGACCTCCCCGGCTGGGCTGCACGCAGCCCGGATCCCTGAGTCCAAACGGAACGGAGAATACATGAGCAACAGCCAGAATGGCTCTCAGATTCGTCGCATGCCTCGCCCCCAGGAAGTGGCGCGGATGACCACGAGTGAACTTCGCGATGCCTTTCTTGTGGAGGGCCTGATGTGCGCAGGCAGGTTGCAGTCGCAGTTCACGGACCTTGATCGGATGGTGTTGGGCGGGTCCGTGCCGACCGAAACTCCGCTGGAGCTAGCGAACGACCGCGAGACGGGCCGCGCCTTCTTCCTGGAGCGGCGCGAGCTTGGCGCCATCAACACCGGCGGGCCGGGCGTGGTGATGGTTGACGGCAACCGCTTCACGGTCGAACCGCTGGCCTGCATCTACGTGGGCATGGGCGCAAAACAGGTCAGCTTTGCCAGCGTGGATGCGCGGTCGCCGGCCAGGTTTTACTTTCTGAGCTGTCCGGCCTATGAGGCGTATCCGACGACTGTGGCAACGCAGAAGGACGCCAATACCGTCCCGCTCGGTTCCCTGGCCGCTTCGAACCAGCGTGTCATTCGGCAGTACATCCACGAGAACGGCATCAAGAGTTGCCAACTTGTGATGGGCTACACCGAACTGGCCGAGGGCAGCGTTTGGAATTCGTTCCCTCCTCACACGCACAGCCGGCGCGTCGAAATCTACTACTACTTCGAGCTTGGGGAGCGGGTGCTCGCGCACTTCATGGGTGAGCCCACGGCCACGCGGCATCTTTTCATCCACAACGAGCAGGCGGTGCTTTCGCCCGCATGGTCCATTCATGCGGGAGCGGGGCAGGGGAACTACAAATTCATCTGGGGCATGGCCGGCGAGAATCAGCGTTTTGACGACATGGACGGCGTGAAGCCGGTGGATTTGCGGTAACAACGGGAACGCGACGTTCCTGTTCCGTGTGGCAGGCAAGACTATGAACAAGTTCAACAACAAAGTCGCAGTCGTTACCGGCGCGAGCCGGGGCATTGGACAGGCCATCGCGCTGGCGTTTGCCCGCGAAGGCGCGCACGCCGTCAGCGTGGATATCGGGGACAACGCGGAAACCGCCGCCAAAGTGCAGGCGCTCGGAGCGAAATTCACCGGCCTCAACGCCGACTTCAGCAAGCTCACACAAGCAGGCGCGGCGGAGATCGTTGCCCAAACTGTGAAGGCGGCCGGTCGGGTGGACGTGCTCGTGAACAACGCCGGCATCATCAAGCGCTGTGCCGCTGTGGACTATCCGGAAGCGGATTGGAATCTGGTGCTGCAGATCAACCTCACGGCACCGTTCTTCATGTCGCAGGCATTCGCGAAGTGGTGGCTCACCGGCGGCCGGGAGCAGTCGCCAGCCGAGGCGCGGCTGAAGATCGTGAACATCGCCTCGATGTTGTCGTTCCAGGGCGGCATCCTGGTACCGAGCTATACCGCCAGCAAGAGCGGCATCGCCGGTATTACCCGGGCGCTGGCGTGCGAATGGGCGAAGGAGCGGATCAATGTGAACGCCGTCGCGCCCGGCTACATCGCCACCGAGAACACGCGGCAAATCCGCGAAGACGCCAAGCGCAATCAGGCTATCCTGGATCGTATTCCCGAAGGCCGTTGGGGGATGCCCGAAGATATCGCGGGCGGTTGCCTGTTCCTGGCCTCGCCGGAGGCGGATTACATGAATGGCACGGTGATGAACCTCGATGGCGGCTGGCTGTCGCGGTGATCGGGCCGGCGAGCGCGCGCCCCGTTGACCTGCCCGCGTCCAGTTGAACCGCGCGTTGAGCCAGATTTGCCGAAACGACCGCGGCCTTTGCCCTGACGAGTTACACTCGAATTGATCGGGGCGGCAATGGCGGGCGTTCATCCGACTGGTCAAGTGCTGCCAGTGGTGATGAAGCAATCGCGACGATGCCGAACAAGGTGCGGGCCGTTTTCAATGATCCGAGACATGCTTTGGTGTTGATGGTTCTATTCGGCCAAGCTGTGGAGTCCACGGCGTTCGGGGAGAGTCCTTCTTGCACGCGCTGGCAATGGCGAGGATGCGGTCCTAACGGGATTTCAGCCGGATGACGCTGAGCGAATGGGGTGGCGCAACATAGGGAAACATGGTCCCCACGGAAATACTGGAGACCTTCGGCGAAACACGGAGCGGATCGGCGAAGCTGTTGGCCGCCGCAGGATCACCGGTTAGCACGGTGCAGGGGGCAGTCGGGTTGAGGGGAGAACGCAAGCCCTGCAGATCAATTCGCGTCTGCACCTCGGATGGGAGCACATTCACCACCTTGAGGATGATGTCCCCTGATTGGCTATCGAGCACCGACGAGGCCACAAACCTCTCCGCAGAACGCTGATCCATCATGTCATGAATGAGCTTCCCGTCCAGATAGCACCGGATGCGGGGGCCTTCCACGGCGATGCGGATGTCATACCATCGCCCCGTCTCGATGCGGCCGGGCACTTGCGGGCCGACGAGCCCCGTGACGCCATGGCGGCGTTTCTCGAGGCCATGCGAGCGGTTGCCCCATCCGCCAAGGTTCCACCAATAGTGGTTGGCGGCATCCGTGGCGCCAAAACCGATCAGGAAGCCCTCGTTGCCGCCCGTTTTCCCCGCCCGCAGCGAGAGCGTGTAGGTCGATCCATCCTCCCTCACAGGA
>CAZWJC010000248.1:0-10563 GCA_964634255.1 uncultured Verrucomicrobiota bacterium | reverse complement strand
CACGACAGGATGGCTCTGGATTCCTTCTAGTGAGCCACTTCGTTGGCGCTAATGGCTTCGACTTCCTCGTCGGAGCTGATGTCGTGCAGCCGGTTGGAGAAGACCACCTCGTGCGTGGTCGGCAGCGCAAACGCGTTGGCCAGCGTCCCGTCGAGCTGCCACGTCTTTCGAACCCTCACGTTTAGCCGGGCGGCGGTCGCCTTGACGATGCGCTCCAGTCTCTCGCCGGCAGGCGTCAGAAATCTGACCCAGCGGAGGTATTTGAGGAACAGCCCCCATTGCAGTGCGAAGTGGAACACCAGATAGACTCCCACCACCCACCCCATCGCCGGGCCGACCTGCGACGGCATCAAGATCAAGGCAATCAGGAGCGCCGCCATGATGCCGAATCGGATGCCCCAGCCAGCAACCACTTGGTGCCGCCACGCGCGGAAGTCCAGTTCCGGAAACATCTCCCGGTCCCCTGGGTAGCAGCCCAGCAGCGCGCCGACGAGTGCTGCTGCACCGTTGACGATCCACCAGGAATCCGTTTCGGGAAACAAGAGGGCTTGGGCACGGTTCAAGAGTGCTGGGATCAGGAAGACATTGATGACTGCTGTGACTCGCGCCGGCCAAACAAGTCGGGCTCGCTCCGTCCAGTGGGCCTGTGCCGCCGCACGCCAAGGAATTAGCCCAACCCAGTTTGCCCCGTACGCCAATAGGACTGCGCCTATGAGGTGGGCAACAACAAGGAGGGCGACCATGCGCAGATTGCTATCAGCTTTCGCCTGCGAGCACAAACGCTTTCCGGGGGTTCAGGTTCGTGCGGGCACATCTTCTCCATGGCGACGGGCTGCAGCCGCGGGTGTTTGCCGCTTGCTGGTGGCTTTGCCCATCTCACGCGGTTGTTTCCGCGGGCCACCGTGCTATCTTTCGCGCCGGGCCGGGACTTGCGCGCCGTCGCGCTGGATGAAACACTGGCGGCGAGCGACCCGAAGCAGAGAGAAGCAAGACGATGACGCAGTCAACCCAAGAGCAGTCCGCCAAAGTTGCCGACAAATACACGCCGAAGTTCGAGCGCTTCGCGAAGCGTGCGGCTGGCCCCGCGTGGCTGATGCCGCTCCGCCGGGCGGGGATCACGCGTTTCGGCGAGTTGGGTTTGCCGACGCTGGACCACGAAGACTGGCGGTTCACCAACGTCGCTCCCATCGCCCGGTTGCCGTTTCGGCCGGCGTTGAAGCCCTCGAATGGTGTTACCGCGGCGCAGCTTGAAGGGTTCGCCTTCGCCAGGCTGCCTGGCGCGCGACTCGTATTTGTGAACGGCCGCTTTGCGGCAGAGCTCTCAACGGTCGGCCCGCTGCCCGCTGGAGTGAAGGCCGGAAGTCTCGCGGCGGCGCTGGCTTCGGACGGCGCGCTTCTGGAGCACCAGCTTGGCCGTTATGTGCAGAGTGCTGACAATGGTTTCGCCGCGTTGAACCAGGCGTTCTTCGTGGATGGCGGCTTTGTTCACGTCCCGGCGGGGGTGGTGGTGGAAGCACCGATTCAGTTCGTCTATGTCTCGACGACGACGCAGAGCGGTACGACGTTTCATCCGCGCAACTTGGTGATCGCCGAGGCCAACAGCCAGGTGACGGTTCTGGAAAGCTACGTTTCGCTCGGCGGCAAGGGCTATTTCACCAACGCGGTCACGGAGCTATTTGCCGGCGACAACGCGCGGATGGAGTATGTGAAGTTTCAGGATGAAGCGGTGGACGCGTTTCACGTGGCGGCGTTTCATGGCGAGTTCGGACGCTCCAGCAAAGTGAGCGTGCATTCGTTCGCGCTCGGGGCGCGGCTGTCGCGAAACAACATCCGCACGAAGCTTGCGGGGGAAGGCCTGGAGTGCATTCTCAACGGCCTTTACCTCACCCGCGGTGAGCAACTGGCGGATCATCACATGGTCGTGGAGCACGCCCAGCCGCATTGCGCCAGCCACGAGTATTTCAACGGCATCCTCGACGACAAATCGAAGGGTGTCTTCCACGGGCGCATCCTGGTGCAGCAGATCGCGCAGAAGACCGATGCGAAGCAGACGAACAAGAACCTGCTGCTCTCTGACAACGCCACCGCCAATACCAAGCCGCAGCTCGAGATTTACGCGGACGACGTGAAGTGCACACACGGTGCGACCATCGGCCAGCTCAACGACGAGTCCATCTTCTATCTGCGCTCGCGCGGCATTGGGCCCGACACGGCCCGGCAGATGTTGATCCACGCGTTCGCCGGCGAGATCATCGAACGCATTCAGCACGAACCCGCGCGGGCCGAGCTCGACAAACTGGTCTGGGATCGGCTGGAAGCGAATCCGCATTTGGCCGAGAGGGGCTAGCGCAGTTAGGCCGAGCCGCGTTGAGGCCGTCCTGATGACAATCAATAAACAAACGGGTTGCGTTGAAATTCCCGAGCTCAGCATTACTGTCAGCCGCGTTCTCTCCCGCGAGACTGTCCAGCAACACGCAGCATTCCATGGTGCTGAAATTCTGATGTGCAACGAACCGTGGTGCAGCTACAGGCTGCCCGCCGTGGCGCTCCGGGAATCCCGGGTAAGGGTTACTCTACAGTCTGAGAATCAGACCTTGCGGGCGATAGGCCTTGTTCACGACACGCCTCAACTTCGCCTGTCTTGGGTCGACTGGTCAGAGGCGCGTGAACACCAGCGAAAGGCATTTCATGATGCTTGGCTCGCTAGTCGTGAGGTGGATGCTCCGGTGGGGCGTTACAGTTGGGGGAAGATAGAATCGTGCCTGGACATAAAGACCGGAGACAGCGGCATTTGCATTACGTATCTGCCCACAGTGAAAGCTTTCTGATGCGTGCATTTCCTTTGCCTGAGCGGTAGCCTACACCCATGTTTGACGACGTAAACGACCTTTATCAGCAGGTCATTCTGGACCACTGCAAGAAGCCGCGGAACTTCCACGAGCTGCCCGCAGCCACGTGCTCGGCGCAGGGCCACAACCCGCTTTGCGGTGATCAACTCAAGCTTTTCCTGCAAGTGGAGAGCGAGGTTGTGAAGGACATCAGCTTCGTCGGCTCGGGTTGCTGCATCTCGAAGGCCTCTGCTTCTATCCTCACCGGCGAGGTGAAGGGCAAGAGTCGCGCCGAGGTAAAGGCGCTGTTCGACCAAGTTCACAATCTCGTCATGACCGGGAAGTGCGAGGGCGACGTGGGCAAGCTTGCGGTGTTCGCGGGCGTTTACAGGTACCCGGCGCGCGTGAAGTGCGCCATCCTTGCCTGGCATGCCGTGATGGCTGCGCTTAAGGGTGACGCCCAGCCGGTGAGCACCGAGTCTGAGCAGACGTGACCCCCCTGGTCAGCGCGTCGCTTACTTTCGCCCAGCCCAATCCGGAGAACGGCAGTTACACAGCGGGTCTGCGTTTCACGATCCGGCTCACACCGCAGACGATCAACCCCGAGATTAACAGCATCGAGGCGCTTGGTTCAGGAACAACGGTGTAGTTCAGTCGGAAGGCCAGGTCCTGGGAAACATCCGCTGTCCAGGATTGTACCAGCAGGTCGTTGAAGCAATACCCCGGGGAATGGCTGACGAAACGTCCGCCCGCGTACGTGCTGCCGGGCACCGTTGCCACCGCGGCATCGCTGCGGATGCCGTTCAGGTAATTGTTCGCGGTCAGGAACACCACGTACTCCTGTTGCTGACGCAAAAGGACTTCATCCAATGGCAGGTTGAACGTGACGATCGGGAAGAATCCCAGGGGCATTTCCAACGACTGGCTTTGGTAGAGCACCGGTCCGACGGGACGCAAGCTGTCCCAAGCCATGATGAACACCTCGAAGGTGCAGGGTTCCGGGGCAAGGTTTGGCGCGTAGCCCTGCACCGCGAACGAAAGGCTGCTCAACTGCGCAGGGCCATCCGCAATCTGAAACGTCTGGCCGAAAGTGGTGCCGCCGGGGTTGAGAACGGCGTTATCTCCAAAGCTGGCCATCAGGCCGCCGCTCCACGCGGCCAGTGCGTCAATGGAAACCGCCCGCGTTTCTCTGGTCGAAGCCAGACAAACGATCGCGGCGATCAACCGCACCCACTGCACCTTTGTTGCCACAAACCGGGTTTGCCGTGCTAACCAAGTCGGCTGGGGAATACTGCGTTGCTGAAACCAGACTGGGTCTTCCACGTCGCCGACTTCGCCGCTCAGCCTAACGGGTGGCGGGAGAATGGCAAGCGTCCGGCTTAAGTGCGGTGATGGCTCACGCCGCTCCCGCTGCACGTCCAGATCGGTTGTGTGCTTGGCTGGGGCGGGACACGCTGCCCAGTCGGGAACGGAATTCAGTCCTGCGCCGCGGCGGTTTTGGATGCCACGAAGGCGCCGACTCGGCGGTCGCCCTCAGTCAATTCCTCCCGGCTCATGCTGAGACTTAGAATTTCATAAGCTGCCTCCGAGCCCTTGTAGCCTTGGTCGGCCGCGAGATGAAACCACTTGTAGGCCTCGACCTTTGATTCACAAACATCCTCCCGCCGCCCGGTGAAGCAGGCGCGGCGACAACTCGCTCCCAAGTGATGCTGAGCGCCGGCATCTCCCTGTTCTGCGGACTTGCGAAACCACGCGACGGCGGTTGCTTCGTCCCGAGCCACCCCCTGACCCGCGGCATACATCAATCCGAGGTTGAACTGGGCCAGCGGGTGGTTTTGCTCGGCCGCCTTGCGGTACCACATGGCGGCTTGCGCATAGTCTTGTCCGTCGCCTTGGCTGGCCGCGAACTTCAGCCCGAGTCCAAATTGCACCGCCGCGTCTCCAGTCTCCGCCGGAGCGCTGGGGGCGACGGAAACCGGCGATGACGACGGCTGGAACAGATTTTGGAACCAGGCTTTTCCCATGGTGCGTACCTTAGGCCCTTTGAGGGGGAATACAAGAGATGCTTTCGGACGGAGCCATGACGGAGAGAGTCGAGCCGCGTCCAACCTGGCCGCGGCCTTCGGGTCTGCCGTTTCGTCTGCTCGCCTCGGCGGCGAATGCGTTCTGCGGTGAAGTGCTAAGATTCGCGCACCATCGCCTGCAGCTTGGCTTTCAGGTCGGTCACGAGCTTCTCGTGGGCGGCGTTCACCTCGGCATCGGTCAGCGTTTTCTCGGCAGAGCGATACGTGAATGCATACGCCATACTCTTCAGGCCGGCGGGCACGTTCTTACCGCGGAAGACGTCGAACAACTCCGTGGCTTCGAGGTTCGCCGGCTTGGCCTGCTTGACGACCTGGAGCACGGCTTCGTGGGTGACGGCTTCGGGTACGAGCATCGCCACGTCGCGCCGGATGGACGGGAACGCGGGCAGCGGTTTGGATGACTTGCCAGAAGCGCGCCGGGCGATGAGCAGGTCGAGATTCAACTCCACGAGCAGGACGGCGTCGCGCAGGTCATTCTTCTTGGCCAGGGTCGGCAACAGCAGGCCCATTTCGCCGAGCGGTTGCTTGCCGAGGTGAATCGTGGCGGATTCAAGGAAGAATGCCGTGCTCTCGGCGCGTTTGGCGTAGCTGACGCCGCGGACGCCGAATTGCTCCAGTAACTCTTCGACGAAACCCTTGAGGTCGCTGGTGTCGAACTTCGCGTCGCGCTCAGCGCCGCTCCAGAACGTGGGCAGCCGTTGGCCGGTGAGGGCGATGGCCACGCGGCGCTCTTCTTTAAACGTGCTGTCAGCATCTTGCTGACAGGACTGTTTCTTCTTCTGTTCTGCGGGCGAGACGCCCGCAGCACGCTGGAAGATCCTTCCGATCTCGAACAGGGCCACGTCGTAGTTCTTGTGGCTGACGTTGTGGCGGAGCGAATCAATCAAGCCAGGCAACAGGCTCGGACGCAGCGCGTTCATGTCGCTGCTCAGCGGGTTCGCGAGCATGACCAGGCTTTCGACGGGCACGACGAGTCTGGCGGCGGCATCGGAAATGAGCGTCTGGCCTTGGGCTTCGTGCAGCCCCATGCCCGCAAGGATACGTCGCACGTCGGCGATCTGGTCGTGGATGGCATCGAAAGGATTCGATCCAATCGCGCCGCGTGGTGGCGTGGCAGGAACTTTTTCCAAGCCGTAAAGCCGCTCAATTTCCTCGATCAAATCCGTTTCGCGCTTTAGGTCCACGCGCCAGGTAGGGATGCGGAAATTGGCTGAGTCTGAAGTCTGAACGACAACTTCGAGGCCGAGCGCGACGAGGAACTTCACCTGGTCCGCGTGGCTCACCTTGATGCCCAACAGGGCGTCGGTCTTCTCGAAGCGCAACGCGATCTGCTTGCGTTCCGCCGTCTTGGGATAGGCGTCCACGACGCCCTCAGCGAGTTGGCCGCCGGCGGTCTCGAGAATCAACTGCGCCGCGCGACGGCTGGCCCAGTCGTTGATTTCTATATCCGCACCGCGTTCGAAACGGTAGCTGGCATCGCTGCGCAGGCCGAGGGCTTTGCTCGTGCGGCGGGTGTTTGTCGGGTTGAAATATGCGCTCTCGATCAGCACGTCCACCGTCCGGTCGTTAATCTCGGTGTTCAGTCCGCCCATGACGCCGGCGAGCGCGATGCCCTTCTGTTCGTCGGCGATGAGCAGCATGTCCTTCGTCATCGTGCGCTTCTGACCATCGAGCGTGATGAAGAGTTCGCCCTCTTGCGCGCGGCGGACGACGATAGTGGGACGGGCATCTTGCCTGTCAGGCGTGGCAGGCATCTTGCCTGCACTCTTGTCGTCCGCTTCGGACGGCAGGCTGGAAGCCTGTCCTACTCCGGCAGGCCGGAGGCCTGTGCTACTACCCTTCGCGATCAGGTGATAGTCGAACGCGTGCAACGGCTGGCCGATTTCCATCATGACGTAGTTCGTTACGTCCACCACGTTGCTGATGCTGCGGATGCCGACCTTCTCCAGCGTGCTGCGCAGCCAATCCGGGCTCGGGCCGATCTTCACGCCGCGGACGACGCGCGCGGTGTAGCGTGGGCAAAGGTCTGGATCGTCCAAGCGGACCGAAACAAGGTCCGAGGCCACGCCCGCCGTTGCAGCAGGCAGCGTGATCTGCGGAAGCTTGAGCGGATTGCCAGTCAGCGCCGCGATTTCGCGGGCGATGCCGATGACGCTGTTCAGGTCCGGCCGGTTCGGCGTGACTTCAAGGTCATAGACCACGTCGCCGCCGGTGCGGCCGAGGTATTCGGCGAACGATTGGCCGATTTGGGCATCCTCGCGCAGGATCAACAACCCCTCGGCGTCACCAGGCAAACCGAGTTCCTTGCAGGAGCACATCATGCCCTGACTGACGATGCCGAAGACTTTCCGCTCCTTGATGACGAACGGCTCTTTCTCGTCGGGCTTCAGGGGTAACGCGAAGTTCGGCAGGATGAGCGGGACCTTGTCGCCAGGCTTGTGGTTTTGCGCACCACAGATGATTGTGCGCTCGCCCTTGCCGTCATTGACCTTGCAGACGGAAAGCTTGTCCGCCGCCGCCACCTTGTCGCGCGTGAGGATTTGCGCCACGACGATGCCCTCGAACTCGCCGGCGATCTTGTGCACGCCCTCGACTTCGAGTCCGAGCATGGTGAGGCGCTCGGCCAGTTGCTCGGGCGACCAGTCGAAATCCACGTATTGCTTGAGCCAGTTCAGCGTGATTTTCATCGTCTTACTCGCGGCGGAGCTTACCGAACGCTGCGGCAAAAGCGAACTCCGTTTTGCCGGAGCAACCGGTGGACTTCGCGCACGTGGGCATGGTCGCGGGTCTCAATGATGCAGAACACGTTCACGGTCGAAACATCCGCCCCGGCAAAGGCGCGGTCGTGCGTCACGTCCTTGATGCTCGCGCCGGCTTCGGCCAGCAGCCGCGCCAGTTTTGCCAGACCGCCCGGGCGGTCACTGATGGACGCCGTGAAACGTGTCAACCGGCCATCTACGACGAGGCCTTTCTCAATCACGCGATCCAGGATGTTCGGGTCAATGTTGCCGCCGCACAAGGCCAGCGTCACGCGTTTGCCGCGCAGATGCGGCAGTTTGCCCGAGAGGCAGGCCGCCAGCGGCGTCGCGCCCGCGCCCTCGACAACAGTCTTTTCCAACTCCAGGATGCGCAGGATCGCCAGCGCGATTTCGTCTTCGGTCACCCGCACCACTTCGTCCACGCAAGATCGGGCAACGGCGAAGGAATTGACGCCGATCTGCGGCACGGCCAACCCGTCAGCCAGCGTGGTTGCCCCGGCGATCTTGACGGGTCGCCCGGCGCGCAGGGCCTTGGTCAGGGTCGGCGCGCGGAATGATTCCACGCCCACGACCCGCACCTTGGGCCGCTTGGCTTTGATGGCTGCCGATACGCCGGCGATCAAACCGCCCCCGCCGATCGGAACGACGACGGCTTCCAGATCGGGAACCTGATCCAGGATTTCCAGCCCCATCGTGCCCTGGCCGGCGATGATGGCCGGATCGTCATAGCCGTGAATGTAGGTGAAACCCTGCTCACGGCTCAACCGGTTGGCCTCGTCGCGCGCCGCGGCGAAGGTGTCGCCGTGCAGAATCACTTGCGCGCCCAGCCGCCGGCAGGTGCTGCTCTTGATGAGCGGAGCGAAGTGCGGCATGACCACGGTCACCGGAACGTGGAGCTGCGCGCCGTGATACGCCAGACCGAGCGCGTGGTTGCCAGCGGACGCCGCAATGACGCCCCGTTTGCGCTGGTCGGGTTTCAATTGAAGCAGGGCGTTGCGCGCGCCCCGTTCCTTGAAGCTTCCCGTGCGCTGCATGTTGTCGAGCTTGCAGAAGATGCGCATGCCGGTCAGCTCCGACAACGCCACTGATTCGATGCAAGGTGATACCAGCACGCCGTCGGCGATTCGCCGGCGGGCCCGTTGAATTTCCTGAAACAATTGCTTCATTCGCCGGGGCAGGTTACCGACTCAGCGCGCCGGAACGAGGAAAACCCGATCCACCCAAATCGCCTGGGTCGTGTTGCCTTCGCCAGGGGCCACGTAAACCTGGCAATCGGCGTTCATGTCCACCGTCCCGAGCAGATGCGAACGGAAGCCCGCACCGGCTTGATCCCGCCGCACGCTCAAGCTCGCCGGCGACTTGCGCGCCTTCTCGTCGTAAACCCCGGTGGTGAAAACCACCGCGTCCGGCTTGGTGTCCGCCGCGGGTTCGACGCGCACGACGGCATACACCTGCCAGCGCCCGCTGCGCACTTGGTTCGGCAGACGGTCGCCCGCAAACGAGCACGCCCACTCCTTGTGGTTGCCCGGCATCCAGACGGCCCGAGCGTCCGACGCAGTCGAGTCGGGGCGAACCTCGGCCCACACGCCGGGACGCGCGAGGTTGGCAAGGTTATCCTGCACATCCACCGCGCCCCGCAGATTCGCCCCTTCAAGGTCCGTGGGCGGTTTCGGCTTCGCGGATCGTTTCGGCGGCGGCGGGCCGAACTCGCGCTTCGGATCTTTGGCGAAGGCTTCGACGAACTTCTCCACCGTCAGGCCGGACTCGTTGAGCGGATGCACCACGGTCCGCGGTTTGCCGGGCACACCTTTTGCCACGGCGGCGAATTCATCCGCCACCGCCTTGCGCGATTCCGGCAACGGCCAGGCCTGCCCCTGTTCCCAGCACTCGTAACGGAGCTTCTCCCAATCGCGCAAAATCGCGAAGCGCACCGGCTGATGGCTCAACCGCACGCGAACGGTAAGTTCCGGGTCGTTAGTCACATCTTTCTCTGCTTGCTGCCAAAGTTGCTCGGCTTCGATCAACACCTTCGCCGTGCGATGCGGCGCGTTCTGTCGCGTGAAGCAGCCGAGGTAGAAACCCTTCGACGCCTCGTGCATGAGTTCGAGATAGCGCGCGATGGGTTTCGCCGCCGCCTTGCCGTAGTAGCCATCGAGAAACTCCTTGATGAGTGCGCGCTCGTCCTGCTGCGGATTCCAGAGAAGCTGCGCCAGCACCCAGGCGCGCAACTCGCCCATCTCGTTGCCGAAGCCCTGATACGAACCCTGCTCGAACACGCCGCGCACGCCGTATTTCTGGAAGAGCCGCACGTTTGCACCCAGCGTGAACCAGTTCGGATGCGGCATCAGGTAGGCGGCGAAGTCGGTCGTATAATCCCAGATGTAGAGCCGTCGGCAAATCTTCGACCAGCCCTCGAGGTCGGCGAGGAACGCGGCGTTGGACGGATGATCCAGCGGCTCGCGGAAGTTGCACTCGATGCTGCAGAGACGGACGATGACGTTGGGCCGCGGCTTGATCGTCTTCGGCGGCTTGCGCGTGTATTGGTAGGCAAATGTGTCCACCGCCACGTTTGGAAACTCCGGCTCGATCTTCTCTGCAACGAAGTTCACGAAGGAGAGCAGGCTACCAGATGGGCTGCCCTCGGCATCGTCAATGGCTTTGCACTGGTCGCACTGACACTGGCCGTGCCAGTCGTTCTGCGTCACGGAAATGATGCTCGCGTCCGGTGACTCGCGCAGCCACTCCTTCACGCGTCCGACGACGAAGTTACGCAGCTCCGGGTTCGAGAGGCAGAGCTGGGCGTTCTGGTGAGTGCGTTTGCCGTTGATGAGGCTGTACCATTCCGGGTGCGTGGCGAAATGCTGCTCCGGCGGCACGAGCGGGTAGAACGTG
>CAZWJC010000247.1:0-10576 GCA_964634255.1 uncultured Verrucomicrobiota bacterium | reverse complement strand
CGCGTCGACCGGGAACAGGCCGCAGAAGACGACCGGCACGCTGGGCTTGAATCCCAACCGGTGCAAAAAGGGTTCTGTGATCATCATCGCCGGGAAGATTCAGCTTTATCCCGAGGAGTACTACCGCAATGGGCTGGCCATCGTCACCGTGCCGACGACGCGCAATCTGCACAGCGCTCTCAACCCGGCCATCAAGTCGTTGAATTACCTGAACAACATCTTGGCGAAGATCGAGGCCAACAACGCCGGGGTGGAAGAGGCCATCATGCTGAACGCCGAGGGTTTCGTGGCGGAATGCACGGGCGACAATCTATTCATCGTCAAAGGTGGCGAATTGCTCACCCCTCCGCTTTCGGCGGGGGCGCTGTACGGCATCACGCGCCGCGTGGTGATGGAGTTGGCGGAGGAGGAAGGCTGCCGTGTTTCCGAGCCGAACCTGACCCGCTACGATGTGTTCAACGCCGACGAGTGTTTCCTGACGGGCACGGGCGCCGAGATCGTGCCGGTCGTGAAGATTGATGGGCGGGTCATCGGGAACGGCAAACCCGGCGTGCTGACGCGGAAGCTTGTCGAGCGGTATCATGCCTTGACCCAGGTGTCCGGCGAACCGATTTGGCGGAAACCATGAAGTGTTGCGTTTGCCAGGAACGCGAGGCAACGGTGCATCTGACGCAGATTGCCGGCGAGAAGATGCAGAAGCTGGACCTCTGCGAAGAATGCGCCAAGAAGAAGGGCGTCAACGACCCCACGGGGTTTTCCTTGGCGGACTTGCTGCTTGGTTTGGGCGCCTCTCAAGAGATGGAGCAGGCGGCGGCGGCGACCGAAGGTGGCGAATTGAAGTGCCCTCATTGCGGTTTTACGCAGGCGGACTTCAAGAAAGCTGGCCGGTTGGGATGTCCCGAGTGTTACCGCACGTTTTCCGAGGGGTTGGAGGGGTTGCTCAAGACGATGCACAAAGGCACCCGCCACGTGGGCAAGGTGCCGGAGGCCTTGCGTCAAACGCTGGATTTCAAGGAGCGCGTCCGGCAACTCCAGAAGAAGCTTGCCAAAGCCATTGAGCAGGAGAATTTCGAGCTGGCGGCGCAGTTGCGCGACGAGATTAAGCAACTCAACGTGCGCCAGCCCAACGTCAAGACGGCGTAGGTCATGAACATTCACGAGTTTCTCACCCCGCCCGCCGAGACTGCGCGTCGCCAGGGACCGCATGATCGTATTGTGATGTCCAGCCGCGTGCGGCTGGCGCGCAACATGCGCGAGTTTCCGTTTCCCGGCTGGGCCAAGAAGGCTGAGCGGTCGCTCGTTTATGAGAACATCCGGCCGGCTGTGGAGAGTCTGCCCGAGCTGAAGGGCGGTTTCTCGGAGGCGATGGACAAGCTCTCGCCGCTCGACAAACAGATTCTGGTGGAGCGGCATTTGATCAGCCGCGAGCACGCCGCGAAGGGAGCGGGCAGCGGGGTCGTGCTCAATCACGATGAGAGCATTTGTTTGATGATCAACGAGGAGGATCACCTGCGCATGCAGGCGTTGCTTCCCGGATTGCAGTTGCGCCAGGCATGGGCCGCCATTGACGCTGTGGACTCCCAGTTGGAGAAGAAGCTCAACTACGCCTTTAGCAGCGAACTGGGTTATTTGACTGCGTGTCCGACCAATCTGGGCACGGGGATTCGGGTCAGCGCGATGCTTCACCTCCCTGGGCTTGTGCTCGCGGAGCAGATGAATGCGATCATTCAATCCGTCAACAAGCTGGGGCTCGCGGTGCGCGGGCTCTACGGCGAAGGCACGGAGGCGCTGGGCAACGTGTTCCAGGTGTCGAATCAGATGACACTGGGCGAGAGCGAGAATGCCATCGTCGAGCGGCTGGAAAAAGTCCTGGCACAGGTCATCGAATACGAAGACAACGCCCGGGCAAGCCTGGTGGA
Source organism: uncultured Verrucomicrobiota bacterium (assembly GCA_964634255.1). Taxonomy (GTDB): domain Bacteria; phylum Verrucomicrobiota; class Verrucomicrobiia; order Limisphaerales; family MWDV01; genus MWDV01. Next base: position 8,657 of record CAZWJC010000247.1, on the reverse strand, counting down.
AAAGAAGCCCAAGACGGTCTTCAATCACATCGGCCGCGCCTACGGCATCTTGGCGAACTCCCACATCATCGCCTCGAAGGAAGCGATGAACATGCTCTCGTTTATGCGGCTGGGGATTGATTTGGGGATGTTTCCCAGCGCCGACCGGTCGCTAACGGACGAGTTGTTCATCATGACGCAGCCGGCGCATTTGCAGCGGCTGCATGCCGAGAAGCTGGCGGCCGAAGAGCGCGATTTACTGCGCGCCGACATGATTCGCGAGCGGCTTAAGGACGTCCGGCGGCCAGCGCCTCCGCCAACTCCCCCCCCGCCGGCTTCGGCTCAGGCATGAATAGGACAGCCGGGACTTTGCCTTGGAGATTGAGCAAAGGTAGTCCCGTCAGGATAACCTGACTCCCATGCCGGGTTGCTGCGAGTCAGTCGGCTCTAGCGATCTCGTTTGAGGAGATACTCCGCCAGCGCATTCAGTGCGACGGCCTTCCCCTTAAACGGTTTCAAGGCGGCGAACGCCTTGTTCGTCAATTCCTCTGCGATCTTCCGAGATTTCTCCAAGCCGACGATGGATGGATAGGTCGCTTTCTGAGCTTGCGTGTCCTTGCCGGCAGTCTTACCCAGTTTCTCGCTGGTCTGGGTGACGTCCAGGATGTCGTCTATGACTTGGAAGGCCAGGCCGACGTGGTAGCCGAAATCAGTAAGCGCCTGAAGCTGTGCCGGGGTGCAGTTTGCGCTCATGCCACCGAGGCGAACGGAGCAGCAGAGCAGGGCGGAGGTCTTCCGCTCGTGGATATAACGGAGTTGGGCCACGGAGGTCTTCTTGCCTTCGCCTTCAAGGTCAGCGACCTGACCTGCGATGAGTTGGAGTGAGCCGGCAGCGCGCGCGATTTCCAGGACCACCTGCTGGTGCGAATATCGCGGCCAAGCTTGACATTGGGCGGCGATCTCAAATGCCTGCGTCAGGAGCGCATCGCCGGCCAGCACGGCGATGCCTTCACCGAACACCTTGTGATTGGTGAGCCGTCCCCGGCGGTAATCGTCGTTGTCCATCGCCGGCAGGTCATCGTGGATCAGTGAGTAAGTGTGGATGCATTCCACGGCGCAGGCTAGCGGCAAGGCGGTCTCTACCTTGCCTGCGCAAGCCTCGGCGGCCGCAAGGCAAAGCACGGGCCGCATTCGTTTGCCGCCGGCGAACAGCGAGTAGCGCATCGCTTTATGGATGGTCGGGGGCTTGGTGTTGGCCTTCGGGAGGAAAGTGTCGAGGGCACGGTTGACGGCGTCGCAACGACGGGCGACGTAACCGCTCAGGTCGAAGGCGGCGGCCGGTTGGGATTGTGGGCGTTGTGCGCGGACAGACATGGGCCGTCTTGTAGGAGAAGCGCGGCTTGGCTGCAAGCGCGATTTTAAGCGGTTTTTAGGATTGCCAACCCGGCAGCGCGGGGTATTCTACCGCGCTCAATTTCAAACTGGAGAATGAACGCAGAACTCTGCAAGAAAGCTTTGGAAAAGGTCGGGAACTCGAATGTCCTGACGAACATTGTGTCGCGGCGGGTGCGCCAGCTCACTTCGGGGGCGGGCGGGATCAGCCGGCCGCTCGTTTCTTGTCCGGACAACCTCGGCGCGGCGGATGTCGCCCTGCTGGAGATTATCGAAGACAAGATCGGCTGGGAAAAGCCCGAGGCGGCCGACCTTGTGCCTGAAAAGGCGAGAAAGAAGGCCAAGAAGCACTAACCCGGTAGCACAGTCCGGGAGATTTCGCAGCCAGAAGGGCGACCTTCTGGCTGTTGTGGTTAATGGCAGACATCGTTAACAACGCGCGGGCACGACGTGACTACCACATCCTCGAGACCTTCGAGGCGGGTATTGTGTTGCACGGGACGGAGGTCAAGGCCCTGCGCGCCGGCAAGGGGCAATTGCAGGATGCCTTTGCCGATGTTCGCAACGGGGAGGTCTGGCTCTGCAACGCGCATATCGACGAATACAGCCACGGCAACCGGCAGAATCACGTCCCGAAGGCTGACCGCAAACTGCTCCTCCACAAATCTGAAATACGGAAGCTGTTCGCCCTCGCGGAGGTCAAAGGCAACGCGCTGATTCCGCTGGGGCTCTACTGGAAAAACGGCCGGGTAAAAGTGTCGCTCGCGGTGGGGAAGGGCAAGGTGCAGTTCGATAAGCGGGAGGACCTCAAGCGGCGCGAGTCTGACCGCGAGCTGAAGCGGGCGACCATGCACCAAGCCAAGGGACGCTGACGCGCCATCGGGATGTCGCGCCTTGAGGCGATGGCGCTGGCCGACCGAAAAAACTCTTGCGGGTCGAGGGATTTCGTTGCATTGCCAGCGAAGTCTGACGCACAATTGCGGACGCAACGTGAATCAAATGGCAGGAACTCGCGTCTATGATCTCACAGATGGTTAATCCGTCGCGCGTCATTCAACACTTATTGCTCGTGCTGTTGGTGGTGGCCCTGCCCGCCTGCCGGCAAACGGCGAACGATCACCCCTTCGCAGAGGCCACTCCCAAACCCGTTGCGAAGCCCGTTGAGGAAAAACCACCCGGGGTCACAGGCGTTTCCGCAACGAACGTCCTCGCTGCGACGACGAACACACCCGCAGCGACGACCAACGCCCTCACGCCTGACTACAGCCTCGTTACTCAGCCCAACATCCGGTATAGCGCGGCTCATGATGTTGAGATCAGGGCTGTGATGGACCTGGCAGCGGCTGGGGATTGGGAGACGGCCTGCAAGCGATCTGCCGCCCTGCTGGCCCGGGATCCGAACGACCCTTCCCTGCAACGCATCAACACGTGGGTCGTCAGTCAGCAACAGAAGATTCGCGCCCAAGCCGTGGAGGACAAGATACGCGAGATCGACGCGAAGAATTCGGTGTTCAATCCAACTTTGAAAGAGCTGTTTACGGAGAAGAAGGATCGCGGGCTGCCGGCGAGCAAGGACGTGCGGGATACCGTGGACAAGATCGAGCACGCGCGCTACATCCCGGAAACCTACGGCAAGCTGAAGACTGAGACGGGGCCGTTGTTCGACATTGAAGCCACCCGGGGGCCGATGGCCAAGATTCTCGACAAGGAGGTATCCATCCATCTGGACAACGTTCCGTTGGAAAACATCATTGTGAATCTGAGTCAGACTTCCGGCGTGAACATTGTCGCTGACAAGGCGCTGCCGGTGTTAAAGCAGACGCTTTCGGTCAATTTGGAAAAGGTCCGGCTGGGCGAATTCTTCAAATATGTTGCCCGCAACTACGACGTGCAGTTTCAGGTGGGGCCGGAGTTGGTGTGGGTTACCGATGGTAAGGACCCGAAGCGGTTGATGGAGGAAACGCGCTTCTACCGGCTGCGGAAGGGCTTCGTGTTGCCGGCGCAACTCGGGGCGGAGGATGTTGTGCGCTCGGAGGTCAACGCCCCCAATGTCCGGACCGTGACGGAGACCCAGAAGTTCAAGAAGTTCGTGAATGACGACGCGCCGCCCACGCCCTCCATCGAACGCGCCATTACCAATCTTTTCATGGGGTCCAAGTGGTTCATTGACTACGAGCACAACCTAATCGTCGCGCGGGGCACGCCCGAGCAGCTTGAGGTCATGGAGAAGATCGTGCAGGAGTTCGACCAACCCATCAATCAAGTGCTGATTGAGGCGCGCTTTGTGACAATCTCCAAACCCGCGTTCCTGCAATTGGGGGTACTGTGGGAAACGGCCCAAAAATCCGGAGGTGCACGGACCCCGCAGGACTTTACCGGGTTGGTGGGCAGCCAGAACGTTCAGTTTGTCGGCACCGGCATCCACGAGACGTTCACCAACATCCTCGGCCGGGACACCTTGACGGCGACGATCAGTGCTTTGGAGCAGACCGGAGAAAGTCAGACCCTCAGTGCACCGCGGCTGACGGTGATCAACAACCGTCCCGCGTCCATCAGCGACGGCAAGGTGCAGTACTACTACGAGGAATACCAGGTGAAGACATCCTCGCAGCAGTATTACACGATTTCGTCATGGGTACCGCAGGGCAAGCCCACCAAGATTACCGCCGGGGCGGAGCTGAACGTGCTGGCCAGCATTGCGGGGGACGGTCAGCACATCGTGTTGGCTTTGAATCCGAAAGTGAACACCGATGTGCAGTTGGTGACCTACGCGACTCTGACGGAACCCACCACTGCAGTGGGCGGCACCCCGGGCTCGTTCGACATCAAGCTGCCACAGTATCGCACCCAGGAACTCGCCACCCGCGTCGTGGTGAAGTCGGGTGAAACCGTGGTCATGGGCGGGGTCTTGGAGCGCGAGCGCTCCACCATGGTGGAGGCAGTTCCGGTGCTGGGCAACCTGCCCCTGATCGGCGCGGCGTTCCGACGCCGCACGGAGGTGGATCGCCCGCGGTACCTGCTCATCTTCGTTACGGCCACGTTGGTGACCGAAAGTGGCGAGTATCTGCGATACGAGGAAGCGGCGAAGAAGTAAGCCCCAGAGGAGCGCGCATGAAGCCCTTCCAACCATGGTTTCCCGGGCGGCTGATTGCCGTGGATCATGGCTCGTGCTTCATCAAACTCCTGCTGTTGGAAGTCGAGCGTACAGGTATCCGGGTGCTGGCCGGCAAGGTGGTGGATCTCCAGGAAGAAGGGTTGGTGACGCCGGAAGAGTCGCGGCGACATTTGGCAGGGTTGTTACAGGAATGGGGTGGGGGACCGTTGGCCCTCGCACTGCCGGCCCATCTGAGTTTTGCCCAGGTGCTGGATTTGCCGGCTGGCGGCGAGAAGGACATTCCCCAGGTCATTGAGGCGCAAACCGGACGCCTGCGGGGCATCAGCAACAGCCCGCTCGTGTACGATGCCGTCGCGTTGACCCCCTTCGCGAAGTTTCAAAAGCCTTACTTCGTCACCATCGCGCGCGAAGACGACGTGGACCAGCACATCAAGCGCGTGACCGAGACGCCGAACGAGGTGCGGGATGTCGCCAGCCTTGCCAGCGCTCTGGTTTTTGCTCACCAAGCCCTGCGGCCGGAAGTGCCCCACTGCGTTTTGGTGGATATCGGTGCCAGTTCCACGGTGGTGGTGGTGGTGAGTGCAGGGCAGCCTGTCTTTGCCTCCAGTTTTGCGGTGGGCAGCCGTGCGTTTGCCGAAGCCGTGGCCATCGCGCTTAAACTGCCCGTGCCGGAGGCGGAAGCCCAACTAGCCGCCCAGGATTTGTTCGCTGGGGCGAAGAAAGTGCCGGCATTGGTCAACGCCGTTGGCAACTGGCAGGGCGAGTTGCGCAAAACGCTCGAAGGATGCCGAAAGCAGAATTCAGATGGTCTCCCGACCGGCCAGCCCGTGAGTGTGATTGTATCTGGCGGGGCTGTGCGGTTGCCTGGTTTCTGGGACTACTTGCGCAATGGTTCGGAACAGACCTATTCTCTTTGGCCTGCCTTGACCCACGGAGGTGAAGACTTGCGGGCTGCGGACTTTGCCGTCGCGTACGGCGCCGCCGTGGCGGCGGTTCGCAGGCCGCTGGACACGCCTTCCTTGCTTCCGCCGGCATTACGCCTTCACGGTCGTAACCTGCGTAAACTGGCCGGCGCGAACATGGCTTGTTTGGTCAGTCTGGTTGTGGTGGCGGTGCTGTTGGCCGGGGCCACTTGGCTCAAGGCGTCACTGTTGATTCGTAAACGTAATCTGGCGCGTTCAGCGGAGGCAGCCTTGGCTCAAGTCCGTCAGATCGAGACACAAGCCCGACAGCGCGACCAGGCCTTTGAGCGATATTGGCCGCTGCTGGATCGTCAGGAACGCACGCTTGACCTCCTCCACACCCTGCACATGCTTCAGCAGTCGCGGTCGCGTTACGATTTCTTCTGTGTGCTGTTGGCTGACAGCGATAGCTATTCCCGTGGCACGACTCTTCCACCGGTCATCACCAATCGTCTCAGCATTACGAACACCCTTCCGCTGGGGGATGAGAGCCTGGCCAAGCCGGCGTTTACCTTTGAGCTGTGCGTGCCGGCGCAAGGCGATCGGACCCTGAAAACCGTCAGCGATGTCGTCACGGATCTGCGCAAGGATCCGCTGTTTAGCCGGGTAGATTCGGTGCCGGCGAGCCAGCGCCGCGCACTCGTGGATGCAAAGGTCCTGATCCCTGACCGGCACTTCGCGGTGACTGTGGACCTGGCGGATCTGGGCTGGCGCGGCTTGTTTCAAACCGTAAAAGTCGCCGATCCGTTGGTTGGCGGCACCAACGCCGTGCGGCGTTTGCCGGCTTGGTTGCCGTTGCGCAGCCGCGGGATTCCGGCCCCAGCGGTCAATCAACCGACACCCCGACCCGGCCCATGATCTCCGAGCGAAAACTGCGGCGATTCCAGATTGGCCTGCTGCTGGCGGCGGTCGGGTTGCTGGCCTTCTACTGGTTTGCCTACCGCAGCTTGAGTACTTGGGCGTTGGACCTCGACAAGCCCACGGCTGATGCCTGGAAGCGGCTGGTGGCGGCGGCTCAGACCAACGCCAACGTGCGTTCGCTGGACGAAGCGGCGCTGCGCCGGACCGTGCAGCAAATGCAGCAGTCCGCAGCGTTGCTGCAGCGCGCGGGCGGCGCGGCTTGGAAGCGGATTCGCCTGGATGCCGGGACGCAGGCCCGGTTGCGGGAGGAGTTTCAGTTGTTTGAGTTCGAGCAGGAGCGCTTTCAAATGACCGCAGAGCTGCGGCGGGCGGCTGAGGTCAAGAAGGTCCAGCTCACGGAGGCCGCGCTCAAGGGGTTGCCGGAATTCGATGCGGAGCTTAACCCCGCCTCGCTGCATTGGGCGCAACTCACCCTGGCCCGGCAACTCCTGGCCACTGCCGTCGCCTCGACCCCGCGGGCCATCAGTAACCTCGCCATGTTGCCGATCAAGCAGTACACGTCTGCCGACGGTCGGGGCGCGTTGTTGGCGGAGTTTCCCATGCGCCTCGAGTTGTGTGGCTCCGCCTCCAATCTGGTGCAGTTTCTCAGTAGTCTGCCGTTGCAGACCAACGAGCTGGCCGCGGCCAAGTTGTCCTTGATTCCGGGCAAGACGCAACCGTTGTTTGTGGACCGTGTGATCCTCAAGAATTCTCCGGCGAACCTGAACGAATCCAGTCTGGACGTTGTGGTCACCGGATTCTGCGAACCTCTTTCCACGGAGGCCGTACGATGAGCGCGCAGTTCGATCGCAGCTACGTCGTGGCTGGCGGGATTTTTGGCATTTTGGGCTTGCTGGTGTTCCTCTTGGTGCGGGATTTGGGCGGCCAACTGCCGACGTTGCCGCGCCTCACGCCGCCCACGACCTCCAGCCAGATCACGCTTACGAACGAGCGATTGGTTGAGATCTTCGCGCCCGCAGCGCTCCTGGCAGTCGCCCCGGCCCCGCATCTGCCCGCGGCGTTTGCCACGGCCTATTTTCAGCCCCCGCCGCCCCCGCCGCCCCCCAACCCAGACGTCAAGAAGACCCGTAAGGTCGCCCTCACCTATAACGGTTATTTCGAAACCAGCGCGGGGGAGAAGCGTGTCTTCGTGGGCGTGGGCGGGGCGACAGCCATGTTGCCATTCGGTGCAGCCGTCATCAGTGATCTGATGATCTCGAACATTCAGCGGACGCAGCTTACGTTGATGCGTAGTGGGACGCAGGCGGTCGCCGTTCCGTTCCGCGGCAGCACGGAAGTCGAGGTGCCGGAATGAACGTTGACACGGCACCTGACGTCGGTGACTTGCTGCGGCAGCAAGGCATTCTTTCCGAGAAGCAACTGGAGCTTGTCCGCCGCCGGCAGACGCGACTGGGGATGGCACAGCACCAGGCCATCGTGGACCTGAACTACGCCTCCGAAGAGGACACCTACCGGGCGCTGGCCACGTTGAATAATCTCCCGTTCAACGATCTGGGCGCGGTATCGCTCGACAAGACCTTGCTCGAACACCTGCCGCTCAAGCTGGTTTTTAATAACCAGATGATCCCGCTGACGTTGGAGGGAGATCTTCTGACCGTGGCCGTGGCTGAGCTCCCGAAGCCGATCGAGCAGGGCAATCTTCGGCTGCTGCTGAACAAACGCTTCCAGTTCGTCATCACCACGCCCAGCGCCATTCACGCCACGCTGCGCAAGGAGTTTGGTCTGGGGGCGGAGACGATCCGGCAATTGCGCGAGGAACGAGGTGCGGATGATTCCGAGCGGGAATCGGTCTTCGATGTGAAGGCGCCGGACGACGCCGCGGTGCAGGCTTCGATCTCCCGGTTCGTGGATCAAATCCTGGTTGAGGCCCTCCGGTTGGATGCCACGGACATTCACGTTGAGCCGTATCCCGACCAGATTCGCCTCCGTTACCGCATCGACGGCGTGCTGCAAAGTGTCCCGGTGCCGGCCGAGCTACGACAGCTCCACGCGGCGCTTGTCTCCCGGTTCAAGATCATGGCGTCGATGAACATCTCCGAGAAACGGCTGCCGCAGGATGGCCGCATCGCGATGAAAACCGGAGAGGAATCCTACGACCTGCGGGTCTCCGTCATTCCGACGAACCACGGTGAGACTGTCTGTCTGCGCGTGCTGGGACGACAAAGCCTGTTTCTTGATCTCGCGCAACTGGGCATGGAGCCGGAACAGGAGAATCTCATGCGCCAGCTCACCGAGCTGCCGCAGGGCATGGTCCTGCTCACCGGCCCGACAGGTAGCGGAAAGACGAC
>CAZWJC010000246.1:0-10626 GCA_964634255.1 uncultured Verrucomicrobiota bacterium | reverse complement strand
AGGAACCGGTGCGACGCCGGGTCGCCCTCAAGATCATCAAGCTGGGCATGGACACGAAGGAGGTGGTGGCCCGGTTTGAGGCGGAGCGCCAGGCGCTGGCGCTGATGGATCATCCGAGCATTGCCACAGTGTTCGACGCCGGTGCCACCGACACGGGCCGGCCCTATTTCGTGATGGAATTGGTGAAAGGCATTCCGATCACGGACTACTGTGACCGGGAACAGCTTTCCACTACCGAGCGGCTGCACTTGTTCATGAGGGTGTGTCACGCGGTCCAGCACGCGCATCAGAAAGGGATCATCCACCGGGATCTCAAGCCAAGCAACGTGCTGGTCACCTTGCACGACGGCGAACCGGTGCCGAAGGTGATTGATTTCGGAGTGGCCAAGGCACTCGGTCCGAAGCTCACGGAGAAGACACTTTTCACCGGCTTCGCGCAAATGATCGGCACCCCCGCTTACATGAGCCCCGAGCAGGCGGAGTTGAGCGGCCTGGATATTGACACGCGCTCGGACATCTACTCGCTCGGCGTGCTGCTCTACGAACTGCTGACGGGCGTGACGCCTTTCGACAAGGACACCTTGGCCCAAGCCGCGCTGGATGAGTTTCGGCGCATGATTCGTGAAACCGAACCCCAGAAGCCCTCGACGCGACTGCAGGCCCTGGGCGCAGATTTGGCCGAAGTCGCCCGGCGGCGCCAAGCTGAGCCGGCCACCTTGCGCCGGTTGGTTCGGGGCGATCTGGACTGGATCGTGATGACCTGTTTGGACAAGGACCGTTCCCGCAGATATGAAGCCGCCGCGGGTCTGGCCACCGACGTGCAACGCTACTTGAGCAACGTACCGGTAGCAGCGCGACCCCCGACGGCAGCCTACCGCCTCGGCAAGTTCCTCCGCCGCCACCGCCAGGCAACGACAGTCGTCGTCGCCATCCTGCTCACCCTGGCGTTTGCCGCGGCCTTGGTTTACGGGATCACGGCTTGGCGGACACCCGTGCGCATCCCAGCACACTGGACCGAGTGGGAGAACTTGTTCGACGGCACTTCCACAGCAGCGTTTCATGCCTATGGGCAGACGGGTTTTCCACGGAACGGGTGGATGATCAGCGGCGGTGGCGAGTTGAGAACCATTGGCGGCGACCTGCCCAGCTACCTGATCACCAATGAAGAGTTCGACGACTTCGAGCTGACGTGGGAATGGGCGGCTGAACCAAGTGGAAACAGCGGAGTGCTGTTTCGCGCCTCCGAATACTATGACCAGCCATGGAAATCCGCCCCGGAGTATCAGATGCTTGATGATGGTGAGGAGTCTCACAATCCGCTGCCGGTCCACAAGAGCGGCGCGGCTTGGGGGCTCATTGCTCCCACCAACAAATTCCTCAAGCCCATCGGTGAATGGAATCAGTCTCGGTTGCTGGTGGTCAGCAATCATGTCGAGCATTGGCTGAATGGGCGGAAGGTTGTCGAATACGAGCTTGGCAGCCCGGAGTTTGAGGCATTGATCAACAACAGCAACTTCAAGGAATACCCGCAATTCGCCAAGGCCCGAAAAGGCGGCATCGCCTTCCAAAACTGGACCCCGGAGGTCTGGTTTCGGAACATCAGAATCCGGCGCTGGATGCCGGAAAAATGAGGGGATGAGTCAACGAACGGCGCACGAATAAGTGCCGGGCTGCGGTGTGGCGAGGGCAGTACGGCTGCAAACAGAAGCCCGCCAACGAACAGCGAACCGTTATGAACAAACTGCGCACGGCGATCAGAACGTCAGTTACAGTCAACCTGCTGGCTTTTGGGACAACACTTTTGCCAACCGCAACGAGCTGGGCGGCGTCGAAACTCACGGCGGCAGCTTCGGCCACCGGCTTGATACTGAGTTGGCCGCAGGAGCCGGCCCGCGAGTATTACCTCCAGGTCTCGACTAACTTGGCCGATCCAGCCGGGTGGCGGATCGTGACGAATACGGCAGCGTCGGTCGGCAACGCGTTTAGCGTGACAGTGAGCACGGCCGGCCTGCCGCAGTTCTACCGCCTGAAGGCCTGGGAGATTCTGTTCGACGGCACTTCGACCGCCGCCTTCCGCGGTTATCAGCAAGCGACTTTTCCGAGCAACCACTGGGTCGTTACCGCCAACGGCGAACTGAAGACTGTTGCCGGGAGCCCGACGGGACACATCATCACGACCAATCAATACGACGACTTCGAACTGGCTTGGGAGTGGAAGACGGGAGGAGGAGGAAACAGCGGGGTGATGTACCGCGTTACCGAGTCCTACGACGCGCCTTGGAAATCAGGTCCGGAGTACCAGATCTTCGATGACGGTTCTTCTGCGGTTCCCGCCAACGAGACCAGCGGTGCTGCTTGGGGGCTCATTGCTCCCACAAACAAGGTGCTCAAGCCGCGTGGCGAGTGGAATCAGTCACGCTTGCTGGTGCGGACCAACCACGTCGAGCACTGGCTGAACGGGCGCAAGGTCGCCGAATACGAACTCGACAGCACGGCGTTCAAGTCAGCGGTTGCTGCCAGTTCGTTCCAGGCCTACTCCCAGTTCGCCAAGGCCAGAACGGGCCACATCGCTTTCCAGCTCTGGGTGCCGGAAGTCTGGTTCCGAAACATCAAAGTGCGGCGGTGGGGCGCACCACGGCGAATGCCAGAGCATGCAGCCAGCGGGTAAGCGGATTCGTCTGAAGGGCGTCAACATTGACCGCATCCACGAAAGCCGGATCGTCCGAGCAGGTGGGCGCGGCCAATACCTTGGAGACGTTGCTGGAACTCGGTGTCATGCGTTGGGGCAAGAGCCTGCGCCGCCACCGGCGCGCCGGCCACAAGACAGCTTTAACTAGAATGCAGGAATTAATGCCATGAAGACTCCCGTATCGTTTCTAAAAACCCTGACGCTGGCCTGGCTCGCGGCTTCGGTCCAAGCGGCTGAAATCCACGACGCTGCCGAGGCTGATGACGTAGCCCGGATCAACACCCTGCTGGCCACGAATGCCACACTCCTTAACTTGCCGGGCAAAGATGAACTCACTCCGCTCCACGCCGCGGCCCGTCAGGGTAAGATCAAGGCGCTCTCGGCATTGCTGGAGCGCGGCGCCGAGGTGAATGCCAAAGATGTCCACGGCTGCACGCCGCTGCATTCTGCAGCGTATGGCGGTCACACGCGCGCGGCGGAGTACTTGTTGGGTCACGGAGCGGAAGTGGACATCACGCGTGCCGATGGCACCACGCCACTCTATTACGCTGCCAAGGACGGGCGCACGAATCTCGTGGACCTGTTGCTTAAACGCGGCGCCAAGCCTGATGCCTCATCCGAAACGGGCCTCACGCCCCTGCACGCCGCAGCCCAAGCCGGTCAATTGCCTGCTGCGGAACTGCTCGTCGCCGCAGGGGCGAACATCGCGATCGAAGACAAGGAAGGGCACACCGCGCTCCACCTCGCTGCCAAGGCGGGGGAACGCGCGATGGCGGAATGGCTCTTGAACCACGGCGCGGATCCGGACGCAAAAGACCACTTGCGCATGAAGCCTCTCGATTACGTCGTTGGTGTCACCAATGCCCCGCTGGCCGCGCTCCTGGAGCAGCACATGAAGCCGCGCCTGGAACAAGCCTTGCCAGTGAAGGTTGGCGAGGCGGGCGACCCGGATCGAATTCTCTTCGAAGGTCTGCGGACGTTTACCGCCGATCAAGTCCGCCACGCGCTGGCAACCAAGCCGAGCTACCTGCTCGCCGCTCATCCGCAGGCCGACATGCACGCGTTCCTCGACGAGCTCAAGGCCATGGTGGAATCGGGCTGCCAAGCCGGGGGTTTTCCTGACGCTAAGGCCGAGATCATTTATGACGAGCAAGCCTTCCGCGTTCGCGTCAAGGTGACGGAAGGCCCGCGTTTCCTAGCGAGGAAAGTCCAGGTGGCGGGCTCGAAATTAGTCATTGGCGATGAACTGGTCCGGTGGTTCACGACGACGGCGGGCACATCGAAGACGGTGGAGACGTTGAAAAGTTCGCTGGCTTCCGCGCCAGCGAAAGACGCGGATTCAGGTATCACTTGGAATGCCCAAGCGTCGGTGAATCTCAACAATCGCCCCGGCGGATTGAACACGCCCGGCAAGGCGGAGCGACCGGACGAGCCGATGTGGGTGTCCGGCGACCCCGCCAACTTCAGCGCCGCGTGGGCGACACAGGCTGTAGCCCAAGTGGAGGCGTGCCTGGCTGAACAGGGTTTCTTCTTCCCGAAGGCAAGGGTGGAGTTGCAAAGGGACGTGCCTACCGCCTCCGCGGATCTGCTGATCACCATTCTGGAAGAAGGTCCACCAGGCGTCATTGGCGAGGTTACGGTCGCGGGCATGAAACGCCACAAGCCCGGCGACATCCTTCGCTTCCTCGAGTTGCGTGAGGGAATGAAGATCACCGCCGAACGCCTGGCGATGGCGCGCCAGAAGCTGCGCGACTGCGGACGCTTCTGGGATTTCGAGATCACACCGGAATACGTCGGCTTGGACACGGTCTCCAGCCGGCATGTCTATCTTCACATTGAGGTCAAGGAACAGGACGGCGTCCCTCGTCTCGACGAACCGCTTTCCCCCGTGCAACAGGCGTTGTTGCGCGTGTGTGACTGGGTGGAGCGATTCCCGACCCGTGATGAGGACGTTCAGGTTACAATAACCAACCGCGACAGCTTCCCATTTGCCCTGCAGTTCGTGCTATCGCCCCTGCGGGGGCTGCTGCTGACCAGCACGGACCTCCCGGGCGGTTCGCCGATCTCCGCCGGCTTCTGCCTCTCGCAGGAGTCGGTCCAACTTTGTGCTTGGGCGTCCAGCAATAAACTGTCCGCCCTGCGCGAAGGCGGGGGCTCGTTTTTTCTCCACCTGCTGCCCGACAAGAGCGGCGGAAGCAATCACTTCAACATGCAGGTTGGGGCTGGTTACCAAGGGCATGGAAATCGTGGAAAACCGGACGTGAAACCCGCGCTCACCCTGGACGTTCAGCTCACCCGCGCGGCGTTCCTCGACCTGGCCACCCGCGCGGGGAGTCGGTGCACCCTTGAGGGCGGCACCCTCGTGGTCACGAACGAGGGATTCACCTTCCGTGCGGACGCCACAACGGGGCGGTTGGTTGAACTGGTTCGCCTCAACGAGCAGCCCACTTTTGAGTTCCGATTTGGGCTCCATGTCTGGGACCAGGTCAAACGTGATTTCGCCCGTCGTTCCGAGCCGTTGACGAACGGTTATGCGCCCGGTCGCGGGTTGAGTTCGCTGGCCGCCCTCGCCGGTGCAGAGGTCGCCCGCTTTTATCTCGCCGAGGACGCTTCAGCCACCAACGCGACCCAGCATTACCGAGCGTTGATGGCGATGCGCAAGCTGCTGAATCCCGAACTCCTCCTCCCGGTGGACCGGTTGTTGGGGGGCAGTGAGACCAACGCGTTCAACATCCCCATGGATGAGGTGGACAAGGCATTGGCGATGAATAGTCTTGCCGCCTTCTTCTCAGGCTTCGCGTTCGATTGGAGCAACAAACTGTTCCCGAAATATTCCTGGCCTTGGACGGCTGCCCGGGAGGCCGCTTTCGTGATGATCAGCCAAGGACGTTACACGGACGCGGAACTGGACCGGCTCTACAATTCGGAAGACACCGGCCCTATTGGTTGCCTCGCGTTGGCGCACCTACTCTCGGCGGCTGGGTCGCCTGCCGCGAAAACCTTCGCATTGCAGGGCGTTATGCGTCTAGGCACCGCGGATTTCCTGCGCGACTGCAACTTGTTCCTGCGCGGCGAGTCTGGCTTGGCACGCGGCTTCGCCAAGACGACTGACGCCTTGAGGGGGCTTTCGGAAGATGAAGTCGCCGGACTCACGGCCGCCTTGCCGGAGGCTGAAGCGACTCTGCTCCGCGAGTGCGCGGCAGCGTTGCGAGCCAAGCCGGAGTCACCGGCTGATAGCGTGCTCGCGCCCGCACTTGGCAAGTACTGGGAAGAGAGTCTCCGAGCCAAAGTACGCGCGGCCCTCTATCGGCTTACCACACCAACCAAGGCCTCCGACCGAAGCGCTGCGGCCACACCGGAGGAGAATCAGGACAGGGGAACTCAAATATGAAGGTGCGCCCCAAGGCCCAGTTGGTGGTGACGGTCTTGATCTCCGGCCTCCTGGTCGGCTGCGCCACGACCGCACCACTCAAGGGCCGCGCCGACCTGCTTGATTTTTTATTGGACGGTAAGACCGCGCGCGAGGAAGTGGTGCTGAAGCTGGGTCAGCCTTCCGGGAAGCTCGAGCGCGAGGACATCCTGACTTACCGCCTGGGGTTCGAGCCGAAGAACAAAGGCTTCTACGTGGTCGAGCGCGAAGCGCAGCCCAGCGGTTGGCCCACGTGGTTGCTCGCCAAGTATAGCCTCGTGTTGGTGTTCGACGAAGCCGGTGTACTGCGTCGCCACTCGCTCGTGGAGGTGAACTGAATGAAGCCGGAAGCGCATTGCGTCGTGAGGATCCCGTGGCCGCTGGTGCTCGTGCTGGTGCTGCTGGTCGGTGCGCCCGGCTGCCTGATGCTCCCCACGCCGGAGTTCAACTCCGGCAGCGCCCGCGCCAATATTTCCAAGAAGACGCCGCAGCAATTCGTGCCGGGCAAGACCACGCGGGTGGAAGTCGTGCTGGCGCTGGGGGAGCCGGATGCGGTTGCGCCAAACGAATGCAAGCTGGCCTATCGTTCCGAGAAAGTATGCGGCCTGTGGTTTGTCGGAGCGTATTACTCGGGAGCCTGCGGCGCAATCCAGCGGGACCGCTATCTCGTGGTGGAGTTTGATGCGCAGGGCGTGCTCGTGAAGTTGGAGCAGTCCGCGCCCTGGTGGGGGCCGAAGAGGCCCGCCGAACTCATGTCGCCAGCCCGCGAACCGACGGGCGCGATGCTGGCCGTCACGACAACGCTCGAACCCGAGGTCATGGCGTTTCCCGCTGCCTGGTTTGCGAACCTGGACGGCTATTGCACAAAAGGCGCCGCGACCATCATGGGGCAACCAGGCCGGCTGGTATTTGCCGAAGCCACCCTGCGTTTCACTGCGAACGCCCAGATGGCCAACCTGGACCCCTCGCGGGTGCTGCGAGACGAGGATGCAAAAGATGTCTCGTTGGACCGGTTTGGACTGGGGCGGCGGTTGGTGGTGCGGCCGCGCACTGGCGTCCCCCAGTCCTTCGAGATTCTCGGCCCGAAAGGCATCGCTCAAGATCGTAAGGCTCTGCAGGCTGCCGCGGCTTTCCTGAAGGCCAAAGTTCAAGTGCCATCGGCAACACCCGCGGCCGAAACAACGAGGTGACCGTCCAGTCTCCGCAAAGAGTGGCTTCGAAGAAGGTCTGATGGCGGCTCAGAATCTAGGGAGGATGCTTGTCTATTCTCCCGGCGTCTCCGCGCTGGCTTTTTGGATTTCGAGCTTTTCCATCAGCTCGTAAAGCGTCGGCCGACTGATTTCCAATTCCTGCGCTGCCGGGGCGATCTTCCAATTGTGACGCTGCAGGGCGTGGGTGATGATCTCCCGCTCCGCGGCCTCGCGCGCGCTCTTTAAGGTCCGCGGGCGGACCGGCTCTGCAGCTTCGGCCAGTTCCATGTCTGCCGGACCGACTGTGCGACTTTCCGCCATGATGACCGCGCGGCGGACCCGGTTTTCCAATTCGCGCACGTTACCCGGCCAGTCGTAGTCCTGCATCGCGCGCAAGGTCGCCTGGCTGAGTTGCAGTCCACTGCGCTTCGACTCGGCGGCGAAGTTCCTGAGGAAGGCTTTTGCCAGCACAGGAATGTCCTCTCGCCGTTCCCGCAATGCCGGCAACTCCACCACCACCACCGCCACGCGATAGAAGAGGTCCTCACGGAATCGGTTCTCCGACATCGCCTTCTTCAAGTCCATGTTCGTCGCGGCAATGACACGGGTGTCCACACTGATGGAAACGCGGCCGCCGACGCGCTCGATGGTCTGCTCTTGCAGGAAACGCAGCAGCTTCACCTGCAATGGCAGAGGCAGTTCGCCGATTTCATCGAGTAACAAAGTCCCGCCCGCCGCTGCCTCGATGCGGCCCTTGCGCTGGACGTGGGCCCCGGTGAACGCGCCGCGCTCGTGTCCGAACAGCTCGCTCTCCAGCAGGGTTTCCGGGATGGCGCCGCAGTTGATGGCCACGAATGGGCCGTGCTTTCGTGGACTCCGGTGGTGGATGGCCCGGGCGGCGACCTCCTTGCCGGTACCGCTTTCGCCGAGAACCAGGACCGGGGCGTCAGAGGTGGCGACACGGCGGATGGTGTTGAACACCGTTTGCATCCGCCCGCAGCTCCCGATCATCCCTTCGAAACCGTCGCGGGACATGGCGTCCTGCATCTGGCGATACTCGCCTTCCAGATTCGCAATGTGGAAGGCGCGGCGCAGGATGACTTTGAGTTCCTCCACGTCGACCGGCTTCGTGAGGAAGTCGTACGCGCCCGCGCCGACGGCTTTGAGCGCGTTGGTCTTCTCGCCTTGGCCGGTGACGATGATGACTTTGACGCCCTGGTCCTGTTCCAGCAGGGCTGACAACGCGGCCAGCCCTTCGTCAGGGTCGGCTGGACGAGGCGGCAGCCCCAGATCGAGCAAGGCGACGGCGGGTTTATGTTCGGCAAAAGACTTTAACGCGGCCAGGCGATCGCCTGCCAGCAGCGGTTCGTAATCCTCGGCGAGCGCCCACTTGAGCTGGGAGCGAATCTCGTCGTCATCGTCAACAATCAGCAGTCTCGGTTTCATGCTTGCGCTTTCTCATCCAATCCCAACGGCAGCCAAATGCGGAAGGTCGAGCCCGAACCGGGGACGCTCTGCACCTCAATACGCCCACCATGGGCTTCGACAATCGTCTTGGCCTGGAACATTCCGATACCCATGCCGCGTTTTTTGGTCGTCTGAAAAGGTCGGAACAGGTTGTGGGCGATGAACTCGGATGTCATGCCACAACCGGTATCCGTGATCGTGCTTACCGCCCATCGATCGCGCGGTTCGGTTTGCACGCGGATCACCCCTTCGCCGGTGATCGCGTCGCGCGCGTTGAATAGCAGGTTGGTGAACACGCTCTCCATCTGTCGGGCGTCCAACGCTAGTTTGGGTAAAGCGCGATGCTCCTGTTCGATGCGGATGGCGGGTGGCTCACCCAGATGCTGGATCGCGGTACGAAGTATTTCTGCAAGCTCGCAAGGAGCTTTCTGCACTTCAAGCTTGTGCCGCAACTGGGTCAATCGCGTGATCAGGTCGTTGATGTTGTCCACGCTGCGGGAAAGCCCCCGGAGGGCATCCTCGCGGAATGCCGGGTTCTCGAAGTGCACCTTCATGTTCCGCAGCATCAGCGACAGGGTGGAGGCGGTGTTCTTCAGATCGTGGACGAGGAATGCCGACATCGACTGGAACGCCTGCATTTCGCGCGCCTGGGCGATTTGTTCGGACAGGCTGAGCGTTCGTAGCGTGGCGCCGAGCTGGGCGCAGATGCACTTCAATAATTCCAACTCCTCTGCGGTAAAGGGAACGGCCGCCACGCGGTCGCCTACGACGAGGAAACCAACCACTTCTCCACCCGCCACGAGCGGGGTGCAGAGCCGCTCGCCACCCTCGGGAAAGAAGGCCGGATTCGCGCGCCGCAACATGGTGCACCAGCCTTCTTTGGATTGCTCCAAATACGCGGGCTCCAGGCTCTCCGGTTTCAGTTGGGAGAGACAGCGCAGCAATTCCGTGGCGTCTGAGGGTTCCATCGGCTGTCCGTTGGTCAGTGAGGTGGAGGCTGCCAGCGCGAGTGTGCCGCGCGCCGAATCCACGACCCACACGCTAACGGACAGCGCTTCAAAGGTGCTGGAGATCAACCCCGCCACCGACCGGTAAAGTGCCTGACGGTCCATCTGGGCGGCGGTCGCGGCGGTGAACGATGACCAGACGCGCCGGTAGTCGTACATCGGCCGCTGGAAATGCAGGCTGACGAACTGTTTTGCTGCCCGACGAAACCGGTCCGAAAGCCAGAGCACACTCAATCCCACCGCCGAGACGAGCACCATGAAGACCAGGATCGGGAACGCCTGTTCGCCCCGCAGCCATTCGATCAGCTTCGCGAGAATGCCCACGACCACCAGATATCCGCCGGCGATGACAATGGTCAGCGACCGGTACAGCGCCGTCGCCGAGGGGTAGATGTCAACCGTGGCCAGTCGAGAACGGTAGAACGAAAAAGCCATCAGCACGCACGCCAGCGTCAGCGCAATGGAATTCAACATGCCCCACTGAAAGGTCGTGCCGGAGTAGAGCAGCGCCTGGCTGCTGGAAAAGAGACGTGTGCCGAAGAGCAGTGCCAAACCGATGATGGCGTACTTGATCCGCCAGCGGGACGTGCCTACCGCGGCGCGGAATGTCCATTCAAGGTTCGTCAACACCAGTACCGAGCCGATCAGCAACCCGATTTGAATTAGTTGGCCGGGCCAGGCGATTTTGAAGAGCCAGTTGCCGGCGGGCGGGATGGCTTTCGCCTCGGTGATTAGTCCTTGGCGGAACACCATTGCCAATACTGGCAGCATGACCGCAAAGGCCAGAACGGCTGGATACCACCGTTGCAAGTGACGTTGGGAGTCGCCTCGGGAATAGGTGAGGCTGAACGCCAGCCAGACGGC
>CAZWJC010000245.1:0-10645 GCA_964634255.1 uncultured Verrucomicrobiota bacterium | reverse complement strand
AGGTGATTCACCTTCACCATCTCCGGCTCCTCGAATCGGGCCGGATTGTCCTCGTAGAACTTCTTTACGTCGTCGTCGGTCACCGTGACCGTGACTTCGCGCTCGAGCACCACTTTGGCGATCGAGGATTCAATGACGTCCTTCTTCCAATCCTCAATCGTGCGGCCGATGGATTTGGCCTGCCGCGCCACGTTTTCCTCGGACCCGGCACGCTCGATCTCCGTCTTGACGCGTTGCTCGCCGAGTTCCTTGCCCTTGGTGCGGTCGGCGTCCGTCGCGCGGGCGAGCAACAGGCGCAGGCGGATCAGCTCCATGAGCAACTGGGGTTCGGCCTTCTCCGTATCGGCGGGCTGCATTACCTGACCCCGGGCGGCCATCGCGCCCTTGAACGTGAGGACCGACGTATCGAGATTGCTGCGCTTGATCTCGACCCCTGTGCCCTTGGCGAGGACAGGGTCGCCGAAGAGTTCGGCCAATTTGTCCGCCGGCTTGGTGGCGGGCGCATTGGTCGCGGCGGCGGCGAGGCTCGTGCTGACCAAGGTGGTCAGCAAGCCCGCACAAAGAAATCTGAACGTGTGTTGTATCATGTGTTTTGGAATGGTTCTGCTTAAAGCTGCACGACGTGCACGTCACGGATGTCCGGATCGCGCTCCAGCTCGTCCAGCACGCCCTGTGGCGGGACGCTGTCGAGGTTCAGCACCATCAGGGCAAAGCCGCCGGCTTCATCGCGGTGCAGGCTCATGCTGCCGATGTTGACGCCATGGCGGCCCATGAGCGAGCCGATGTGCCCCACCATGCCGGGCCGGTCCGTGTTCTTCAGCAACAGCACCGTGCCGTTGATGGGAATCTCCACCGGCGTGCTGAACAGCCGCACAATGCGCGGGTTGTTTGGCGAGCCAAAGAATGTGCCGCCCGCAGAAATCACCTTCTCCGCACCGTTGAAGACCTGCACATGCAGCCATTCGTTGAAGGTCACCGGTTCGTTCGACCGTTTCTCCTCAACGGTGAAGCCGAGCGTGGAAGCGATGCTGCGGACGTTGATATTGTTCAGGTCCTTCACCGCGGCACGGGCGAGGAACCCCAGCAGCACGGCGCGTGTGACCGGGTCAATGTTCGGCAATTCCTGCGCCTTGCCGCCGTATGTGATGTGCAGCCGGTCTACCTGGGCCGGCCCGAGCTGCGCCAGCAGCTTGCCGAGCTTCTCGCCTAGGGTCATGTACGGCTTGATCTGCGCATACGTCTTCGCGTCGAGGAAGGGCAGGTTGACCGCATTGCGCACCTCACCGGTGAGCAGGTAGGAGGTGAGCACTTCGGCGACTTCAATGCCGCATTTTTCCTGGGCCTCCGCCGTGCTTGCGCCCAGATGCGGCGTGAGGATGATGCCGGGATGCTTGCGGAACGGGTGCTCTGCCGCCAACGGCTCCTCGGAGAAGACGTCCAGCGCGGCGGCCGCCACTTTCCCCGCGTCCAACGCGGCGATCAGATCGTTTTCGACGACGATTTCGCCGCGGGCGCAGTTCACAATGCGCACGCCAGGTTTCATCTTGGAGAACGCCGAGGCGTTCAGCATGCCCCGCGTTAAGTCGGTGACCGGCATGTGGACGGTGATGAAGTCCGAAATCTGATACACGTCGTCCAAATCGCCGGCCAGCTCGATCCCGAGCGCCTTGGCCCGTGCTTCGGTGAGGAACGGATCGTAGGCGACCACCCTCATGCCGAAGGCCAGCGCACGTTTGGCGACTTCGCTGCCGATGCGGCCCATCCCGAGGATGCCAAGCGTCTTGCCGGCAAGTTCAACGCCGGAGAACAGCTTGCGATCCCATTTGCCGGACGCCATGGAAGCATGGGCCTGGGGCACTTTGCGCGCCAGGGCGAGAATCATCGCAAACGACAGCTCGGCGGTCGAAACCGTGTTGCCGCCTGGGGTGTTCATCACCACTACGCCGTGCTGGGTGGCGGCTTCTACATCCACGTTATCCACGCCCACGCCGGCGCGACCGACCACGCGCAGCTTCGGCGCGGCTTCAATCACTTTGCGCGTGACCTTGGTCTCGGAGCGCACGAGCATGGCCGTCGCATCCGCCACGATCGGCAACAGTTCCGCTTCGGAAAGCCGTTTGGGCAAGACTACGACTTGGAACTCGGCCCGCTGTTGTAGCAGCCCGACGCCTTTGGGCGAGATCGGATCGCAGACTAGAATCTTCATACAAGGGCGGGCAGTGTAGGGCAGGGGGTAGGGTGGGTCAAACCCGCATCCGACCTGGGAAAGCCGAGACTGCCGAGGAGCGTCCGGGAAACTTGCCTTGTGCTCAGGACGACTCTTCGTGTTCGGCGGGTGCTCGGGCGACTATCCTGTCAATGCCCGGAACCGCGCCACCTGGAATTGTGGGGCAGTCGAGCTAGGCTGTGAACCCCTGAGCAAGGATTCCGCCGGTGCGGATCAATCCTGGTGTGCGGCGGCGGCGACGTGCTCGATAACTTGGGCAGCGCCGGGCAGGGTTTCGCGCAGCAACCCAACCCGACCGTTGAGTTGGACCACGGCATCCACGGCCTGGAAGGCGACGAGCCGCCGATACCAGTCCACAAAGGCCCGGCTGACATTCACTTCTTCGCTCGCGTTTTGCACCTGGAGTCCTGGCTGGGCCTCCAACGTCGCGCATAAAATGGCGGCGGCCACGGCCCGCGGAGGGCGGGCGCAGTTGCTGGCGCGTTCCCAAAGCGGGCGGGCCTCGGCGGGCGACTGACTCAACAACAGGGCCTCGGCGCGCTGCGTCACCACGACCAGATCGTCGGGCAACTGGCGAATCGCCTCCTTCGTCCAGTCACGGGCAAACTCCAGATACTCGGGCTGGCTGAGGGCAATCTCGCCGCCCAACCGCCAAGCGGGCGCGTGCGTTGCCTGCTGGTGCACCACCGCATTCAGGCATTGCAGCGCCTCCACCGGGCGCTTCTGCGCCACGAGGAATCGCGCGTAGTCCACCCGCAAATCCTCCGTGCGCGCGGTCAGCGCGAGCCCGGCTTGGAACGCCTTCTCCGCGCCCAGGGCGTCTCCGAGTTTGACCAAGGCCAGCGCCAGGCAATGATGAGGTGCGGCGGTGAGAATGTCGGTGTTGATCGGGGAGAGGGCGGGTTGCTTTAGCTTCGCGAGGCACTGGCGCATCTGTTCCGCCGCCTCACGGTATTGCTTGAGTTCGTAGCTCGACAGGCCCAGCGCAAAGTGTATCGAAGCGGTCAAGCCGTCGCGCTGTTTGGCGAGCGGTGAGGTCAGCACCTGCACGACTTCGTCGTGCGCGCGAATCTTGTAGAGGTGCGACGTGAACTGGGTGAGCAAGACTTCGCGTAACTCCGGCACGACTTCGTTGGGCTTCTGCGCGGACATTAGCCGGAAGGCGTCGCGGTATTTGGCGATGCCAGCCTCCAGTTCGCCGGAGCGCACCAGTTCGAGGCCGAGGTTCAGCGTGAGGTTCACGTCGTTCGGACGTTCCTCCAGGCCGAGCCGGAGCAGATGCAGGTTGCGCTCGATCTTGTTCCGATCCTTGACCAGCTCTTTCGAGTACCCGTGATGCAACAGGCAGGCGCTGCCGAGGGCCGTGTCCAGGCCGAACGCCTTGCACAGCGGCAAGAGGCTCGGGAACACCTGCTCGTGAATGCGACCGTAGTAATACGCGCCGGGGGCGTTGCGGTAGAGGCGCGGGATGAAGCTTCGGCCCTCGGCCTCCTGACCGCGGTTCACCAGCGGCATGCGGAAGGCGATGGCCTCGGCCTTGCGCATGTCCGCGCGCACCGCCGCGTGCTGGTCGGCCGGCAACTCCTCGTCGGCATCGAGCATCAGAATCCAATCGCCGGTCGCATGCTCCAGGATCAGGTTGCGTGGGGCACTAAAATCTCCCTTCCAAGTCGTGGTGTGAACCTCGGCGCCGAGCGACTTGGCAATCTCAATCGTGCGGTCCGTCGAACCGGTGTCCACCACGACGATCTGATCGGCCAGGCCTTTTACCGACTGCAGGCATTGGGCGATGAACTGTTCCTCGTTCTTCGTAAGAACGCCGACGGTCAGGCGATTGCCGATTGCCGATTGCCGATTGCCAATTGAGCCCGGTAGCGCAAGCCACTCGGGCTTCGTGCCGCTCTTGAGTGGCTTCTTCAAGAACTGCTTCGCGGCTTGCCAACGTGGGGCAAGGTCAGCGGCGCGCTGGGCGCACATCTTCGCTGAAGCGGCGTCGCCAGCCGCGAGCGCGATCTCGGCGAGCAGCAAGCAGGCTTCGGGATGGAACGGACGCGCCTGGAGCGCGGCGATGGCGGCTTGCCAGGCAATGGGCAATTCACGGCGACCGAACGCGGCGCGGGCTTCGTCCAGTTGGCCGAGTTTTGCAGCAGCAGGCAGCTCTGTTTTCGTCACTGTGGTGGCGCGCACCGAAGCCTGTTCAGACCACACACGTTCAGGGGTGTTTTGATGCGTCAGCG
Source organism: uncultured Verrucomicrobiota bacterium (assembly GCA_964634255.1). GTDB lineage: Bacteria > Verrucomicrobiota > Verrucomicrobiia > Limisphaerales > MWDV01 > MWDV01. The sequence continues at coordinate 6,181 of CAZWJC010000245.1, read as the reverse complement.
TCAAAGCGGCCACGGGCAGGTTGAGCGAAACGCCCGCGGGCAACTGGTGCGGCAGGGGGTAACCTCTTTCGAGCACCACGTCCGTCGGCAACTGCCACTTGGCGCGGAACAAGTCCCAGTTGCGCAGCATCGCAGCGCGGTAATCAATCTTCGCGCCCTTGAAGGTCTGACTGCCGGTGTGATGGATGAAGACATCCTTCGCGATGCGGATGCGGAAGCCCGCCAGGCGCGCACGGATGCAGAAGTCGTCGTCCTCGAAGTTCCCGCTGCCGAAGCGCTCGTCGAGTCCGCCGACACGTTCGATGACTTCGCGGCGGGCGAGCAGGCAGAAGCCGACGGCACGGCCGATCTCGAACGATTGCCCGGCGTGCGTCTGCGACCACTGCTCCGCAAATGCGGGCAAGCCAGCCAGATCAGCGTAGCTCGCCTCACTGACGAACTGTGGCCCGGAAACTCGATTGGACATCGGACCGACGACGCCTGTGTTTGGCTCACTTTGGAGCACACTCAGCATGCCTTCAAGCCAGCCAGGGGTGACGACCGTGTCGTTGTTCAACAGCACGACGGTTTCGCCGCGGGCAATGGCCAGGCCCTGGTTGTTGCCGGCGGCGAAGCCGCGGTTCGCTTCATTGCGGATAACGGTGCCATGTGGCGTTTTGGCGAGCCACTCCCGCAGGAACTCCGGCGTGCCGTCGTTCGAACCGTTGTCCACGATGATGATCTCATGCGGCAGCGGCGTGTGCGCAGCAAGGCTCTCCAAACACTTGCGGGTATGCTCAAGCTGGTTGAGCACGAGAATGATGATCGAGGCTGAGGGGGAAGCCGAGACCACGGATGAACACGGACGAACACGGATGCTGGGCGCTGGGATTCCGGGATCCGAGTCCATTTTGTCCTGGTTCATCCCCGTTTGCGGTTGAACGTCTGCGGTGGTCGCCTGGCCGTTGGCCTCTGCTTCAGGCGCGGAGACGACTGTCTGTGTTCCGGCCAGTTGCTCCAACAACCGTTTTGCTAGTGGGTCGGCCTTGCGCTGGGCCAGCAAGGCCTCGCAACACTGGCGCGTCGTGGTCAGATCGCCAGTCTTCAGTGCGGCGGCGGCCATGCCGAACAACGCCTCGCGAGCATGCGCGCCTTGAGCAAGTGCTTCCTCGAAGGCGCTGCACGCCTGAGCGTAGTCCCCTTTCAAGAATGCGTGAACACCTTTGACTTGGGAACTGACGCCGGCGGACAGCCCATCGCTGCCGGCGACGGGCAGTGTGGCGGTGGATTCGCTCTGCGCCAGCTGCAGCAGCGCCTCGGGCGAGATTTCCAACTCGAGCGATCGGTGGAGGTGCACGTTCCCGGCGGCAGGCTGATTCAGGCGGAAGCAAATAGCCGCGGCCCAACGGCGCACTGCGGCGTCGTTGGGCCACGCCTCCGCGTTTTCCAGCAGGGCGAGGACGTCGTTCCATTTTCCTTCGGCAGCGAGGCGCTGGGCCTGCGCCACCACCTTCCACGCTTGACGGTCCGTGTCACTGGTGATGCGAACGAGTCGCCCGACCTTCCGGCCTTCCTCTTCGCGGTAAATCATCTTGTAGTCGTCGGCGAGGTAGTACGCGTCCTCGTCGGCGAGCAGCCAGTCCGCCCACTTTGAAAAGAACAGGGCGCGATTCACATCGTCGAACTTCATCCGGCCTGGCGTCTGGCTTTCCAGATGGTAAACCATGCTCTTGGGCTGATAGACGATGATCCCGCCCTGCCGACGGATACTCAGGCACAGGTCCAGATCCTCATAGCCGTTGCGGTATTCCTCATTGAAACGACCGCACCGCTCGAACCACTCGCGACGGATGAGCATGCACGCGGCGGTGACGGCCTGCATCTCACGCCGGCGATTCACGCGCGGGTCATCGGACTGGAGACAACGGTGTGGGTGAAACGGGCTGCGAGTCTCCCGCGCAAAAGCCACCCCGGCGTGCTGGACCAGCCCGCTCGCGTAAAGCAGCTTCGAACCGACGACCGCCACTTCGGGATGCTGGCGGAACTCCTGCGTGAGCGGCTCGAGCCAGCCCGGAAACGGGATGGTGTCGTTGTTGAGGAAGAGCAGATGTTGTCCGCGCGCGGCGGCGGCGCCCTGGTTGCATGCGCCGGCAAAACCCCGGTTCACCTCGTTGCGAATGCCGCGGACCGGCTTGTGGCTGGCGAGCAACTGCGGTGTGGAGTCCGTCGAGGCGTTGTCTACCACGATGACTTCATGGGACACACCGCGCGTCGTCAAGGCGAGGCTCTCCAGACACTTCTCCGTCAGGTCCGCCTTGTTGAAGACCGGGATGATGATCGAAACCTCCACCGGCCAGCGTTGAATGTGGGTTGTGCTCATCGTGACTCTGAGATTGCCCCGACCTCTGCGTCATCGGCCACCACAGGTGTAGCCGGCTGCCACAGTCGGCCTCCCAATCGCGCCCCGATCGGCAAGTCCGCCAGCGTCAGCTGCCAGTAGTCGTCCGACTCCCGGGGTTGCTGCCCCCGGGCAAACACCATCCAGTTGCGGCGCTCCGCGGCAAAGCCTTTGGTGATCTGCCACGCGCCGAAGCCCAGGGTAAGGCCGTTGGTTCGCAACCACTCGGCCAGCGCGGTGGTCAACGGGTGTTCGTTGGCCGAATCCACCAGATCGCTGTCGCCACAGCGCGCAAAGATCACCCCTCTGGCGCCGAGGAACGGCGCCAGGCCGTTTAACAAGGCGGTGACGGTCGCGGGGTTGAATTCACCGGTAAGCACCAGGGCGTGGCGTTCGCCGGCTTGCAGGCTGGTGCGAGCCGTTCGCAACGTGGCCGGCGAATCTAGTTCACCTTCCACGCGACGGTGCCAGACCGCCCCCGTGGGATCTTCAGAGAAGGAAATCAGCGTGGGTGAGATCGCGGCGCTTGGCGCCGGATCCGCTGCGGCCCAAAGCGCCGCAAAATCGTTTTCCATCGCGGTGCCGCCGCGGCTGCCAAAGATAACCTGTTGCGGTTTGAAGTGTCGCAGTAGTTCCATCAGGCTGGCGCGCTCCTCATTCGTCAGCCACGTGTTGCGATCGGCGGCGTTGCGAGTGCAGCCCACGCGGCCCAGCGCCTGGGTATCTGCCCATTGCTTGCTGAGCGCGGAAACCAAGCGCGGATGGCGGCGGGCGACGACGCCTTGTGGCCAATAGCACTTGAGATTCGCGAAGAAGTCACTCGTCCCGCGTGCCTCCAGGCGTTGTTCGGCTTCCTCGCCACAGAGCGGGCGTGTGTATTGGCGGTCCCAGTAGTTTTCGTCGTGCGTTAGATTGCCAAGCCGCTGCGCTTCTGCAGCCCCGGGATGCTCAATCAGCCGGATCAACATTCCGGCTGCCTGTTGATCGAGGTCCGCGCGCATGGCAGGCGTGAAGGCTGCGTCGCCCTTCGCCTGACGCAGGGCCAGCCAGAACGTTTGGAATGCGAGGATGCCGTCACGGATGCGTTGCTTGAGTTGGCGCTCCGCGGGCGAGGCTTCGTATGGGCCGAGCACAGGTACAACTTCACCGTCCGCACCGCGGATGTAACCGTTCGTGCTGCCGACACAGGCGTTGATGGCGACTTCCGGCAAGATCGTGCCCCGCTTCCAATCGCTGTCGAGATAGGCGTGGGCTTCGTCGCCATCGAGCGTCAGCCGGCCGGCGCGCGGCGTGGTGGCCACGTAGCAGCCGATGCCGCGGACTTTGCGGCCGCCGTTGCGCAAGATGCGCAGCACGTTGCGCTGAATGCTCCCGCTCCAGCCCAGGTCCAGAAAGCCGATGTTCGCTTCGCCCCGTGTGAGACCGTCAAGGTACTCGAACGCGAGCGCATGCGACTCGTTACAGCGCCGCGTGATCAATTCCACAAGTCGCTTCTGCTCCATGATGCGGTCAAGCAGCGGTCGCATGGCGACAACGGAAGGCACTTGCTTATGCAAGACCTCCTTGCGAATCCAGCCCTCTGCATCATCCAACACACCGAGGATTTCGAGGACGTTGTGCAATGTCAGCGTGGGGCTGCCTTCCAACAAGGCGGCGATGCTCGCGGGGGTGACCTCGGAAACCGACGCCCGCGCGGTGGAGAGGCGCGAGACAAAGCAGGGCTGGATCTTCAACTCCACACCGGCTGCCCGCGCCGCGCGATCCACGAGTTCGCCGAGCAGTTCGCCCTCGCGCATCAAGGCAAGAACTGTCTTAACCCCTGCGGCTTGAAACCGTTTGACACACCAGTCGGCGTAGAGCGTCAAGACCGGGCCGAAGGCGAAAGCGCCGTCCCGAAACGCATCCCTTTCGTTCTGCGCCAGCCGCGCGGAGAGGACGCGGAGGGCGTTGACCGACGCGCCATGGCGCCGGGCGGGCGCGGCAAGCAGTCTTTCCCGCGTGAAGGTGTCGGCCTCGCGCGGGGTGGCCTTGTGGTAATGCACCGCCTGCACGCCGAACTGACGCGCGACCTGCACGTCCGCGTGAATGTTGTCGCCGATGTGCAGGAGTTCGTTCGGATGAATGTCGAATTGGCTGCACGCCTTGAGGAACAGTCGTCCATCCCATTTGGCGCAGCCAGCTTCACTCGAAACGAACATGTGATCGAAGAGCGACGGCGCAAAACCGTTATCCGTGAGAAACTGGCAGAGCTCAGCCTTGGTGAAGTAGGTGTCGGAGATCAGTGCGACCTTCAAGCCGAGCGCGCGCACGTGCTCGACGAGGCTGGCAATGCTGGGGTTAAGGAAGCAAAAGTGCCGCTCGGTTTCGAGTTCGACGCGACACGCCGCGGCGGTGTCGGTGACAACAGCACCAAGCTCGTCGTAAATTGCAGAAAGCGTGATTTCGGAGGAGCGACCGCGGCTCATAGCCAAGCGACGGGCCCTGTCGTCGGCGGCGATGCGCACGGCGTGAAATTCCTCCGGCGAGAGCGGGAGCTTGAGCAGCCTGGCGTCCGCGAGACGCCGGCCCACCTCGATGAACAGGTCGGACGGCTCGGCGCACAGGCGGCAAATCAGCGTGTCGAAGAAATCGAACGAAACGACGCGGATGTCCTCGGGGCGCGAAGTCAGGCGGTCGCGCAGGGGGCGCAGGCTTTCGTCCTGCTGCCAGAGAGCTGGGCTCGCTGTTTCCATGGGGACCTTTTCCGGCGATTTCATGCGGCGACTGCCAGATTACGTTCTGCGCACGCCAGAATCAATGCATCGCCCAGTTCGGTGGCCCCACGCCGCTGGATGATCGGAGCAAAGTGCTCGACGTACCGCGCCACCTCCTGCGGGTTGCGGATCACGAAACTCCCGCCGCGCGCGGGATTATCCTTCAACAGAAGGGTGATCTTGGTCAGCCATTCGTGCATCAATTCCAGGAAGTCCGCCTGCGAAACCTCCTCGCACATATACAGCGTCGAGCACACTTTCGAGAACTTGTCCCAATCCATGTCGAGACTGACGATGCCCCGCTGGAGGGCGTAGTCCCAGATCTTCGTGCCGGGGTACGGGATCAACGTCGCCCAGGTGGGGCCGTTGATTTTTCCGTCGCGCAGGTTTTCAAACACCTTTCGCAACGTGATGAGCATATCGTCCCGGGTTTCGATGGGGGCCGCGAAGATGATGCTGGGATTGACCTTGATACCGGCGGCGTGGAGCAGGTCGATGGCGCGCTGGTTGATCGCCCCCGTGCAGCCGGCCTTGTTGTAGTAGCTCAGGATGCGGTCGCTGAAGGACTCTACACCCATGCCCAGGTCAATCACCCCGAGTTCCTTGAGCAGGCGGCACATCTCTTCATCAATCAAGTTCGCGCGTACGGCGCAGGAGAATGTGCATTTGCCCAGAATTTCCTTCTCGCGCAGGCGAGCAATCAGGCCTTGGACCCGCTTTTTGTTGGCGATCAACAGATCGTCGTAGAAGACCACGTGTTTCACGCCCTTCCGCCGTACCCAATCCTCAATGTCATCGGCCACCCGGTCGAACGAGAGGCTGCGGTAGCGTTGCGAGAATTTCTCCGAGATGCAGAATGTGCAGTGATAGGGGCAGCCTCGAGCGGACACAAGGCACACCATGTGAGACTTTTGATGGAAAGGAAGCTCCTCCAGGACCGGCGGAGCCAGTGCATCCAGGTCTTTCACGAGTTCGCGGGCCGCCGTTCGGTGGATGCTCCCGTTTTGCCGGAAGACCAATCCGGGGATGGACTTCAAATCCTCGTGCTGGA
>CAZWJC010000244.1:0-10665 GCA_964634255.1 uncultured Verrucomicrobiota bacterium | reverse complement strand
GTTCTCTCATCACCGGGCGATGTTAGCAACAGCGGTTTGATTTGCCCAATCATTCTGCCGGTGGCTGGTGCGCTTTGGTCTTCGGGGCGGCGAGCGGGAAAAGTGGAACGCATAGGCGCCGTATTCCTGAAAGGCATGACAGCACCGTGCTGCGGGTCGTTTTTTGCGATTGCCCTTCCCCACGCTTTCGCTTTAGAACCGTTCTGTCCCATGGAGGCCAACCCCGGCAGTCGAGCACCCCAAGAACTGACGCGTCCCCAGGCCAGTCTGGTTGCCGCGCCCAAGGACTACTTCCTTGGCCCCGTCTTCGCGGCCACCAAACAAACGGGGCCACGAGAGGTCACCATCGGCGACCGGCGCTACCTCATCGGCGGATTCCATCCCATGCGCCGCGGATTTCATCCCCCCGCGCTGGATGTTCGTCATGCCCGCGCCATCTTCTCCCTGTTGAGCTTCCGCGATCCCTTTGAAGAAACACGCCTGATTCGCTTCTCTTTCAATGAACTCTGCCGCCGTTACGCTCACAGCAACGGGGGACGCTACTCCCGGGATATTGCCCACCTCGTCGCCGATCTGCTGGATGCTTACATCCGCGTTACGGACCTCAAGACGGGTGTCGCCCACGAATACCGCCTCATCGAACGCATTGATATCGAGAAACGCCCCATTCGCCGGAAAGACGCCCGCCTGGCCAAGTCCCAGCAACTGGAGCTGTGGTTTAACGGCTGTACCCTCTCGCCTGAGTTCTTTGGCCTACTCTCGCGCATTCCCCAGACAACCCGAATCGAGAGAACACCTTTACGTGGACGAAAGTTCCCCAGGCCTTATCTCTCCTCTTTCTTGAATACGCCTGTGCAGGGCTGGCGGGAAAGACAGGCGATTATTGTTTCGAGGGGAGCAAGCGGAAAAGCCCTGCTGCTACACTCGGTGATGCGATCGCCAAGAAGTCCGGCAAGATATTCCGTTTGTTCAGCGAACAGCGCGCGACTAGCAACCCCCAGTCAGTCGCCCCGGGGCAGGTGGGATGCGGATGCCTCCACCGCGTTTTCCAAGGTCACCACGTGGATGGTAATTCGAAAAGCGAGAGGCGGCGCATCTGGGTGCGCTCCGCCTTTTTGCCCCCTGAGTGTGTTGAGGTGTATTGGGATGTCTGCGGCAACAACAAGATCACCATACTTAGTGAGATTCAGAGACTCACGCAAAAACTGTGTCATTCATTGGGGATTCCGAGTACGCTCCCGGGCGAGAAGCGCAATGATCGACTTCCAGCCGTTTCTGTAGCGAACACACAGCCGCCAGAGACTGAAAGCTTCGATCCGAGACGAATCATCTCTGAAAGCGTGTCGCTGATTGTCCCTGCAATTGGGGGCTTGCAGCCAGAAGGGTGGAGTGATGGCAACGAGGAGCGCCAGACAAACCTCTACCATCGATGGGCGAGTTGGCTTCAAGGACTGACGTTCGAACAACTCGTCGGCCGTTACGGAGCAATTGAACTCCAGCTCCGTTACAACTTGCAGCGGAGTCTGCGGCGACTACTGCGTCATCATGGTTGGACAGCATGCGGACGATTCTTGAGCCACGGGCGGTTCGAGGTCACGACAGGATTCGATGCCAAGAGTATTTTGACTGACTGCAGGCGACCGAAGTTGATGATCACTCCAAAGGAACGCTACTCCCTCGAATCATGCGCAGGGAGAGAAATCAACTCCATCGGGTCTATCAGACAGCTGATCTTGGATTACCCTCGCGGTCATGGTATTAGCGCGCGCGACATAATCGACACCCTGAGCGGCGAAGTTGACGCCGCCTATCGCGCTCTCGAGGCGGTGTTCATTTCAAGAGTGAACGAAGTCTCAAAATCCGTATTCGGCAGTATTTACGACTGCTTGCAGGCGGGGCTAAAGGCGCACCACGGTGACGAACGCGGCCAGGAATTGTTCCGCCAATGCTGGTGTGGCATCGCTGACGGAAAGTTCAGCACGTATTTTTACTGTGGAGAGTCACTTCGCCTAACCGCGGCGCGACTTAAGGAAGCGTCGCGTCAGCATGATTCTCGCAGTCCATACAACATGCTCTGTTCGCTCGTAGTACAGCCATTCCCTTTTGAAACGACTTTCGCTCGAAAGGCGATTGCGACCAAGGGCGTGCTGCACTCGCCCTGGATTAAGGCACGCTACATTGACGTCGCTCAAGATGCCTACGCGGCCGAACTGGCGCTGTATGACTCCGCGGACTTGACCGTGTATGCTTGCGCTTTGAAGGACGAAGCCATTCTGAGCGTTGCATGTCCGCGCCCCATCGCGAACGACGTGATACCGGAAGTTAAGAAGATGAGATACACGCTCCACAGGCAACTTGCCCAGGGCCTTCCCGACTGGTCGCCCTATATTGTGCGAATGCAGGGAGTCGCCACGCGAACACTCCACTTGCAGCAAAATTATCGCTAATCGACGCCGAGTAGTCCGATCTCCGCACCGCTCAGAACCTCACTTTCTGAGCCATCTGCTGGCTGTGCTCGTTGCGCAGGTGGCCGTAGGTCTTCATTGCCAGCGCTCCCCCGTCCTTGTGGCCCAACCATCGCGCCACCGTCGGAATATCCACTCCTGACTCGATGCACCGGGTAGCAAAGAGATGCCGCAGGTCGTGATGGGTTATCCGGGCGATTCCTATTTCCTTGCAGGCGCGCGCCAAAGCAAGATTGCACTCGTTGACCTGCACTATCTTGCCCTCTGTCATTGCTCCCAGCTTAACTTTGAGGCGGTTGAGCAGCACCTCCATGTCGGGGAGAATTGGAACGCGGCGGATTTCCCAGTTCTTTGTGGCGGTCTCCGGATCCCCCCGAATAACAATCTCTCTCCGTTGCCAGTCCACATCCGCCCAAGTCACCCGTATCGCTTCCGAACGAATCCGCATCCCACCGTAAGCAAGGAACTCGACCAGGTCGGCAACCCTTGGCCCCCACGCGCCGCTGCCCTTGCGAAGGTTTTCGAGAAGTCCCTTGAACTGCGCCGTCTCCGGCAACTGCAGCTCTTTCTGCTTAACGCGCACGCGCCGCAACTCAGAGGCCGGGTTCTCAACTGCGTCGCCGCCACTTTCTTTGTGCATCCGCAGCCCCACGTCAAGCACCTGCCTGAGCGTGCCCAGCGTGTTGTTGTAGTAGTGACAGGCAATTCTACCGTTCAGAGCAGCCGCCCACGCTCTACAGGCTTCTTCTGAAACTTGGTCAAGGCGGAGCTTCCATAGGTCTGGCCACGTCGTCTTGATCTTCTGAAGACAGAGCAGCCGATACTCCTTGCTTCGCAATTTGATCGTCGGGTCTTGATCAAGCTTCTGAGTGTATCTCTCTACTGCCTCGCTGAACATCGGGGCTATCACTCGCCCTCTTTTCTCTTGCTGCTGCTTGAGAAAATCAGCCAGCCGTAGCTTCGCCGTTGTCCACACGTTGGTCTGTAGGCTTTCCCGAATGATCTTGCCGCCAACCTTGATTCTGCCATAGTAACTGCCGCTGCTTACGTATTGCAGTAGATGCGGCACTTTTGGAAACGAGCGCCACTTGCCATCACTCGACAAGTTCGCGTCGCGTTTTCGGGGACTTGGCTCTGTGTCCCGTTGATCGTGCATGGATCAATTATTACGGGATACAAAAGCGGGATACAACGGGAAAAAAGAGGAGAAATGCCACGTCGCAAGTGGCTGAATATGAACGGCAGGAAGGGTGGCTGAGTGGTTAAAGGCACCTGACTCGAAATCAGGCGTAGTCGCAAGGCTACCGTGGGTTCGAATCCCACCCCTTCCGCCAATTTCAACCTTGGCCAGTTTCCAAAGAGGTTTTGTTGAGGTTTAAGGCTAGCCATGATTCGGAATGACAGTCCGAATAGAAACGCTGTAATACAAATCGCGCCCCCAAGTCTTGGTGCGTGACATACCCGAAGGGCAAGCGGGGGCGACAGTGCCGTCGCGAGTAAGCCGACGAACTAGCATGGCAAAGCCATCGCGATGGCTTGGTTCAGCTTCCCATCGCAGCATGAACTGCAATTCGCCATCTACACTCATCCCGCAGACTTACCTCCGTGCTTGGCGACGGCTTCGACGCGATTCCGGACGTGCATCTTCTCGCAGATGTTCTTGACGTAGGTCCTCACCGTCTCGATGCCGATCCCCAATTGGTCGCTGATTTCCTTGTAGAGGTAACCGGAGGAAAGGAGCTGGAGGACTTCCTGCTCGCGGGGAGATAGATTCTCGGATTCTTCGGGCGAAGGTCCGACAAGGTGAAAGTGTCGGACGACCTTTCGCGCGATGTGGCTCGACATCGGAGAACCGCCACGACGCACGTCGTCGATGGCCTCCAGCAAGACTTCCGGCGGACTTGATTTCACCAAGTAGCCGTCGGCGCCAGCCTTGAGCGCGCGGAAGATGCGTTCGCTGTCCTCATAGACTGTGAGCATGAGGATCTGGAGGGACGGCAGGGCACGCTTGAGGTGGGCCACGCATTCAATCCCCGACATGCCCGGCAGTTTGATGTCCATGAGCACAACGTCGGGTTGCAGGACGTGAATCCGCTCGAGGGCTTCTTCGCCGGACGCGCACGCACCGACAAAGCGCACGTCGCGCGCCGCGCCGAGGATTTGGGCGAGTTGCTCGCGCAAACCCCGGTCGTCTTCCACGATGGCCACTTTTTTGATCATACAGTCCGGAACCCAGCTTCATGATGCGCCGCGACCGCAACCGCCGCCATCCCCGAAAGCGGGGACGCCAGCCCAGATCTCATGCGGTTATCGCAACCGGCAAATGGAGGCAGACCTCCGTGCCCGTGCCCCGCCGGCTTTCGAGGGTGAAACTCCCGCCGATGCTTTCCATCCGACGCCTCAGGTTGCCCAACCCGTTTCCCGGTGGACACGTCGCCGGATCAAAGCCGCAGCCATCATCTTGAATGCAAATGGTCAGCACCGAGGCCGCGAACGCAATGCGAATGCGCACCTCCGAGGCACGGGCGTGTTTGATGACATTGTGAAGCGCCTCCTTCACCGCCATGATGAGGTTGTGACGCACCTGGCTGCTAAGCGCGGCTTGTGGAGGCAAATCCGGCACCTCCAAGCGGCAGCGTAACTGGGCCTGCGAGCACAGTTGGTTGCCCAGTTGGCAAAGATAACTCGCCAGCGCGTCCAGGTTGTCGTTCTCCGGATTCACGGCCCAAACGGTTTCGTACAATGCGGAGACCAGTTCCCGGGTGGTCTGCGAGATGGTACCGAAATCCGCGCGGGCATCCTCCGGCAGCGCGGGTCTGCGCTGGGCCACGGCACTCAACAACGAAATCTGGGTGACGCGCGCCCCGAGGTCATCATGGATGTCCTGGGCGATGCGCAGGCGTTCGCGGTCCACGGCGCGCTGCTGTTCGAGCCGCTGCAACTGCAACTGCAATCGCCGCCAGACTGTGTAGCGCCAGGCGCCAACCGCCGCCGCGAGCGCGATGGTCGCCATGGAAACCCAGAACCACGGCGTTCGCCAGAAGGCCAGTGGCACCTCGAAGGCGAGAGACGTTTCCAGTTCGCCGGGGACACCCATCACCGATAGTTCATTGAGGCGAAAGCGGTAGTAGCCCGCCGGCAAATCCACGTATTGCATGGTCACCGCGCCGGCGAGGCCGAGGCTGTAGGCCTCGTCCCACTCCACCACGAGGTGCTCGCCGGGCGTCACCGGGGTCGCGAGCTCCTTGACCGTGTGCCACTCGGCGTGGCCGGCCAAGTCGTCATCCACGATGGCGAGGCCCATTGCGCGGCGGGGAGAAGTAGTTTCGAACACCTTGGCCATGCTGGGACGCAAACCATCACGCATCCACCCTGACGGCGAGCCGCCGGCAGCGGCGAAGGCTGCGTGCAGAGAGACGGCAGGGGGCGCATTGTTGGACGACTGGGATTTGATGATCAGGTCGGTAATTGCGTAAACCCCCAGCGCGGCCGGCGGCCCAGCAGAAGTCATGACCACCCAGAAACTCTTGGCATTGGGCGGCACGACGACAATCTCGCGGCGGTGCGCGAATGCGGCGGTTTGCGGGTCGCCTGTCCAGCCTTCGCTTTGCCCCGCGACTTTGAATCGGGTCTCGCCGACCTGGTCTCCGCTGCTGTCGAGGAAGCGGAGGTAAAGGCGCATGTCGCCCTCGTACTCCCGCCACTGATCTTCGTAACCATCCAGCTTGAAGCGGAAGCGCGCCGGCAGGCGAATGTCGTTCGTGGCCGGACCAAACTCAAAAACCACGGTGCGCGGTTGCCGGTCCAGGCGCAGTTTTGCGCCGGCTTTCACGGCGATGCGCTTGCCGTCCACCACCAGCCCGTGAATCTCCGCGAGCATGTTGGTTTGGGCCCGACCCGTGATCTGCGCTTGCGTCCGAAGGTTCGCCCCGAGGTAGAGCGCCACGGCCGCCACCAGCCCCGCCAAGCGGAAGCCGCCGTGCCGGCGATCGCAAATTGTGTCGATCCCGAAGTCGCTCAAAGCGAAGGTGGTGTAGCTGACACCTTTATCGAATGCAATCCACGGATTGGTGTTCAGGTCATCCGGCAGTCCGAGTCGAGCCGTGCGAGAGACGGCTCAAGTCCGAGTGCGCACACTTCACGAACGATCCCGGCATGCGCCCAGAGCGTGATCGAACTGCCCTTGCACGCGAAAGACAAGGATACTGCCTATCCCCGAAAGCGGGGATTGGCGGCAACCTCACGGCACCCGTAGACTACGCCAACATGTGGACCAGAAACTTAGTCGCCATGAGACTCTTCCTCTTTCTAGTTCTGAGCTTCTTAGCCTTCGTTTGTGCGGCGGCAACGAAACCGAACATCCTAGTCATTCTCACCGACGATCAGGGACGCGGCGACTACAGCGCGTTCGGCACCCGGGACATGCAGACGCCTCAGATAGACCGGCTGTGCCGCGAGGGGATGACGTTCCAGAACTTCTTCGCCAACAGTTGTGTTTGCTCACCGACGCGGGCGGCTTTGCTGACCGGTTGTTATCCCGACCGGGTTGGAGTGCCGGGCGTGATTCGCGAAGAGATGCCCGATGATTCGTGGGGTTACCTCGCCGCGCGCACGACGCTGTTGCCGCAACGGCTCAAACCGGCTGGTTATCACACCGCCCTCATCGGCAAGTGGCATCTCGGCATCAGTTCGCCCAACACACCGACGGAACGCGGGTTTGATTTCTTTCACGGGTTTCTCGGCGACATGATGGACGATTACTGGACGCACCTGCGCCACGGCCACAATTTCATGCGGCGCAACCTGGAGGTCATCGCTCCAGAAGGCCACGCCACCGACGTATTCACCGGTTGGGCGTGTGATTACCTGACGGAACGCGCCCAAGTCGGCGGGCCGTTCTTTCTCTACCTCGCCTACAATGCGCCGCACGACCCGATCCAGCCGCCGCCGGAATGGTTGGCGAAGGTGAAGCAACGCGAGCCAAACATACCGGAGAAACGGGCGAAACTTGTCGCGCTGATCGAGCATCTCGACGCCGGCATCGGGCAGGTGTTGGACACACTCGACCGGACCGGTTTGGCCACGAACACGCTCGTGATCTTCACCAGCGACAACGGCGGCGTACTTGCCCGCGGCGCCACCAACGGCCCGTGGCGGGGCGAGAAACAACACATGTATGAAGGGGGACTGCGCGTGCCGGGAATGGTCCGCTGGCCCGGCGTGATCAAGGCCGGCAGTCACACAGAACGGATAACGCTGACGATGGATATCTTTGCCACCGTCTGTGAGGCGGCTGACGTGCCGCCACCCCAGGCGATTGATGGTGTGAGTTTCTTGCCAGCCCTGATTGGCAAGGAGCAATCCTCCGCCAAGCGGGATCTGTACTTCGTCCGCCGCGAAGGCGGGACGGCGTACGGCGGCAAGACGATCGAGGCATTCCGGCGTGGCGACTGGAAGCTGATTCAAGACAGCCCGTTCAAGCCCCCCGAACTCTACGACTTGAAATCCGACCCGCAAGAAACGACCGATCTCGCCGCAAAGAAGCCCATGATGCTCAACGAGCTCGCCGCGGCGCTGCGCCAGCACATTCAACGTGGCGGCGCGACCCCGTGGCAGAAACCACCTCCCGGCTCTTCTCCATAAAGGTTCGCACCACCAACATCATGAACTTGAGACCGTTTTCCATTCTCGCCTTCACATCACTGGCATTGACGCTCGCCGCTGCCACCCAAACTTTGACGGCACAAGATACCGGGAATATCCAGAAGGGAGAAATGGCCGGCTACCTCCTCGTCTCCAACGAGAAAGTTCCCGAAACCTACAACGCTGGGTTCTCCATGTATGTGGCCGCCTGGCCCTTGCTGGACCAATATCCGGGGCAACGTTTTCAAACCGGCCTGTTCGGCACGTGGATGTTCGCCCGGAAAGAACCTGCGCCTCCGATCAAACTCTATTCCGACATCGAGGGCGGCTTGGGCTGGTGGCGCGACACGGAGTATGCCACGGAGACGCCGAAGTTCATCATGGGCGGCGTGGCGCCGAATTTCAGCGAGTGGGCCAACGGACCCGGGGCGGGCAAGGGCAGAGACTGGGACAAGCCAAACGGCAAATACGGCGTGGCGCAACTCAGCCCCTGGCTGCTGTGGCCGCCCGATGGCTTGAATCTCAAGCAGGGCACCTGCGGCGAGTTGTTCGGCTACGGCTACCTGCCACTTCCGCTCAGGCCGGCCAAGACCACCACCGCCGGCAAGGACATCCCGACCGGGGATCAATCCTGGACGCTCTTTCTGAACACGCGGAATTTCAAAGGCCCGGTGGCGTTCTTCACCCCCTACTTCTGGTCCGCCGGTGCGGTCGCGGAGCCGCGCTTCAGCGGGATGCTCCTGGATAGCCGTCCCTCCGATCCCAACCGGGCCTTGCAGATGGAGACCCAGCATGTCCCGAGCATTCAAGCCATGGACGCCAATGGGGAAACCTACGCCCGCATCGCGCTGACTTTCTTTCCCTGTGAGACCAACGGCGAATCACGGCTCGTGCATCACATCACTTCCTACAACCGGCAGGCGCTTTGGGACGCGGTGAAAACGTGGTTCGATGGCGGCCCCGAGGCCAGTGGTGCGATTCGCACCGAAGGAGCGACGCTGCATCGGTTCACTGGCAAGGGCGGGGCCACCTGGAGGATCTATCCGGACGGGACTGCCAAGGAGGAGAAGTCGCCCGTGGCGTGGAGTTCTTTCGCGACGCCGATGGCGGCGGACTCGAATACCTTCGGCTACCGCTGGGATCTCAAGATCGCCAAGCAGATCGATTCCAAGAATGGCTCGCTGGTGAAGTTGCCCGAGTATTTCCACTTGGTGAAGAGCGGGGCGAAACCGCAATGGGTTCCAGTGCTCGCGGAAGAAGTCCCGGCGGAAACGGGTTTGACCAAGGCGCGGTTCGAGCGCCCCGAGCGACGCCCCAAAGCCTATGTCACGCCCGAGGATCCGGCGAGTTGCTGGAAGAAGCCCGGCCCCAAAGCCGGCCCCTTTCAGGCGCGCCCGGGCGACGGCAGCGTGGTCACTTACTATTGGTATCGCTTCGCTGACCAACCCGCCATGCTCAACGCCGACTTGACGGACCAGGAGCGACAGGCCCTGCAAGCGCGCGTGGAGAAACTCCACCGGAGTTGGAAGAAAGACCAGGACTACCTTGCCCCACCCGCACTTGGCAAACTGGCCGCGCTCGACCCGGCGTTGATCGTCACTCCGCCGCCAGGCCTGGAGGTCGGCTACGTTCCCATCGTCACTCGCCAAGAAGCCAGAGATTGACTCCAACATGAAGCAGATCCCCACATGCTTTCTCATCGCGCTGTCCGCAATCGCCCCCGCGCACGCGGCGACGAAGCCGGTGCGCGTCTTCATTCTCGCCGGACAATCCAACATGGAGGGGCACGGCTTCATTGCCGCCGATCCAAAGCGCAACAGCGGCAAAGGCTCGCTGGAGTTCGTGGTCAAAGATCCCGCCACCGCGAAACGCTTCGCGCCGCTCGTGGACGCCGCCGGGAAGTGGCGCACGCGCGACGACGTGTGGATTTCCTACCTCGACCGGAAAGGACCACTCACCATCGGTTACGGCGCGCGTCCGGAGATGATCGGGCCCGAACTCGGCTTCGGCTGGGTAATGGGCGATGCGCTCGACGAACCGGTGTTGCTCATCAAATGCGCCTGGGGCGGCAAGAGCCTCGCGGTGGATTTCCGTCCGCCCAGCGCGGGCAAGCCGCCGTATTCGCTCGGTCAGAAGGACGATGCCGCCATAACTGCGGATCCGGCCATCCTGGGCAAACACTATCGCGAGACGCTGATGCTCGCGAAGGCCGCGCTTGCCAACCTCAAGGCCCTTGTGCCCGGCAGCGACGGCAAGTATGTGCTGGCCGGCTTTGGCTGGCATCAAGGTTGGAGCGACCGCATCAACGACAAGTTCAACGCCGAATACGAAACCAACATGGTCTGCTTCATCCGCGACATCCGCAAAGACCTTGGCGCGCCTGCGCTACCGTTCGTCATTGCTGAAACCGGCATGACTGGACCGGAGGAGAAAAACCCGCGTGCGCTGTCGCTGATGAAGGCGCAGGCTGCCGTGGCGGAACATCCAGAGTTCAAGGGGAACGTGGCGTTCGTAAGCACCAGGGCGTTCTGGCGTCCCGAAGAGGACTCGCCCAACA
>CAZWJC010000243.1:0-10811 GCA_964634255.1 uncultured Verrucomicrobiota bacterium | reverse complement strand
CCGCTGAAACGCCCGCCCCCGCCGAGACTCCCCTCAAGCTCGCCATTGTGGGCCGGCCCAACGTCGGAAAATCCTCCATCATCAACGCGCTCACCCAGTCCGACCGCGTGATTGTCAGCCCCATCCCCGGCACCACCCGCGACTCCGTCGATGTTCCCTTCGAGGTCGAGACCGATGGCGTGCGCCAATCCTATGTCCTGATCGACACCGCCGGCATCCGCAAAACGCGCCAGGTCCGCGAGGACGTCGAGTTCTACAGCGTGAAGCGGGCCGAGGAATCCATCCGGCGCTGCGACATCGTCGTCCTGGTCCTCGACGCCGAGTCCGGCATCTTGGAGCAGGACAAGAAAATTGCCGCCTTGATCGTCGAGGCGCGGAAGGCCTGTGTGGTCGTCGTAAACAAGTGGGACCTCATGGCGGACTCCGTCCGGAAAGCCCAGGAGGAGGAGATGGCCCGCCGCCGCGGCGCCACCCAGCGCGGCAGCAAGCGCTTGATCACCCTCTCCGAGTTTGGCGAGTGGGTGCAGGAACTCCTCTTTTTCCTGGACTACGCCCCCGTCATTTTCACCTCCGCCCATTCCGGATTCCACCTCGAGCGCCTGCTCGAATCGGTGCGTTACGTTACCGCCCAGCTTCGCCAGGAAATCCCGACCTCGCTCTTGAACCGGGTGCTGCGCGACGCTGTGGAACGGCAGTCGCCCGTCAGCGCCACCGGCCATTTCCTCAAGTTCTTCTACGCCACCCAGACCGCCAAAGCCCCCCCCACTTTCCTGATCTTCGTCAACCGGGACGAGTTCTTCTCGGACACCTACCGCAAATACCTCCAGCGCGAGATGCGGCGGGCCTTCGGCTACGAAGGCTGTCCGCTTGTGCTCGTGCCCAAAGCCCGCCCCAAGACCATCGAGCCCGTCCGGAGCCGCCGCGGCAAACCCGCCCGGCGCGACGACATGCGCGAACGACGCCGAAAACACCGGCGTTAGCGCATTTCCCGCGACGCCGCAACCACGATCGATGGCCCGATGAGTTCGTCGAATACGGTCGTGCTGGCGGTCGCCAACAGCGTGGTTCTACCTCACGCTCATGACTCGCGCTTGAAGCGAGCGAAACGCTTCCTCGCTCGAGCCAGACTTCCCGGCATCCAGTTCCCTGGCGATTTCGAGCATCAGCGTTCCCATCGAATTGGCTGGCACAGTGAAGAACCAACCAAGGATACACACGACTGACAGAACCGACTCTTTCGGTCAGTCCCCTCCGTCCTGTCCGTCCAGCCTGGAGCGCGTGCTGCCGCCTCACGGCGGTTACCAGAACAAGCTTGGCGCCGTCGAAAGAGAGGCGCATCCAACCTCGCGTTGTTCCTGACACGCCCCCTCTCAGCGTCTGCCCTGCGCCGACCACTTCCACGACCAATGCTAAGCCAGCGCATTCTCTGTGGTCGAGTCAGCGGTTTTCGGGCGCGAAGACCTGAAACTCGTTGATGTTGATCGGACGCTTGGCTTTCAGCACGTTGAGGCGAATCTCGCGGGCGCGGACGGGTTTGAGTTCGATGGTTCTGTCCGCCCCAATCGTCGTGCCGCGGGCGATTTCCTTCCATGCCTCGCCCTGTCTGATTTCGATGGTGAACTCTTGTGTCTCGGGCCATTCGATTTCAGAAACCCAGACGCTGCCGATTTCCTTTTCCTCGCCGAGATCCACGGCCAGCCAGCCGTCGCGAGCGGCGAAGTCCGAAGCCCAGCGGGTCTTGAGATCGCCATCCACGGCGCGTGGCGCGTCGTAGCCGGGTTGATCGAACTGGCTGGAAACCGCAACCCGCTTGCCCTGGCTCAATGGCACCGGCGGCGGGGGCGGCGGTTGATAGGCCGGCTGTTTGCCGAGCCAGTTCACGATGTCTTTGGCGCGCGACTGCGGGGTGACGTTGAGGGAAACGAGTTTTCCACTGCGCAGCACCGCTTCGACAATCGTTGGGCCGGGCGCGTGCAGTCTGAAATCCACGTCCCACTCCGCCGGCCAGGCCGGGAACAAATGAAGCTTCCCTCGCGGCCCCGGCTCCGGCGCGAGCAGCATCTCTTGCACGCCCACCATGCCCGCGCCGCCCCAGTTATGGTCCGGCAGCCAATCGTGGCCCGGGCCGAAGAACGCGGGGAAGCGGGCTTGCGGCGCGGCGGTGTTGGCCATCTTGTAGATCGCGCGCTTCTTCGCCTCCTCCGGCCAGGCCAGCGCGGCCATGTTCACCACGTTCGCCATCCACGAGTAGTCCTGTTTGCACAGGCGGGCCCGGTCGGCAGGGACGGTCTCCCAAGTGTCGCGGGCGAGTTGAAGCGTTTCGGGCTGGGTGATGCCGGCGAGGCGATACGGCCAGTACGCATACATCTCGATCGGTTCCCACTTGTTGTAGTCGCGCTCCCACTTCCTCGCCGGCAGCAGTGACAATCGGCGCTGGCGCTTGCCAGTGGGCAGGTCAGGCAAGGTGGATTGTATCTTCTGCAGGCGCTCGCGCGATGGGGCTGCGAGATCGGGCCGTGCGACCAACCCCGCGGTAATGCGCTTCAGAGCGCAGACGACTTCAACGGGATCAGTCGCGCCACCGGCGAACTCAAGGCCGCACGCCGGATAGATGCGCAGTTTGCCGTCGTCGCCCAACTCTTTGCCGGTGCGCTTCTTCGTCTGGGCGCGATAGAAACTGTCGTAGAAAAGAACTGTGCCTTCGATCCAAGGGAGGTCCTTTGCAATGGAAATGCCGAGCGCATCACGCGCCTGCAATGCCATCCAGGCGTGCTCCAGCATCATGGAGAAATGGTAGGTGAGATGCTCCGCGCCGCAGAGGCCGTCCGGACGCGGGCCGACGCAGCACAGTCCCCAGACATCGAGCGGCTCCGGATATACCACGCCTTCCGCGCCGTGGATCTTCGCCCGCGACGCCGCGGTGGCGGCGCGGTCACGGTAGAACGCCAACGACGGCGCGAGTAAATCGGCGTCGCCTCCAGCTACCGCGGGCCAACCCAGCCAGCGCTGATTCTGCGACATGAAACGGCAGCCCATCCAGCGGCGGAAGTCAGGGGTGATAGGCTTGCCCTCGAAAGTCGGCAACTCGTCATTGTTGTTGCCTTTGATGCGCCCGTTGTTGTCCGTGGTGAAAATGCCGCCATTGAAGAGTAGCGGCAGTTCGCCGTCGCGATTGCAGGCGAGCATGTAGCGGAACAACTGGTAGTTGCGTCCGATCAGCCAGCCGACGTCGTCCGGCTTGGCGGAAGCATTGACGACAACATGCGAGCGCGACCAGAACTCGGACCAGCGTTTCAACTCGTCGGCCTTCGCGGCTTGGCGGGCGGCGGGAGCCAGCATGGCTTTGGCTTCGGCAGACCACTGCTTCGGTTCCGCATCCAATCTCGCGTCGAGCCGCATGGCGATCACATGGCCAGCCCGCGCGGCGGTGCGACCGGTCCACGCCTTGCCGTCCCAGAACTGCCATTGCACGACGGATTCCACCGCCTCAGTAAGGCCGCCTTCGACCACGATGGCGCCGCCAAACACGCGCTTGGTTGTGGCGTCCAACACCGCTTCCGCCGCAATGCCTTGGCCCTTCGCCTTCTTCACCACGTCCACCGGGAAATCCGCGTTGCGATGGAACCACACGACCCCATTCGTGTCGGCTTTGATGTGGTCAGGCGAGAAACTGCCCTTCGCGCCCATCATGTCGCAGCGAATGCCGTCGCGCTTCTGGTCGCGCCAACTCCCGAACGCCACTTCCAGCGCGCGCGGTTTCTCTGCGCTGGATTCCAACACCAGCGTCTCTCCCGCGAACCAAAGCGACGCTCTAAAATCGCCTTGTTGAATGAGAATGCTGCCGGTGGCGAGATCGAGTTCCTGGCGGAAGCCCGCTTCGCCGAGTTTGGAATCCACCGGCCTGATGCGGACGCACCCGAGCTTGAGCAGACGCCCTTGCTCGTCGTAAGCGCCGTTATGCGCGAGATAGAGCCAGATCGAGCCGTCCTGCACCCATACATTCGCGCCTGCGCCCAGCCGCCCCGACAGCGGCATGGAGTCGAGGGAGTCCTTCGACGGCGAATCCCAGACGACGTTGTAACTATCGAACTGGGCGGGCAGAACGGCGGCTTGAACTGGCAGTGTCAAGAGCCAGCCCAGCATTATCAGAGAGGTTCTTTTGTCGTGTTTCATGGTTGAAGCTCAGTTTTGTTCGATGCTGCTCTTCACGGGAGCATAGCGCGGAACTGATGAGGGCCAGGACCGACTTGCCGAACTGTTTCACCCGGCACGAAAAGCGTGGCGGTGGTATTGGCCGGGATGGTGACGTCCATGATCAATTGCCTGCCCTCGCGTTTCCAATGGCTGACGATGCGTCCGTATGGCGAATCGTGGTGTGCTTTCACCCATGTCAGCTCGCCGACAATGGCGGGTTTGATTACGATCTTTTTAAAGCCAGGCGCCGTTGGATCGGCCCGGATGCCAGCCAGTCCCTGATAGAACCAACCGTCCAACGACGTGAAGCAGGAGTGAATGTGTGAGTAGTAGCCGTTCCATTGTTCCCACCAAGTCGTGGCCCCTTTTTCCAGCATGTAGCCCCAGCCGGGATAGGTCTTTTGGTTGACGATGGTGAAGATCAAGTCGTCGCGACCAATCTCGCTAAGGTAATTCAGCAGGAAATAGGTGCCGAGCATTCCCGTGTCCAAGTGGCCTTTTCGATTCACCTGGATGCCGTCCTCCAGTTTCTTGAGGATTGCGGGACGGAGTTCTTCAGGAACGATGCCCGTCATAAGTGGCATCAACTGATATGACTGCTCATCGAGGACGTAGAGTTGCCGCTCCTTGTCATAGAACGCGGCATGAATTAGCGGGCGCAAGCGCGCGAGTTCGGTCCGGCAGGCCTTGGCTTCGTCACTCCGTCCAAGGACGTCAGCCATCACCGCCAGTTGCTCGCGCAAATAGAGCCGGTAGCAGTTGTTGAACAACTCCGCGGCGGGCTTGGGCGGCCACTTGTCCGTGTCCATACCCCGCTCGGGCGGAACCCAGTCGCCGATAAAATCCCACTGCCCACCGAACGCGCGGACCACGCCATCCTTGGCCCGCGCCTCAATGGCCTCGATATGACGGCGGCAGGCGTCGTAGTTGCGTTCGACGATCCGCCGGTCGGCGTAGTAAAGGTAGTTCCGCCACGTCAGCGCTTGCGCGCACCCACCCCAGGCCGGACCGCCACCGCCGGACTTGTATTGCGGGGCCGTGTGGGGCAAATAGCCGTTTGCTTCCGCGCCGTCGCACCAGTCCGTGGACCACTTGTCGTAGAACGGAGCCATGCGGAAATTCATGATGCAACTCTCGATGGACACCTGTCCGTCGCCATAGCCCATGCGTTCCCGGTGCGGACAATCCGACAAGAACCCGCACTGACTCAGACAGCGGATCGTCCAAAGATTGACCTCGTGCATCCGGTTGAACAACGGGCTGGAGCACCCGAACTCACCGCACGTTTCCCAATCGGCGCCGATGAGTTGTGCCTCAGCATCGGTCAAGGCCGGTGCGGCGGGCAACCCCTCCACGACGGCATACCGGAATCCATGATAGTTGAATTTGGAACAGAACTCTTCCTCCGCTTTGCCAGCCGAGATGAAACGATCGGCCTGGTTAAAGGTCTGGTAAGGACTCTTCTTATCCGCGTACTGAATGGTGATGCTTTGCCCGGCGCTCAGCCCGCGAAGACGCAGTTTCAGCCAGCCGGTCAGATTGGTTCCGAAATCCAATTCATATTTCGTCTTTCCGCCTGCGCCTGGGTCCAGTTTGGCGCACGCCACCGCCGGGATGGTTTTCAGAACGCGCATCGTCGGACACTTCTGGGCATCGGCAGGAATGGCAGGCGCCGGCACGACCGCAACAGGAAACCAGTCGCGTTCGTCCTGATCCGGATCGGCCCACTTCAGATCCGCACGGCGTGTGTCCACCAGTTCGCCGCCCATCTCGTTCCAACTCCACGGCCCGGTGATTTGGCGCCCGCTGGACTTGCAGCGCCAGGCCGCATCGGTGCCAACCCGGACTGGCTTGCCCTTCACGGTCATGTCGAGCTCGAGCCGGGCGATGGCCGTGTCGTGGTTCACGGCCGGATTGCGCCGGCCATCCAGGACCTTCCAATACCAGCCGCGACTGAGCCAAAGGCCGATGCAGTTCCGGCCTTTCCGCAAATAGGGTCTCAGATCGTAGCTCAGATAGACCGAGCGCTTGTGATAGTTGGACAGCGCCGGACTCATGATCTCGTCGCCCACTTTCTGGCCATTGACGTAAAGCTCGTAGAACCCCATGACATTCACGGTGGCCAGCGCCGACTCCGGCAACTCCTCCAGGGTGAAGCTGCGCCGCACATAGGGTTCATCCCGCGGATCGGGCAGTGATCCGTGCGGCTCGGGGAGACTGAGCTCATGAAAGTCCTCCGCCGCCGCTTCACGCCGCTCCCCGTTGCTCTCGTAAATGACGCGCAGCTCCTTGACGTGATTCAGCGCGGGATCTCCGCCGAGCAACTTGGGGTTCACCTGTAGCTTCAACCGGCCATCCTTGACCAACTTCTCTACGTGCGCTGTGACGTCTGCTGAAGCCGTGCCATCGAGTGCGACGTACGTGGCCTTGATGAGTGTGAGCTTGTCGCCGGGCGCTGGAGCCGGCGAACCGACTTCCGTGCTGATCCATTGTGCCGTCCAGTCTTCGGGTTGAAGAATGCCCATGGTCCAGAACGCCGGCCCGCTCCAGGCCGATTCCTTTCCGTCCGCGTCCCACACCCGCACCTTCCATTCGCAGCGCGTCCGGGATTTCAATGGCTTGCCCGCATACTCAACATTGACCGATTGATCTGACATGACCTTGCCGGAATCCCAGAGTCCGTCCACGACGATCTGATACGCCGTCTGCCGACCCGAATCCAAAATCCAGCTCAGCCGCGGCTTGGCGGCGTCAATGCCCAATGGGCCATGCCGGTATTCGCAACGCAGATCGTTGACGGTGACCGCAGAAGCAATGGGATTTGCGGCTACGGCCACCACTGCAACTAGAGCGAGCATGCACAAATAGGGTTTCATGGGGATCTGCTTCATTTGGTCAACGGTTCCAAGCCGAGGTCGAAGACTCCGCCCGCCTGCGCTCCGCGGTGCGCCTGGAAACGGATGGTGGCGTACTGCTTTCCAACGATCAGTTCCTTCGGGATTCGATAGGAAATCTTGATGAATTCACCCGGTTGGTTTCTTTCGAGAGTTTGCGTGGCGATGCGGGTGCCCTCGACTAGGACGTCAAACACACGGTTGCCGGTTTCACCGCCCCAGTAGGTGCAAACAAGATTCACGTCGTTGGTCGCATTCACCGGCAGACGATAGGAAAACCATCCCCCGTTATTCGCGTCGCGCCAACGCCGGCCCTGATGCGTCCCGGTCGAACTCCTTTCGCTCTGCAGGCCTCGGTCCGCTTCTGCCTCCGCATCTCCGATGAAAGAGGTCGGCTTTGGAGCGCGCGCCTGAGCGAGTTGCGTGGAGCGGTCCTTCAATTGCGACCGCGTGAGCACTCTCCAATACACTGCATAACGCTCATGATGCACCCGGTAGAATGGTGCGAGGGTAACAGAAACAGGTTGCAGGTCTACGGGATGAACCATCCGGGCCGTGAAGCTCATGGTCTCGTTCGCATCCGGTTTGATGTCCAGCGCTGGTTTGTTGGGTGTCTCGCTCTCAAAGGCTGGCACCGGCCAGGCTGGTGCGCCGCTATGGGCCATGTTGTCTCCCATATCCGAGGTCGGCATGCCCGCGCGTCCGAGTTTTCCCGCCAACAGGACTGGGCCGTAAAAGAACGACAGCGTGGTTGGATCGTCCGTGCTTGGCCGGACACGAAGTGTCAACGGCAGTCCCAGATCGACGGTGTCGCCATTGTTCCATTCGCGGGTGATGGGCAGGAAGGTGCCGGAACGTGCCGGCACCGGCACATTGACTCCGTTCACTTTGGCTGTCGCCAAACCTTCCAACCATGCGGGTATGCGGACATTGAAGGTGGCTTCCACGGGCTGGCTCATTTCCAGGGTCAGCCGAATGTTGCGCGTCTCTGGGTAATGGGTATCGAGGCGGATCTTCATGCCTTGTTCATTCCAGTCGAGCATCGAAGGGATATAGAGGTTTACCCAGAGGCTATTGCCACGGTGGAAATAGATGGCTTCGCCAAAGCGCGCGGCGTTTTCAATGCCCGTGCCCAGACAGCAATACGGCGAGTCGATGTGGACTCGAAAATCGCCGGGCCGCAGCGGCATGTAATACATGACCTTGCCGTGATCAGGCGCAATCGAGGCGAGGATGTGGTTGTAGAGGGCTTGCTCGTAGTAGTCGGCATAGACCGCGGCCGGCGCGCGCTCGAAGAGCGAACGCGTAAGCTTGAGCATGTTGTGGGTGTTGCAGGATTCTGCCGTTAACGGACTCAGGGCCGAATTCCCCGTTCCTGTCACCTCGATCCCGGGTGCGCGCAGCTTTTCATGGAATGTGTTGCCGCCATTAACAAACGAGTGTTTCTGGACCATCAGCTTCCAGAATGCCTCGGCGGCTTGCCCGCTTCGGTCATCGCTGGCCGCCAGCGCATACCGGGAAAAGCCGCAAGCTTGCGCGATATGGGTGTTTCCATGCAGACCGCTTAATGGGTCCTGCCCTTGAAGCAATGGATCAATCAGCCAGTCACGGTTGAACACCGCTGCCAGCTTCAGATGACGGTCGGCTTTGGCATCGCCTTGGTTGCGCGCAAGCCGGTAAAGATCGGCGAGCGCCTCCGCCATGCCACCAAACTCGTTGACCGGATTCCCGGTGTAATCAGTCCGCAACATGGCTTCGATCTGGTCGGGCTTCAGCCTCGCCATGCGCGCCGCGAAATAGTCGGACATCCTGGCCGCGACTTGGAATGCCTGCGGATTCTCGCAATACCGGGCCACATCCACCAGGCCGGCCATGATCTTGTGAATGGTGTAGTACTCGACCGAGGCGGCGCGCGGGCTGGCTTCAAGCCGGTCAAACTTGGTGGCGGGAAAAGCCGAAAGATATCCGCCGCCCAGCTTCTCCTGGCACTCAGCCAACACTTTGACCATGGCGTTGGCTCTATCGCGGAATGACGTGTCGCCGGTGGCGGCATACATGCGAGCCGCGGCCGAGAGATAATGGCCGCCGTAGTGCCCAGCGATGAAGCCGTCGCCCCAACCGCCGTAGCCGCCCTTGACGCCCGCGGGTTGCGGGAGGCTGGCGTTCTTGCGAAACCGAAAAAGCAACTTGTCCGGCTCAAGCTGCCCGACAAGTCCGCTGCGGTGAAGTTCCTGAATTCTCTTGAAAGGTCCTTCTAGCAGCCGAACACGGTTGAGATCGAACGCCTCGGCAGCCGCCGAGGGGGCATCCCCCCGCTGTAACTTCCTTTCGCGGTCGGTGCTCAGGTTTTGGCGTAAATCCTCCGCCCGTGCGCCAATGGTGAGGCTGATAATCAACGCGCTGACGACATGGATGACTTGTTGTGTTCTGTGGGTGAATTCGAGCATGTGAGGCGGCGTTTACAGCTTGGACTTGATCGAGGAAGCGGCATCGGCAGGGCCAACCGTGGTTTCTACCTCGAGCGATTTTCCCGCGGATGCGAGCTCCGGAGCGATGGCGAGGGAAACCTCGGTGGCGGCGTAGGGCTCCAGCGCCGGCACGGGGGCGGTGACGATTGCCGGCTCACGCCCTTCTGGGTCCATCATGAACATCGAAATGGGAGAGCCAAATCAAGGCCCCACGAGATGGTGAAACCAAGCCGCCGGTAAGTGCTGCCACCCATAACGCCAGGATCGGAACCCTTGCCCGGCCGCCCGCGATGCCGCCGTGTCTCTCACGCATAGCTCGAATCTTCGGTACAGCGGTCAGCCCATGGAGTGGTGCATTTCTCATGCGTCGTGTCCTTCGAGTTCTGTCGCGATTGACTGGACACCCGCCGTGCTCACGGCGTTGTTTTTCATCCATCGGTGCGGATTCCCATTGGCCCCCTTGGACGTTCCCAAATGCGCTCGCCCCGCCATCCACTTCATCGGCAAGATCGCCTCCCGCCTCTGCCAGGCGGCTCCTTTCCAGCCGTTGTTCAAATCGCGCGCGTCCCGCGGCGGTGTCTTCCCCAATGCCGTGCCCGCCCAGCAACCGATCCACACGCACCCATCCCGGGCGGTCTTCCGGGGCTGCGCCGTGCCATATCAGGCTGCTCCACAGGTAAGCCGTCAATTGATCTCTGAGCTTGCGCAGCATGGGATGACTTCCCCAAAAAAACAAACGGTTGTCAAGATGAAGTATGAACCATTCTATGGGTCCTCAATCATTGGCGAGAGAAACGCTGCGATTAGGTGAAGATTGGTGCATGTCTCATGCATCGTAGCAACGCGAGCTCCTGCAGCCATGGCCTACCACCGCCAAACGACTACTGCTCCACGACCAGGATTCGCCCCATTCGTCCCTCTGGTCCCGGTCGCCCTTGCGGTCCTTGCCCGTCCCTGTTCGTCCGCGTGCGTCCACCTTGTCCACCTTGTCCACGTTGTCCACGTTGTCCACGTTGTCCACGTTGTCCACGATTCCCCCCCTCTCAAATCTTAAATCTGAAATTCTCCACCCCGCCCCCACTCTCTCCCAGAACCCCAAAACTCTCAAACCCCAAAAACGGCACCCACTTTCTTCTTTGACTTTCCCGCCAACAACCTATTGTGGCATGCGTAGCCAGAGATCAACCAATGGAAGAGACAGGCATATCACTTGACCGAACCGTGGCTTGCCTTGGTGCCAATCCGAGACACAATC
>CAZWJC010000242.1:0-10841 GCA_964634255.1 uncultured Verrucomicrobiota bacterium | reverse complement strand
AGTGGATGTTTGTTCCAGGCCGGAGCGCGGCTGTCTCAGCCGCAGCAACTCGAACCGCCGAACCCGCAGCGGCTGAAGACAGCCGCGCTCCAGACTACAGGCCCGGCAACGCAACGCTCCACTTGGAATCAAAGCTCAAGGCCGGCGCTTACGTCCTCGAAGCCAAGGCCGCCGGTAAGGAAGTGCGCGAGTTGGTCCTGGTGACCGATGCAGCGCTCGTCCTGAAAACGTCCAGAAAACAGGCGCTGGTCTATTTCTGCAACGCGCTCCACAGCGCACCGCTCGCCAACGCGAAGGTGAAACTCTGGGAACGCTGGCACGATGGCAATCGCTGGCAGACGCGCGAGCAGTCGAAGGAGACGGACAAGGATGGCATCGCCGTGTTTGATTTATCGAACCGACCGGATCGCGGCCTAGAGCTCTTCGCCAGCGCCATCAGGGAGGACCGCCAAGCCTTCAGCCCCGGCAACAGCTACTGGCATCACGGCGAGCGCGAGTCCTGGCGCATCTACGCTTTCACCGGCCGGCCCGCCTATCGCCCGAAGGAAACGGTGAACTGGAAGTTCATCGCCCGCCGCTATAACGGCTCGGTGTATTCCACGCCAGCGAACGAGGCGGTCGAGTTCGAGATCACCGACCCGCGCGGCGCGAAGGTGAAAGCGGACAAGGCGAAGCTCAACACCTTCGGCAGCGCGTGGGGCACGCTTGACCTCACCGAGCAAATGCCGCTCGGCGAATACCACGTCACGTTCTGGCACGAGGGCCGGCCGAACGGGCAAACCATCGGCGATGCCACACTCTTCAGACTCGAAGAATACAAACTGCCCGAGTTCAAAGTCAGCGTCAGCACGCCGGAGGAGAGTAGTGGCACAGGCTTCCAGCCTGTGGTCCGAAAAAAGGCGTTCCGGGTCGGCGAGAAAGTCGAGGTCTCGGTGCAGGCGGATTACTACTCCGGCGGGCCGGTGGCGAACGCGAGCGTCGAAGTCATCGTGAACCAGAGTCCGTATTGGCAATCATGGCGGCGCACGCGCGATTTCCCGTGGTTCTACGAAGACATGGACAACGGCCTGGGCCACTGGGGTCGTCACTACGGCGGCGGGCAGATCGTGAAGCGCGAGACGCTCAAGACTGATGCCACCGGCAAGGCCACGCTCACGTTCGAGACGCCCGCGAACGCCGGCCAAGATTTCGAGTATCGCATTGAAGCGCGGGTCACGGATGCGTCGCGCCGCGAGATCACCGGCAGCGGCAATGTCCGCGTCACGCGCCAGCGTTACTACGTCTATCCGCAGGCCGAGCACAACCTCTACCGCCCGCAGGACAAGGTCCGCGTGGATTTCAAGGCGCTCGACGCGAACGAGCAGCCGGCGCAGATCGAGGGCAAGGTCACCGTCACTCGCGATTACTGGTGGGAAATCTGGATCAAACCCGACGGCACGGAGGTCAAAGGCGACGAACTCAAGGCGCTCCAGGCGAAAACCATAATCTGGCCGCCGCCGCCCGAGCGCCCGGATCAGAAGGATTGGCGGTTCAAGTTCCGCGGCTACCAGCACGACGATATCCTGACCCAAACGCTCAAGACGGACGCCGAGGGCAACGCCACGCTGACCTTCACGCCCGAGCGCGAGGGCTATTACCGGTTTGCGTGGCTGAGCGAGGACGCCGTTCCGAAGCGTCCTCCGCAGCCCATCCGCGCCGAGACGACCGTCTGGGTCGCCAGCAACGCCACGACGGAACTCGGCTACCGCCACGGCGGCGTGGAGATCATCGCGGACAAGGACACGTTCCGCGTGGGCAGCGAAGCGCCGGTAATGCTCGTCGCCAATTCGCCTGACCGCTACGTCCTGTTCACGGTAGAGGGCGAGGACCTTTACCATCATCGGCTTGTTCACCTGGACGGGCCGGTGAAGTTGCTCGACCTGTTCGTGGACGAGAAGTACGTGCCGAACGTCTTCCTCGGCGCGACGCTCGTGAGCGATCGCCAGATCTTCACCGACACCAAGCAAGTCATCGTCCCGCCGACGAAGAACTTCCTCACCGTGGAGGTGAAGCCCGACAAGCCGCAATACCAGCCGCGCGACGAAGCTTCGCTGACCGTCACCACGAAGAACGACGAAGGCAAACCGGTGTCCGCCGAGGTTTCGCTGGGGCTGGTGGACGAATCGGTGTTCTACATCCAGAGCGATTACGCCGGCGACCCGCGGCAGTTTTATTACGGTGAAAAGCGCGGCCAGCACGTCCAGACGCAGGCCACGATGAACCAGAAGGGTTACGCGAAGCTCGTCGTGGGCGACAAGGACGAGTTAATTGACGAGCAGGAGAAGGAACGGCGCTTAAGCCAGATTCGCAACGGAGAGCTGGATCGTTCCGATAAAAAGGACGGCGATCTGTACTTTGCAGACGCCCTGGCGGACTCGAGTTCTGCGAGGGCCTATGGACTTGGCGGTGCTGCTCCTATGCGGGCGCGTTCGGCGGGTGCGTTCATGGCTCGCGGGGCGATCAACGAAGCGGTTCCCACATCGGCGCCCGCGCCGATGATGCTCGGTGCGGAGTTCAAGTCCGACAAAGCCAAGATGGCTGCCGAGATGCCCATGCAGCCGCCCGGGGGAGTAGAACCCGCTGTCCAAGTCCGCACGGATTTCCGTTCCACCGTCTTCTGGCAGCCAGACGTGGTTACGGATAAGGATGGCCAAGCCACCGTGAAGGTGAAGTATCCCGACTCGCTCACCGGCTGGAAGGCCACCGCCCGCGCGGTTTCGCAGGCAAACCAGTTCGGCATCGCCAGCGCGACCACGCGCACGAAACAACCGCTCATCGTCCGCCTGCAAGCGCCGCGGTTCTTCGTCGTCGGCGACACGGTCACGATTTCGGCGGTGGTAAACAACAACACGGAGCACGAGCTGCCAGTTGGGGTGCATTTGAACACGGATATGAATGCTCTCTATCAGTTGGTGCAGGAGAGTCCTCCACTAACAAGCATGCCGCCCGAGTTACAGGCAGTCACGATCCCAGGAAACGGAGAAAGGCGAGTCGATTGGCGACTTAAGGTAATAAAGCCGGGAAGCATCAGGTTAAAGGCTACTGCAGTTTCCTCAATCCCCGCCCCAAAACTTGTTGACGCCATGGAGAAGACCTACCTCGCCTACGAGCACGGCATCGAGAAGTTCATCGCCAAGTCCGGCAAGGTGCGCGGCAACGACATCACGCTGAAGCTGGATTTGCCCAAGGAGCGCAAGGCGGATTCCACGTCGCTCACCGTGCAAGTCACGCCGAGCCTGGCGGTGACGATGCTCGACGCGTTGCCTTACCTGATTGATTACCCGTACGGCTGCACGGAACAGACGATGAGCCGCTTCCTGCCCGCCGTCATCACCGCCAAGACCCTGCGCGACCTTGGCCTCGATCCCGAGGACGTGATGGGCCGCGTCTTCGGCGGCATCGAGAAACGTGCTGCCGGCGTCCCGCCGGCAGGTCAAATTAACAGTCCTTCCGGCAAGATGCCGGAAGCACTCTCGTTGACGGAGCTCGACGCCATGACAAAGGCCGGCTTGGAGCGCCTCTACGACTTTCAGCACGCCGACGGCGGCTGGGGTTGGTGGAAGGAAGGCAGCAGCGATCACTGGATGACGGTTTACGTGGTTTGGGGCTTGGCGCTCGCCAAGGAAGCCGGCGTGCAACTCAAACAGGACGCGCTGGATCGCGGCGTGGGCTTCTTGGACAAAACGCTCGTCGAAGAAGAAGAGAATCCGGACATGCAGGCGTTCATGTTGCACGCGCTGGCGGCCCACCACTCGAAAGTCGTCAAGGGCGTCGGGCTTGCGCCGTCGAAATTCCAGGCCAAGGCGTTCGACAACCTCTGGGCAAAGCGCGATTCGCTCAACGCCTACACCCGCGCCCTACTCGCCCTGAGCGCGCACTACTTCGGCAAGGCGACCGAGGCCAAGACGCTGATCGAAAACTTGGAGAACGGCGTGAAGCGCGACGAGCGGCCGGACAGTTCGGTGCTCATCAGCGGCAAACCGGAGAATGCCGGTGTGATGGGAACGGCGCATTGGGGCGAGGACGGCGTCTACTGGCGCTGGTCCGACGGCGGCGTGGAGGCGACGGCGTTTGCGTTGCGCGCGCTGCTGGCGATTGACCCGAAGAACAAGCTCGTCGAGCCCGTCACGAACTGGCTCATCAAGAACCGCCGCGGCGCACAGTGGAGCAACACCCGCGACACCGCCATCGTGGTGCTGGCGATGAACGATTACCTCCGCGTCAGTGGCGAGCTGAAGCCGGAACTGGAATACGAGTTGATCGTGAACGGCAAATCCATCGCCAGGAAGAAGGTCAGCGGCGCAGCCGTTTTCAACGCGCCCAGCCGGTTCACGATTGATCCCAAGCTGGTGAAGGACGTGAATGAGATTCGCATCGTTCGCAAGCACGGTGACACGCCGATTTACTTTGCCGCCGAGGCGAAGTTCTTCAGCCTCGAAGAGCCAGTCACCCCCGCGGGGAACGAGATTTTCGTGAAGCGCGAGTATTTCAAGCTGGTAGGTCGCCCCACCCTCCTCAAGGGCTACGTCTATGACAAAGAGCCGCTGAAGGACGGCGAAACGGTCAAGAGCGGCGAGCGGGTGGAGACGCTGATCACCTTAGAAGCGAAAAACAACTACGAGTATCTGGTGTTCGAAGACCTAAAGCCGGCTGGGTTCGAGGCGGTGGAGATTCGCAGCGGCGAGTCATTGTTTGCCCGCGAACTGAAGTCAGGAGCGGTTGAAAGAAAGTCCTCGCAGTCGGCAGTCAGCAGTCAGTCGTCAGTAGCGGCGGCAAAGGATACCGCAACACGCAATGCGCCTTCGGCTGCCCGGGCCAAACGCCCAACCATCGCACCGCGCCCGAAACCACTGCCCGCATCGACTGACACCACTGATTTCACCGGCCGTCAGCGCTGGGTTTATCAGGAACTGCGCGACCGCAAGGTGGCGCTCTTCATTGACAAGCTGCCGGAAGGCGTTTGGGAAATCCGCTACGACGCGCGGGCGGAAGTGCCCGGCCAATTCCACGCGCTGCCGGTGGTCGGCCACGCCATGTACGTGCCGGAGATTCGCTGCAACGGCGCAGAGCTGCGCGTGCAGGTGAATGAAGCAAAGTGATCGCCGCGAGCCGGATCGCGAGTTCGTCCCGGCGTGCAACAGGGCCGGATGCAGCAAAACGCAGTCTCCCCCCCAAGCGTATCTATGCAATCGGACCACGACCATCTCCACGCGCTGCGGACGAGTGACCGTCCGCGGTCCGCCGTTGGTCCGGCGCTAAACAGTTGCCCCCACTGCCGGCTATGGCAAGCTCTCCGGCATGGCTGACGCCCCCGCCAGCACGTTGCAGATTCGCCTGAGCCGCCGTGATAAGCAGCGGCTGCTTCGGGCCTTTCTGATTTCGGTGGCGGTGCATCTGCTGTTGTTCGGCGGCTACAAGCTGGCGCGCCATCTCAACTGGCAGCCCGATCTGTTGCTGCCGCGCTGGCTGAAACTCAGTCGCAATCTGGAACAGGCCATCGCCGCGAAGAAAGATGCGATGGCCCAGCAACAGGAACCGCCGCTGGTGTTCGTCAACGTCAGCCCCGCGCAAGCCGTCGCCGAACCGCCCAAGGATGCCCAGTACTATTCCGATCGGAGTTCCCGGGCAGCGAATCCCCAAGCCGACAAAGTCACAAGCCTGCCCAAGATCACTGGCACGCAAGAGCAGATTGCAAAAACAGAGGACGCCAAACGCAACCCTTACGATAGTCTGCAGCCCGCCCCCCCCGCTCAACCGGCGCCCCCGCAGGAGGAAGCCCGGCCAAAGCCGGCGCAGCCCGTGGGCGACTTGACCCTGGCCAAACCGGAGTTAAATCCGAATCCGGATACGGGCCGAGCCGAGCGCCCGCGCGTGCGCACGCTTGCCGCCGCGAAGGCCCGGCAGGAAAAGAGCCCGCCCGGTCAGAAGATGCGGCAGGACGGGGGCGTCCCCAACATCGCCCAAGAGGGGTTGGACGTCCGTGGTTCGTTGACGGGCGAGTACGACCGGGCTTTCATTGATGCCGTTCGGGACCGATGGTACAGTCTGCTCGACCAAAAGCGATACGATGGTTATCAGCGCGGCAAGGTGGTGCTGCAATTTGCCTTGAACAGCGACGGACGGATTACGGATATGAAGACGGTGGAGACATCGGTGGATCTCGGCTTAAGCCTGCTTTGCGAGATGGCGGTGCTCGACCCGGCCCCTTACGCGCCCTGGCCGATCGAGATGCGCCGCGCGATCGAAGGCAACACGCGCACGGTCACATTCACTTTCTTTTACAACTGACGATCGAGACGAAGGGACAAACTGAACATGGAATCCATTGTGTATGTTTTGCTGTTGCTGACCTCGCTGGTCAGCCTGGCGTTCATCGTGGAGCGCGGTCTGGCCTTGCGCTGGCGCAAGGTCGTGCCCCCCGAGATCGAAGCCGCGGTCGAGTCGTGTTACTCGAAGGCGGACGTGCCGATGCTCCGGCGCGTCTGTGAGCAACACACCTCCGCGCTGAGCCGGCTGCTGCTGCTGGCGACGGACCACCTCGACCGGCCCAAGGAGGAAAACGCCAATGGCCTGCAAACCCGCGCCCGCCACGAAATTGTGAAGCTGGAGCGCGGGCTGGTGGTCTTGGAGGTTGCCGTGGGCGTGGCACCGCTTCTGGGTTTGGTTGGAACCATTGTGGGCATGATGACCGTGTTTGCGGACGTGGGCCACGCCGGCTTGAACGACGCCGCCAAGCTGGCCCAAGGCATCTCGCTGATCCTGCGGGCAACGTTGCTGGGCCTGCTCATCGCCATCCCGGCCCTGATCGCCTGGAGCTATTTCACCAAGAAGGTCGAAACGCTCGCCGTGGAAATGGAAACGCTGTGCGACGAGTTTCTCCGCCGGCAGTACCGGGAGGAGAAGAAGTAAGAGAATGAGAAAACACTCAACCCCCAACCTCCAACCTCCAACCTCGAACGTTGGCAAGCCGGCCAGCTCATTGGGTGTTGGGTGTTGGGTGTTGGGTGTTCAATGTTTCCCCGCTTATTGACCATGCGCTTCTTCGTTCGCAAACGCCGCCAGACGCCCGCGGTCATCATCGTGGCGCTGATTGACGTCCTGATCGTCATGCTGATCTTCCTGATGGTCACCACGACCTTCAAGCAGCAGCCCGCGCTCAAGCTCGCCCTCCCGGAATCGTCGCAGGCGCTCCGGAGCGGCGCGCAGGAAGACGCACCCATGGTGGTGACCGTGGACAAGGACGGCAACCTGCGGTTCGGACCAGACGCACGCCCGGTTTCAGCGGACGGCCTGAAGCAGCAGTTCCTCGGCGAAGCGGCGAAGAACCCGCAGTTGAAGATTGCCATCAGTGCGGACAAGAACGCCCCGTTTGGCCAGATCGTGAAAATCATGGACGCCGCCAAGGAGGCGAACATCCGGATGGTGAACGCCTTCACGAAGGAAGCGGGCAAGCCCTAGGCAGCCGCCGGCCCGCGCACGAAATCCCCTGCTTTCCGCGTCCGGTCCCGGTAGCCTCCGCGGGACATGAGTCTTACGTTGAAACACGTTCGGGACGCGGCGGAGCGCTTGCGAGGCAATCTCCTCCTGACGCCCTGTACCTACTCGCGCACGCTATCCAAGATCACCGGCGCGGAAGTGTTCTTGAAGTTCGAGAACCTGCAGTTCACCGCGGCCTTCAAGGAACGCGGTGCGCTCAACAAGCTGCTGTCTCTCACCCCGGCCGAATGCCGACGCGGCGTCATCGCCATGTCCGCTGGCAACCACGCGCAAGGCGTGGCGTACCACGCGCGGCGACTGGACATCCCAGCGGTCATCGTCATGCCGCGCCACACGCCGAACGTGAAAGTCGAGCACACCCGCGCCCACGGCGCGGAGGTGATCCTCGAAGGCGACACGTTCGACGAAACGAGCGTCTTCACCCACCAATTGGCAAAACGCCGCAAGCTCACGCTGGTGCATCCTTACGACGACGACCTGGTGATGGCCGGCCAGGGCACGATTGCGCTGGAGATGCTGGCCCAGCAACCCGGCTTGGAGGCATTGCTTGTGCCCATCGGTGGTGGCGGCTTGATTGCCGGCATGGCGGTGGCCGCCAAAGGCATCAAACCCGACATCGAAGTGTTCGGCGTGCAGTCCGAACGCTTTCCGGCGATGGCCCAACTGATCGCGGGGAAGCCCGTCCACTGCGATCGGTTCACCGTCGCGGAAGGGATTGCCGTGAAACACCCTGGCCGCCGCAGCCGGCGCGTGGTCAAACGCCTGGTCAGCGACATTGTTTTGGCGGGCGAGGGCGAGATCGAAGACGCCGTGCTGATGCTGCTGCAAATCGAGAAAACTGTTGTGGAAGGCGCGGGAGCCTGCGGCCTGGCCGCGCTGCTGAAATCCCGGCACCGTTTCCGCCACAAGAAGGTGGGACTCGTCCTTTGCGGCGGCAACATTGATCTGATGGTGCTCTCGTCCATCATCCAGCGCGGATTGGCCCGCGACGCCCAGTTGGTGCGCCTGCGCGTGCAGACGCGTGACGTGCCGGGGGAACTGGCCCGCGTCACCGGCCTGATCGGCAGCAATGGCGGCAACATCATGGAGGTGCACCACCAGCGCGCGTTCAGCGCCGAACCCCTGCAAACGGCGATGGTGGATTTCACCATGCGCACCCGCGGGGTGGATCACCTCAGCCGCATCGTGACCGCCCTGCGTGAAGCCGGCTATCGCACCTCGTTGCCGGATCGGGATGTTTTGCCGCGGCTGTCCTGATAAAAGCGTAGCCGCGCTCGTGAGAGCGCGGCCATTTTTCCTTTTTCGATCAACCGGCCACGTTCCTACAAACGCGGCTGCAGTGAAGTTATTTCAGCAATTCTTCCGCAATCTGCACGGCTTAGAGCGCGGCGACTTTGCCGTCTTGAAACAACCCTGACAATCCTTTCAGACGTCGTGTCGGAGGCGAACGTCCGGATGGCAACCACCTTCTCGAAGGAAGCGAAGTGATGCGTATGTGCTTGGCGATAGCAAATGGTGTGCGGTGAAACGCTCACTTCTCGTCGGTGCGCAGCTATGGTAAAAGTGCTGCGCCATGAACGCCATCCGTCTGCTGCGAGTATTCGCTCTAGCCGCCGGTTGCTGCTCTGTCCCCGTGCTTGCCCCGGTTTCTGCACAAGATTGGACGCAGACCAGTGCTCCGACCAACTCTTGGCAGTCGCTTGCTTCTTCAGCGGACGGCGCAAAGCTGGTGGCGACGACGGGCCAGCGCATTTATACTTCAACCAATTACGCAGCGACTTGGGTGTCCAACAGTGTGCCGGTTGCAGAGTGGTGGGAATGTGTCGCCTCATCGGCAGATGGTTGCCACTTGGTCGCGGTGGCGTGGAAGGGTGGCCACATATACCGCTCCACCAATTCTGGAGTCTCTTGGGCGCTAACCAGTGCGCCGAAGAATTACTGGGCTTCCGTAGCCTCCTCGGCCGACGGCGTCAGGCTGATTGCGGCAGGTTCCGATGCCGGGGATAAGCGGATTCACATTTCAACCAACGCAGGAGAGACCTGGACTGACACCGGCCCCTCTAATTACTACTGGACAGCGGTTGCGTCTTCCGCCGGCGGGAACACACTGGCAGCTTCAGCCAGAGGGCTCGTTTTCGTTTCCACCAATTCGGGGGCGACATGGGCTCAATCCACCACCCCAACCGGCAGTGGATGGACTCCCGGAAGATCGGTTGCCATGTCGGCGGACGGACGCAAGATCGTCGCCATCACCAGCGGCGGCGGCAGTATCCACACCTCGGCGAACTCGGGAAATCTCTGGACGGAGAGCGAACTTCCCCTGCGGACTTGGTATTCTGTGGCTTCATCCGCTGACGGAGAGACTCTGTTTGCGGCCGCACAAAGCGGGGAGATTTACGCTTCAACGAATTCGGGTGCCGTGTGGACTTTGATGAGCAGTGCCCCCAACCGTCCATGGCGAACGGTCGCATCCTCGGCAGACGGGAATCAGTTGGTCGCTGTTTCGGGCAGCAACTACTCCGGTGAAGTCTGGAAATGGCGACCCACTTCAAGTCCCTCGTTGCCGTCCCTGATTCTCGCACGCTTACCCGACAACCGAATCAGCGTTTCTTGGGTCGTTCCATCAACCGCCTGCGCATTGGAACAGAACTCCAAATTGGATGCAGTCGGCTGGGTCGCGGTAACGAACACGCCGGCAATGAACCTGAAGAACCTCTGCCGGGAAACCACCGTGTCTGCAGTGAAGAGCAACACTTTTTTCCGGCTGAAAACACCTTGAAGCAACAATCAACGATTGTCGGTATATACAGCTCTATTCCACGGCACACAAAGACAACACAGGGCAATGCCGAAGCATTGCCCTGAGGACACCAACTTGAGGATGCAAACAGTTAAGCCTTGAGCAGTTCCTCCGCAATCTGCACGGCGTTGAGTGCCGCGCCTTTGAGGAGCTGATCGCCGCTGACCCAGAAGCACAGCCCGTTTTCCAGCGCACAGTCCTTGCGGATGCGGCCGACTTCGCAGTTGTATTTCTCGGACGTGAACAGCGGCATCGGATACTTCTTCTGCTCCGGCTCGTCCACAAGATCAAGGCCCGGTGCTTTGCCAAGCACGGCCCGCGCGGCTTCCACGCCGACCGGCTTCTCGAACTCCGCGCTCACGGCGATGGAGTGCGAGCGATACACCGGCACGCGCACGCACGTGACGCTGGCCTTGAAGGTCGGGTGATGCATGATCTTCCGCCCCTCGTTTTCCATCTTCATCTCTTCCTTCGTGTAGCCCGTGGGCAGTAACTAATCCACGTG
>CAZWJC010000241.1:0-10843 GCA_964634255.1 uncultured Verrucomicrobiota bacterium | reverse complement strand
GATCCCCATGCGGAATGGATAGGTGCGGATGATGCCGCTCGGACACAAACATGCCCGCCCAGAGCGCCGCCCGCCTGCTCACGGAATCCTCGCAACTGCTCAGCAAGAGCCTCGCCCGCCTCTCCTCCGGATCGAAGATTGTTTCACCGGAAGACGACGTGGCCGGCCAGGCTGTTTCGACCCGGTTTGACGCCCAAATCAGCCGGATCAACGCCACGCGCAGTAACATCGCCAACGCCATCTCATTCAGCCAGACCCAGGACGGCTTTCTCAAGAAAGTCTCCAAGGCGCTCGACCGTATGAGCGAATTGGCCATCCTCTCGCAAGACATCACCAAGACCGACGCCGATCGGGGTCTGTATAACGCCGAGTTCTCCACCCTAGCCAATTATATTTCGGACCTGGGCACGAAGGACTACAACGGCATCAGCCTCTTCGACGGCTCGTCCAAGGACGTCACCATTGACAGCGATGGCAACAAATTCGGCATGACCGGCGTGGACCTCTTGGGAGCCACCTCCTACACCGACGCCCTAAGTGCCAACGTGTCCACCCTCTCGGGCGCGGACTCCGCACTGGATGTCGTCAAGACAGCCATCGCCCAACTCTCCACGGATCGCGCCATCATCGGCGCGAATGTCACACGCCTGACCTCCACCGCGGATCAACTCGGCGTCTTGAAGGACAACATCACGGCGGCGAACAGCCGCATCAAGGATGTGGACGTGGCCGAGGAAAGCACCTCCTACGCCCGGTACAACATCCTCGTCCAGGCCGGCACGGCGATGTTGGCGCAAGCCAACGCGCAGCCGCAGGCCGTCCTGCGACTCCTCTCGTAGCTTTAGTCGCGGCAGGTGGGCAAGCCCGGACGACCCACGGTCGTCCGGGTTCTCCCCGAAGCCGGATTCCGTAACCCGGAAATACACTCAAACCGACACTGCAATCACCGCAAAATTCAGCGAGATAGAACCTCCTCACCCCCGCGAGCGCCCGTGAACTACGTTCCCCACATCACAGCCCTGACCCTTAGCCCAAGCTTTCGTCGGGCCTTGGCCGTTTGCCGACCGGTTCGTCCCGGTCGCCGGCCACGCCCGACGCGACGTTTGGCCCACCTACCGCAGGGTCCGCTGTGCGCTCTCGCGACTCCGATCACTCCCGGGCCCGCCCTGGCCAAGGGATTGCTGGTCTGGATTGAGGACGCTTCGATTAGCTGCGTAACAGCGGACTTTTTGCAGATTTCCCCGCTCAAGTCCCGGTGGGAACCACCGATAAAGAGCTGTGGAAAGTCGGCGGCTGGCGGCCAGAAACAGCCAGCGGGAAAAATAGGTGGGCGCCTCTTTAAAGGCTCGCCTCGCGGCAGGGATGTCGCGTAACAAAAATCCCCGCAAGGGGTGACTCATGGAAGGAGTCAGTAGTATGGTCATCAACACAAACATATCAGCACAAAGCAGCGCTCGTCTGTTGTCCGAATCCAGCTCCGCATTGAGCAAGTCGCTCGCACGTCTGTCCTCCGGTTCGAAGATCATTTCGCCCGAAGACGATGGCGCGGGGATGGCGGTTTCCATGCGCTTCGATGCGCAGATAAACCGTATCGGGGCGGCCTCGAACAACATCAGCAACGCCATTTCGTTCAATCAGACGCAGGACGGGTTCCTGAAGAAGACCGCGAAGGCGTTGGACCGGATGAGCGAACTCGCCGTTTTGGCACAGGACGTTACCAAGACGGATGAGGACCGGGCCCTGTATAACAAGGAGTTCCAGACGTTGGGGTCGTACATCAATGACCTCGCGACGAAGGACTTCAACGGCGTGAGCCTGTTCAGCGGCGACGCGCAGAGCGTCACCACGGACAGCGACGCGAAGACGTTCAGTATGACGGGCGTTGATCTGACGGCGACCTCCTACACCGCCGCCACTGGCGACTCCATCGCCACGGCTTCGGACGCAGCGAGCGCCCTCGACAACGTCAAGACGGCCATCGCAACCCTCGCGACCGACCGCGCCACGGTAGGTGCGAATATCTCGCGCCTCTCGATGTATAGCGAACAGCTCGGTGTGCTGAAAGACAACCTCGCCGCCGCGAACAGCCGCATCAAAGATGTGGATGTCGCGGAGGAGAGCACGAGTTTTGCCCGATACAACATCCTTGTCCAGGCAGGCACAGCGATGTTGGCGCAGGCAAACGCCACTCCGCAATCCGCCCTCCGACTGCTCTCGTAAGGGTAGCCGTTGGAACGGACGAACGAGTAACAGGCCGGACGGTGCGCTAGCGCCGTCCGGTTTCTGCCCGAAGTGGTGTCGCGGCGCGGAGTGGCCGCGCGCGTGGTGACAGTCAGCGCCCTGATCGGCTAGCGAACGAAAGAATGAGTTTATGGCATCTGTAGATCTGTCGCTGTCAGGACTGGCTTCCGGTTTCGACTGGAAGTCGGTGGTGGATCAACTCGTCGAAGTCGAGCGTGCCCCGCAGTACAACCTGCGACGGGAGCAACTGGACATCGAGGAGCGCAACAACGCGTACACCAGCATCAAGACGGAACTCACTTCGTTCCAGTCCCGCGTGGAAGCGCTCCAGGACGCGGACCTCTATGACAGCCGCACGGTTTCCGCCTCGGATTCCGCCTATGCCAAGGCCACCGTGACGACCGGTGCTGCGGTGGGAACATACAATTTCAACATCACCCAGCTTGCCACCGCCGCACGCACGCTTGGCGCCGCAAACGTCGGCAGTCCGATCAGTGCGACCAACGACGTTTCCGGCATCAAGGTCGCCGACGCGGGCTTCAGCACGGCGGTTACCGCCGGCACGTTTACCGTGAATGGAAAGCGGGTTACGGTCGCCACGACGGACACGCTCCAGGAGGTTTTCGACAAGATCGCGACGGCGACCGGCAACACCGTGTCGGCCGCCTACAACGCCAGTACCGACAAATTCACGTTGACCAGCACCAGCGGATCGGTTGTGCTGGGCAGCGCCACGGACACCAGCAATTTCCTCCAGGTCGCCCGCCTGTATAACAACGGCACGGCCTCGGTAACGAGCGCCGGGACACTGGGCGGAGTGCGCACGACTACCGCGCTCGCCTCGTCCAACCTGGCCACGGCGGTTTCCGATGGCGGCAGCGGTGCCGGAGAGTTCAAGATCAACGGCGTCTCCATCACGTTCAATGCCTCCACAGACACGGTGCAGAGTGTTTTGGACCGTATCAATAACTCCGCGGCCGGTGTAAACGCCAACTACGACTCCTTAAACGACCGGTTCTTGCTCTCCAGCAAGGTGACGGGCGATATGGGGTTCGCGCTGGAAGATGTGACGGGCAATTTCCTCGCGGCCACGGGCCTGAGCAACGGAACATTGGAGCGGGGCAAGAACCTGCTCTACACCGTCAATGGCGGCGACCAGCTCGTCAGCAGCTCCAACACGATCAGCGAATCCAGCTCCGGTCTTTCCGGCCTTTCGGTCACCGCTCTCAAGGAAGGAGCCGTCGCAGTCAGCGTGGCGAACGACACGACCAAGATCAAGGCAGCCATCACCAGCTTCATCGACTCCTACAACCGCGTCCAGAGTATCATCGAGACGAACACCGCGAGTTCAACGGATGCAAAGGGCGTCGTGACCGCCGGCACTCTGGCCAACGAGAGTGATGCCGATGAAATTGCCACCCGGCTGCGCAGCCTCACGTATTCCACGCTTCCCGGCCTCACGGGTGTGCTCAACCATCTGGCCGACCTTGGCATCGAAACCAGCGGCGACGACAACAAGTTGACCCTTGAGGATTCCGAAGCCCTGGACGATGCCCTCGCGGACAATCTCACCAGCGTGCGGCAACTCTTCGCCGACGAGACCAACGGCTTGGGTAAGAAGCTGGCAGACTACCTGGAAAACACGATCGGCGACGATGGCACGCTGGTGCAACACCAGACCACACTCACCAACCAATCCAGCAGTATAACCACCCAGATGACCGATCTGGAGCGCTTGGTCCAGGCCAGCAAGGAACAGATGACCGCGAAGTTCGTGGCGATGGAAACGGCTCAAGCCAACCTCAATCAACAACTGCAGTATCTTCTCAAGCAGTTTAGCTCCTAATCCCTTTCATGAACCAGCCCTTGCCACGTTGCAGTAACGCTGTTCCGGTTTGCCCCGCGGGTCGCGCCGGACTGTTCGGCACTGCGGGTGGACGGTTAGTTTGGATGGTAATGGGGTTGGTGCTCTTATCCGCGTTCACTGAGGCGGCTAAGGCGGAAACACCCGGCAACTTTTTCCGCGCATCCGGTAGTCTGCCCGCAGATGTCCAGCGCGTGCTGGTGTTGCCATTGACCTGTGACCCGCAACGCTTGGATTTGGTCAACGGATGCGAATCCTTGGAAGCGGTGTTGCAGGCCGAATTGGCCAAGACCCGGAAGTTCGAGGTGATCAAGGTCGCCCCGACGACGCTCCGCTCGCGCACCGGAAGGGTCGCGTGGAATGCGGATGAACCGCTGTCTCCCAAGTTCTTCGAGACGCTCCGGGAAGCTTTTGGCTGCGATGCCATCCTGTTTTGTCGCCTGACGGAGTTCAAGGCCTACACCCCGCTTTCGGTAGGGTGGCGCTTGCGCCTGGTGGATGCGCGCAGTCAGCAGACGATCTGGGCCACCGACGAGGTGTTCGACGCCGCCCAGGCCCCCGTCCAGGCCGGCGTGCGCAAATCCGGGCGGAAGCCGGGGCTGAGCGGGTATCTCCAGAAACCTGAGGATTGGCTGGCGCTGCATTCCCCCCGGCGGTTCGGCGAGTTCGCTCTAGCGAGCGTGCTTGCCACTTTGCCGGAACGATGAACTTGTTGCTCAAGTTTTTGCGCCGCGTGCCGATGAATCAAGTGAGTGGTGTTAAACACATGAACAAGAGCCTGCCAGAACGAGAGAATTGTCTGTATGGAAATTGAGTTCAACCCAGCACGCCCTGCGGCAACTGGAGCAGGGCAGTCGGTGGCTCGCCGAACGGCCGCCCCGGCTGTGCCGGCGGAAGCCTCCTTCGAGCGGGCTGCCGTTTTGGAGAGTTCCCTGAAGGAGATTCCGTTGGTTCGCCCCGAGAAAGTTGAGCATGCCCGTTCCTTGGTGGCAGACGTCAAATACCCTCCCGAGGAAACCCTTGATCGGATCGCCAATTTGTTGGCTTTGCACATGACCCAATAGCACCACACCCGTTTTAGCCTGCCATGCGTGCCATAAATCCTTGGAAGTCGTACCGCCAGATTGCCACCCAGACGGCCCCGCCCGGTCAATTGGTGCTGATGCTCTACGAAGGCGCCCTCCGCGCGCTGGAGCGGGCATTGCGCGGGTTCACTTGTGACGATCCGGCCGAGGCAAACAGCCTGATCCATAACAATGTTCAGCGTGCCCAGGAGATCATTCGCGAATTGAACCTCTCGCTGAACATGGAGCAAGGCGGCGATTTCGCCTCAACGCTGCGCCGGCTCTACGACTACTTTGACCGCCGCCTGTGGGAAAGTGATGTGCAGAAGAAGGCGGATGGCGTGGAAGAAGTCATTCGGCACGTCACGGTGCTGCGGGACGCATGGGCTACTATGCTGAACAACCAAGGGATGCCCACTGCCGAAGCGATGCCCGCGCTCGCCATGGCCACCGCCTGAGTTGCCCATGAGTGCCGACGCTCAACTCCAGGATGCCTACCAGGAATGGCGACGACTCGCCGAGGCCGAAGGCGAAGCCATTCGCACCAGCAATTGGGGGGTGCTCAGCGACTGCCAAAGCGCTTTGCAGCAGCTTCAACCCCGCATCATTCGCTGGACCGAGGAAGCCCACCAGGAATGGAATCGTCAGGGGCTCGATCGTTCGAGCAAGGAACAGGAACTGCGGACCGTCATTGCGGGACTGATCGAGATCGAGTGGCGCAACAACGCGCTGCTCAACGTGCTTTACCAATCCGCCAAGTCGGAACAGGCCGAACTGGATCAGGCCGGCCACAATCTGCGGCGGGTGCAGCGCTCCTATGCGCCGCCCAGTCAGGCAGCCGCGTGGAACTCGTTTTCGTAAACCAAGCCGCGTCCATTGGTTTGCGCCGTCGCTTCCGGGAAGCGGCGGCGCTTTTGTTTCTTCCTGCCACCGCTCGTTACCCAGCAAGTGCTTTGCACTGGCGGGAGCGTGTGTTATGCTGCCGACCGCTTCGCGCGCCCGTCGGTGCGGGCCGTGCGCAGTAGGGCCAGAGCATGAGCTTGCTTTCAATTTCGACGGGTCT
The DNA here is from genome assembly GCA_964634255.1 of uncultured Verrucomicrobiota bacterium. Taxonomy (GTDB): domain Bacteria; phylum Verrucomicrobiota; class Verrucomicrobiia; order Limisphaerales; family MWDV01; genus MWDV01. Next base: position 4,611 of record CAZWJC010000241.1, on the reverse strand, counting down.
GCGGCGGGCTGCGAAGAGCGTTCGCCACGCCACCCCCGTTGAGAAAGCCTTCCACGAAGTCTCCGCCCGGTGATGGCTTCAATCCGATGACTCCTATTCTCTCAAGTCACGATCCCACGCAAACGGCGAACGCTGCCATCGTTTTGTCGGCCACCCCGGCAGTGGCTGGGCTGACTGCCTGGCTGGAACGCGGCGCGGCCGTGCTGGATGAATCGGGCGGCATCCTCACGATAAACCCGAGCTTGGCCACTTGGTTGGGCGGCACCCCCGACCGCCTTGTTGGCCGGCCGTTGGCATCGGTGCTCGGGCATCGGCACGCCGCTTGGGCAGGCCAGTTCGCCGCCACGCTCAAGAGTGCCGCGACGTTCGATTGCTTCGAGTTGTTCTCAAAAGGCGAACAGGGCGCCGAGCAAGTGGCCGTTGAAGTGTGTGCGCAAGGGAATCTCCGCTTCGTTCGGCTGGAGTCCGTATTGCCAGCGGGCGGCGCGGTGGAGGAATCCGTGCCCGAGGCGCACTGGCCGCGGTTCGCCAGCCATCACGTAATGCACCGGTTGCTGCGCGCGGAGGCGCAGCTTGAGAATCTCATGGAACGCTGGCCCGGGATCATCTTTAGCCAGCGACCGGATTTCAGCTTCGTCTCTGTCAGCCCTAAGATTGAGGAGCTGACCGGCATCTCCGCGTCTGAATGGCGTCGCCAGTCGCGCTATTTCTGGGACGTGGTCCACGAGGCAGACGCTGAGGCATTGATGGACCGCCTCCGGCACGCCGGCCAATCCCCGGGCGGCTTGACGACGACTTATCGCATCCGGCACATCCAAACCGGCCGCGTGCGCTATCTCTGGGAGCACCGTCAGGCCGTGCGCAGCAGCAACGGCCTCCTCATCGGTTACGAAGGCATCTGGCTCGATATCACACGCCAGACGATTGCCGAGCGTCGCCTGCTCAGCATGTCCTGGAAGGAGAACTTGGGCACGCTGACAGTGGGCCTGGCGCATGACTTCTGCAACATCATGACCGGCATCGTGTCGCTGAGCGAAACCTTCGAGGCCGAGTTGGGCGACAACGACAATCTCAAGAGCGGTTTGAACCTGATTCGCAGCACGGCTACCCAAGCCAGCGAACTCTCGCGCCGGATTCGTCAGCTCCATCAAGGCCGGCCCGGTGAGAAGAACTACCACGACCTGAATGAGATCGTCACCACCATGGCGGAGTTGTTGCAGAAGGTCCTCAGCCGCCGGGTGCGTACCCAGACGGCCCTGACGATCGGACAACTGCCGCTTTACGTGGACGACGTCGAGTTCCGGCAGGTCATCGTGAACCTGGCCTTAAACGCGGTGGACGCCATGCCCAACGGCGGCTCGTTGGTCTTCCGCACGACGAAGTTCGAGCATCCGCCCGCGGTGGTCGAAAACCTGCAAGGCACTCTGCCCCGTGCGCCGCTGCTCTGCCTGTCGGTGCAAGACACCGGGATGGGCATCCCGCCGAACTTCCTCAAGTCAATCTTCGATCCGTTCTTCACGACCAAGCCGCTTGGGCGCGGTTCGGGTCTCGGCCTCTACAATGCCCGGCTCTTTGCCGACAACCACGGCGCGGCCATTTCCGTCGAATCGCGCGAGAACGCGGGCACCACCTTTCACCTTTGGTTTGCGCAGGCCGACTTCTCCGAATCGCAGCAGGCCGGCCCCAAGCACCCGCCCACGCGGCACACTCTCCTGGTCGTCGGCCCGGCGATCGAAACGCGGCACCGCACCGTCGAAACGCTCCGCACCAACGGCTATTACGTGGTGACGGCGGACAACCATCGCAACGCGATGGAGGTCTTGCACGCTCCGGATTACAACTTCAGCGGCGTGATGATGTTGTGCGCCGGCGGTAAGACGGAAGACCTGGCGCTGCTCCAGCGCATCCGGGGAGAAAACCTGCCCGTCAAGGCGTTTCTGCATCTTCTGGGTTGCAACGAGGACGACGTTGACACCAGTCTTCTCCATGGCGTGGACGCCGTGTTGGCCCATGAGCTGCCGCTTGCGGAAGTGCTTGCCCGGTTGAAGACCACCCTGGAACGATCGTGATGCGACCTCTCTCCAAACCCGCGCTTGCGTCGGACGCCAACCTGGCACAGCACCGCCTCTTGGTGGTGGACGATGAAGACATCGTGCTCGTGGCCCTGCGCGAAACCTTGCGCCGGGAACGCTACGACGTGGTGGCCACCTCCGATGCCACCGCAGCCCTGGAGGAACTCCGCAAAAGTGAGTTCTCCGTTATCATCAGCGATCAGTGCATGCCGGTGATGACCGGGCTGGAACTGCTCGCCCAAGCCCGCGAAATTCAGCCCAACGCCACGCGTATCCTCATTACCGCCGTATTGAGTCTCGACACGGTCATTGACGCCATCAACAAGGGCGAGATTTACCGGTTCATCGTCAAGCCGTGGCTGCGAGAGGAGTTGCTGGTTACCATCAAGAACGCCGTCCAGCGTAACGAACTCATCCGGCAGAACGCGCGCCTGCAAGCCTCCACCCAGGCCATGAACGAGCAATTGGTGGAGCTCAATCGTTCGTTGGAGCAGCAGGTAAAACTCGTCGCTCAACAGAACCAACAGTTGGGAGACATGAACCAGGCTCTCGAACGCAATCTCCTGCGTTCCATGGAGCTCTGCCTTCAAACCATCCAGACCTTCTATCCTACGCTTGAGCATCAAGCCCGGCGCGTGGCGCAAGTCTGCCGGTCGATGGCCCAAGTTCTGAACCTTTCCCCCGAGGACCGTCGCACCCTGGAGAGCGCCGCGTGGCTCTACGACATCGGGCTGGTTGGCGTGCCGCGCCGGATCATTCGCCGCTGGCAGGAGGAACCTGGCTCTTTGGATCCTGCGGAGCGGGCCTTGATCGAACAACACCCGATTCTTGGCCAGGAACTCTCCACCTTCGGCAGCGGTTTGGAAAAAGTCGGCGAGATCATTCGTGCACATCACGAGCGCTTCGATGGGAAGGGTTACCCAGACCAACTTGCAGGGAATAACATTCCCTGGCTGGCCCGGCTCCTGGCTGTGGCCGTGGCTGAAGCTTCCAGTCGGCTTACTCGCGAAGACACGCTGGAATCCGTGAAACTGGCCTCCGGCACGACGTTTGATCCCCAAGCGGTTCGGGTCTTCCTTCAAGCCTTGCCCCTCGCCCCCGGCCCGCGCAAGGAACGCGAGGTCACCCTTTCCGACTTGCGCCCCGGCATGGTGCTGGCCCAAGGAATTTACACCTCCAACGGCATGTTGTTGGTCCCTGAGGGCCAACAACTCAACGCCACATTCATTGAGAAGCTGCTAAACCACAACCGCGTCCAGCCCATCACGCAGTCGCTAGTGGTGTATTGCTGAGGTCCGATAGTGCTTGCTGGAATACGCAAGCAAGCCCGCCGGAATGGCGGGCTTGGTTCTGAACTTGGTAAAGCGACTGGGCCACTCAGCTGAGCTTCCGCCTCAGCGCACCGAGGCCGATCAGACCCATGCCGAGCAGCGCGATCGTAGCGCCACCATCTGGGGTTTGGGGAATCTGCCCGTTCTCCCATGTGAAGCTTAGTTTTGAACTGTATATCTCGATACTGTCATTGCTGCTTTTATCGATTTCGAAATAGAGCGCGCCATTGTCAATATAGCCGACGCTCACGTTGAACGTAGTAAGGCCATTACCAGCACTGAGGTTCAGTGTGCCAACTTGGTCCCAATCGTTCCAATGGTCCCACACCCACACCCAATCGTTCTCGGCTCCTTGGTTGCTCCCGTTCACACCGTACGCGCCAATCTCCAAAGACAACGAAGTTATCGTCCCTGGCACGGCCCAACCCAGCAGGTGACGGTAACTCACGTTATTGTCGTTGAACTTACCGAAGTCGTTGTCGACTCGGTTTTCGAACCAGTCTTTAATGGTGGCGTCATCATTCTCAAACACGGATGTGGCGCCATTGTTTCGCTCCCGCTTGAGGTCTACAGCGGAGTTGTCGTATCCGCCGCTCTTGCTTTTGGTGTCCTGTATCAACTCGAAAGCTGTTACTGGAACTGCTTGCGCTGTTGTGGAGAACATGGTGGCGAGCGCCGCACCAGCCAAGGCTGTTATTATAGCTCTATTCATGATGTTCTTGCTGTTGTCTGTGTTGGTTACTCCGGCATTGCATTTGGTGCATAACGTTACATACCGCTCATGCACATCCCGGGTCAGTACTGCTAATGGCACAAGTCGTGCCATGAGTTACGGCGCATTATTCATAGCGGTTGTGCATCCACATGGCGCTTATACGCAATGGGCTCCGTGAGCTCCGTACTTTTACGCAGCGTGACCAACCTCCCTCCCCTGGCGACAGATGTGTAAGAGTTGCCGACATTCATCCACGTGATCTCAAATCAGCTCGCGTAACTCCGCCCTCTTGAGCCTGTCGTGCATTTTTGGCGATTAAGGTTTTGAGCATGAGCAGCACATACGCGAGCCAGTGATAACCAGCCAGCGTGTCGGCCAGTCGCTCGCAGTCGCAGGCCAATCGCCGAAAGCGCGCCCGCAGACAAAAGACCATTCGAGCACCCAGCGCCCGTGAGCGCCGAGCGGCTCATAGAAATCGCTCTCCGCCTGGATG
>CAZWJC010000240.1:0-10872 GCA_964634255.1 uncultured Verrucomicrobiota bacterium | reverse complement strand
GTAGCAACTGAGCCAGACTCTTTGCCTTGGACAAGTGCGGGAGGTCAGTGTCCCAGCCCCGCGTCCAATCCACTGGATACCGGGATTGTTTGAGCTTCGCGGCTTCGCGTAGCCGTTGGAGCGCTACCTGGTTCGTCTTCACTTCGTATTCAAACCAGCGCTTGGTGAGGGAAGACAAGCGCACATTGCGCGCCGGGATATCGGGCACGTCTTTGACATAGACACACGCGGCAAAAGCGTTGGTCAGGAGCAGTGCCTGGTTCTCTGCGTCGGGCACCACAGGAAGCCAACGCATCAATTCCTCCAGCGTCACCGGATCGCCCGCTTGCCGGATGGCGGCGAGTCTGGCGTCAATCTGGGCGCGGAGGGCGTTGGTCGGCGACCCTGCCGGGGCGGACTCGTTCGGGTGCGGTTTGGCGGCTGGTTTGCACCCGGCTAGTACCAAGGTGAGCAAAAGAAGAAAGCGCTGTCCGCGGAGAAACCATCGCACCTCCAGCCATCCCACAAACCTTGGAGACCACCCACTCATTTGCGCGCATGGTGAGCAATCTCCGACTCGAAGCAAGGACAGAATGCCGCTGGCGTGGTCTAGCCAAAACGCTTGCGGAGCGGGAAGGCCCGCTCCGCTTGAGCAACCACGCGTATCGGCCGGGCGGGATCGTCCGCCGCCGCAAACCGCCGCTTAGTAAACCCGCACCAGCGCCGCACCGTGGCGTGGGAGGGCAATGGAATAGTCGTCCTTGAACTTGCCGAGATCCTTCTGCCGCCACAGGTCGCGGACCTTGTGCCGGCCTTTCAAGTTCAGATCGCTCCACTTCACGGTGACGGTGGCAAGATCGTCACCGCGATTGAACAGGCCCACGGCTTGAGAGCCGTCTTCCATTTGCTTGGCCCAGACTTCGGTCTTGCCATCCTTCGCGATGCGTCCGGCCTGGCGTCCGAGCGGGTCCTGATTGACTTCGATCACCTCGTCGTTGGTGAGGAGGCTCAGGGTGAACTCATCCAGTTGTGTCATGTCGCAGCCGATCAACAGCGGTGAGGCGAGCAGACACCAAAGCGTGATGTGCGTGTATTGCTCGTTTGGGGAGAGGCGCGTGGGATGCAGGTTCGGTCCCCAGCCGACCTTGCCCACCACGAGCATGTCCGGATCGTTCCAATGGCCGGGAGAGACAAAGCGCTCGTGTCCGGCCTGGGCGAAACCAATCCCCGCCATGCTGCCCCATGTGTCCACAATATCGCCGGTGGTCCGGCAGCAGTTGCCGCCGACGCGAGCGTTCCATTCCCAAACGTTGCCCATGCCGTATTGGCAAAGACTGTACACAATGTCGCGGTTCACCGCGTCGAGCGCGGCACGCATCCGAGCGTAGGGCAGCATCACCGACTCGCGCTTCTCGAACTCCGCTCCCTTCCACGCACTCGCCCACGGCCCGCAGTCCAACGGCCGGGTGCGCTTCTTCTCCTGGTCCGGATTGTAGGAACACCAGTCGTATTTCAGGTAGTCAATACCCCACGCTGCGTAGCTCTGTGCGTCAAGCAGTTCGTGATCGAAGCTGCCGAGGCAACCACCGCAGGTTGTCGGCCCGGGCGAGGAGTAAATGCCGACCTTCAAGCCACGCCCATGCACGTAGTCGCACAACGCCTTCATGTCCGGGAAACGTGGGTTGGGCACCATGCGTCCCTCGGCGTCGCGACCGGGCCCGCCAAGCGTCGGGTCGTCCGAACCCGGGTTCTTCTCCCAGAAGTCGTCAATGTTGATGTAGCTCCAGCCGTGGTTGATCAAACCGCTCTGGACCATCGCGTCTGCGGCGGCCTTGACCTTCTCCGTAGTGATGGCCGAGGCAAAGCAGTTCCAGCTATTCCAGCCCATCGGCGGCGTGAGCGCGATGGTGTCGCCACAGCGAATCGTCAACTTGCGCTCGGCCTTCCCGCGCGCGTTCTTCGTGCGCAACGTCACTGCATAATCTCCGCGCTCCGCGACCGTGCCGGTAATGACGCCGGTTGCTTCATCAAGTTGAAGTCCGGCGGGCAGGCCCTTCGCCGAGAAGGTCATCGGGCGGTCGCCACTGGCCGGAACGACGAACAGGAACGGGCGGCCCGGGCGGCAACCCACCACCTTTGCCCCATTGATGCGCGGCTTCGCGGACGGCTTGGGCGTGAGGATGTACGGCGCTTCTTTCGCCAACGCGCCGACGACCGGCTTGGCGCCGCTGACCTCGAACTTGGCGTCCGCCCAATCCGCGTGGTCGTAGTTGATGCCGTCGCCTCCATCTCCCACCACCAGGATGAGCTTTCGCACACCTTTGAGCGACAGTTCGACCGGCTTGGCGGCCTGCCCTAACTTCATGACGCCGCTTTCCCAGAGCGTCTTGCCATCGCCCACAACGCGGAACTCGACGCTGCCCGGTTGCCCAACCTCGTCATCCACACCAACGCGGGCGGAGAAACTCTCGCAGCCCGCGTTCAGGTCGAGCACCAGCGTGCTTTCCGCATGCGTGCCCAGTCCACGCGCAAAGGTCTGCTTGGCAATCGTGAGCTTGTGGCCGTCCACGGACTGATTCTTGCCGGGGCTGCCCCACTGCTGGTCAGTCTTGGAAAGATCAAGATCGTCAAGCCAGACGGTTTCAGCGGCAGCGACCGAGCCGGTGGCCAGCAGGGCGGCCAAGGTGAGCGAGCAAGAAACGATTGTGTTCATGATATCTGGTTCCCTATGTCCCATCGATTAACCGGACCACGATAGGCAGACCGGTGGTCCGATTCCAGCGCATTGTTGCGTCGTGACAAATCCGCGGAGCGTGCTAGCGTTTTGCCAGTATATGGCAGGGCGCGTTCTGTACTTCTTGTTAATCTGGGCAGCCTCACTCTCCCTTCATGGTGCGGTGATGGTGTCGCCAAACAGCGTTTGGCGGTATTTCAAAGGGGTCTCCGAAGCCTCATCGCCGGATGCCACTACCTGGCGTGCATTGGCGTTCGACGATGCAAGCTGGAGCAGCGGCCAGGCGGCGTTCTACTTCGAGAACCAGCCGAACAGCGCAAACGCTTTCACCGGAAACACAGTACTAAGCGACATGTATGGCGGCTACACGTGCGTGTTCCTGCGCCAGACGTTCGTGGTAACAAACGTCAACGACGTCACGTCCCTGCAAATTGCAGGCTACAGCGATGACGGCTTTCTCGCTTGGCTCAACGGCCACCTGATCGCCCAGTTCAACATGCCGGGCCCCGAGGCAGCCTACAGCGACTCCTCCAGCGCCGCGCTCAGCGAACCCATTTCTTGGTGGACCAACGTCGTTTCGGATTTCGCGTCCTTTCTAGTGACGGGCACGAACGTGCTCGCCGTCCAGGCATTCAACTCCTCCATCGGCTCCAGTTCGGACTTCGTCATCAATCCGGCGCTCTATTTCACGCCGGACCTATCCACACCCACGGTGACGTTTCTCTATCCCCCAGCCGGCGAGACGGTGCGGCAGTTGACCACGATCGAGGTGGGCTTCAGCGAACCAGTGAGCGGCGTCAACGCGGCCGATCTTCTGATCAATGGCCAGCCGGCCACGAATCTGACTGCGATCACAGCGTCGCAGTACCTCTTCACCTTCCCGCAACCCTCGGCCGGCACGGTGCAGGTGGCCTGGGCCAGCGGGCATGGTATCCGCGATCTGAGTAGCCGCTCGAACGCTTTCGCCGGCGGCACTTGGTCGTACGTGCTCAATCCCAACGCGCCAATCCCCGGCATCCTTATTTCCGAATTCATGACCGCGAACAGCGGTGATGTGGCCACCTCCGTCCACGACGAACTGGGCGGCAGCCCGGATTGGATCGAGCTCTACAATTCCAGCAGCGTCGCTGTCAGTCTGACCGGGTGGGCGCTCACGGACAACGCCAGCAAGCTCATGAAATGGCGCTTCCCCCCCACCCTGCTGCCGGCCAACAGTTGCCTGTTGGTGATGGCCTCCGGGCGTGATACGAATGTGGCGGGCCAGCTGCATACCAGCTTCAAGCTCTCGTCCTCCCCGAGTTTCCTCGCCCTGGTGGACGCCCAAACCAACATCGTCTCCTCGTTCACGCCCAGCTACCCGCAGCAGTACGAGGACGTTTCCTTCGGACGGGATCGCCTCGACCCCTCGTTGCTCGGTTACTTCACGAACGCCACGCCGCGGGCTGCCAATGCGACCCAAGGTGTGGGCTTCGGTCCGGAGGTTCAATTCTCCCGCGTCAGCGGAACGTTCTTCACCGACTTCACCGTGACGCTCTCCACGCCGGATCCGAACTGGGATATTCGCTACGTCCCGGTCTCGACCAACCTCGCCTACGGCACTGCCGCGGCAACGAATATCCCCACGAGCACATCCACGCTCTACACCGGCCCGATTCCGGTGAACAACACCCTGCAGATCCGGGCACGCGCTTTTCCACGCTTGTCCGGCTACTGGCCCGGCCCCCCGCGCACCGAGAGCTACATCAAGCTCGCACCCGGCGTAGCTAGCTTCAGTTCGGACCTGCCGGTCATTCTGCTGCACAATCTCGGCGGCGGCACGCTTTCAGCCTCCATGCCGGCGGAGGACCAAAACGTGATCGTCATGACCTTCGAACCGGTCAACGGACGCACCTCGCTCACCAATCCGCCCACGCTGGTAAGCCGTGGCGGCTTCAATATCCGCGGCAGCAGCACCGCGGGAAACCCGCAATACAACCTGGCCCTGGAAACGTGGGACGAATTCAACCAGGACCACGGGGTCGAATTCCTGGGCCTGCCCGCGGAATCGGACTGGGTGCTTTTTTCCCAGAACTGGTTTGACCCCTCCTACCTTCACAATCCGCTGGCGCACCAGCTTTCGCGAGATATTGGCCGTTATTCCGCGCGCACCCGTTTTGCGGAGGTGTTCTTGAACACCGCCGGCGGGCAGGTCACGTACACCGCGCCGGCGTATGGCAACTATTTCGGACTCTACACGGTTGAAGAGAAGATCAAGCGGGACCAGAACCGCGTGGACATCACAGGGCTCGAACCGCAAGAGACCAACGCAGCAGCAATCACCGGCGGCTATTTGCTGAAGATTGACCGGGCAGATGCCGATGAGCGTACGTTCTACGATTCTTACCTCCAAGGCAGCATTGTCTATCAAGACCCACCGGGACTGGAGATGGAAACCACCGCGCGTCAAGCCCAGCGCAATTACATCACGGGTTACTTCTCGCAGTTTGGGGCAGCGCTCTGGGGCAGCAGCTACACAAATCCCGTCACAGGCTATGCTGCGTACATTGATGTGGATTCCTGGCTGGATCACCACATTCTAAACGTACTGACGTTCAATGTGGACGCGCTGCGGCTCAGCGGCTTCTTCTTCAAAGACCGGGCCAAGAAAATCGAGATGGGCCCGCTTTGGGACTTCGACCGGGCGTTGGGCTCGCCGGATGGCCGCCCGTTCAACCCGCGCCTGTGGCGGGTGCAAGCCGGCGGAGATCAGGGAACGGATTTCTTCGGCAATCCCAACCTGCTGGGCGTGCGTTGGTGGCAGCGGCTCTTCACGGATCCGGATTTCTGGCAGCGCTGGATTGACCGATGGACCGACCTGCGCCGCGAGGCCTTCACCACTAACCGCTTCAACGCCTGGGTGGACACGCTGGGCAACCAGGCCCGCCAAGCCCAGACCCGCCAGGTTGTGCGGTGGAGCGGTGAATCCACGCCCCGCTCGGGCACGGCTTCCGCCAACGGTTATTGGCATTCCTTCCCCGGCACCTACCAGGGCGAGTTGGATTTCCTGAAGCGGTGGCTGGGCGATCGAGTTCACTTCATTGATACGAACTTCCTCCGCTCCCCGGTGTTCAGCTCCGCCGGAGGGCCGATCGCGCCGGGCTTTCAGCTCACAATTACAGCTCCGACCATTGAGGCCAACACGACGACCTACTACACGCTCGACGGCACGGACCCGCGGCTGCCGGGCGGACGCGTCAATCCACTGGCAACCTCCAACCGTGGCACGCTCTTGCTGACGCTGACCAACAACGCCCGCGTTTTCGCGCGCAACTTCAACCTCACCCACAGCAACCTGACCGGCGGCGCGGTGGGAGGCAATCCTCCTATCTCCAGTCCGTGGTCCGGTTCGACCGTTGCCACCTTCGTCACCGCCACACCGCCGCTGGCGATTACCGAGATCATGTATCACCCGTCCTTGCCACCGGGCAGTACCAACGCTGCCGGGGACTTCGAGTTTATCGAGTTGAAGAACGTGGGCTCGAAAGCCATGAACCTCGTGGGCATTCGTTTCACGAACGGCCTTGATTTCACGTTCACGACTACCAACACCATCACGAATCTCGGCCCGGGCCAGTATTGCGTGCTGGTGAAGAACCGCGCGGCGTTCCTTTCCCGCTACGTGGGCGTAACCAACATCGCGGGCGTGTTTACGAACAGCCTCGACAACGCGGGCGAGCGCCTCGCCCTCGAAGGCGCGTTACGCGAGCCGATCCTCAATTTCAAGTTCAACGACTCTTGGTATCCGACCACCGACGGAGACGGCTTCTCACTTGTGATTCGCAGCGAATACGCCGCATTTGATACGTGGACCAACGCTGCAAGCTGGCGGGCCAGCTCCGCTCCCGGCGGCTCGCCCGGTCGCGCCGACCCAGCCCCCATCGAGATTCCCGCCGTGGTCATCAGCGAGGTGCTCCCACACACCGATCTGCCCGAAGTGGACAGCATTGAGTTGCACAATCCCACGGCCTACCCGGCGGACATTGGCGGTTGGTTCCTGACTGACGACACCGCTGAACCAACGAAGTTCCGCATTCCCTCCCCTGCCCTCTTGCCCGCCAACGGCTATGCCGTGTTCTCGGAGACGGCGCTTGGCACGAACATCGCGACCGGTTTCGGCCTGAACTCGCTCGGCGACCGGGTTTATCTCTACTCCGGAGATGGCACGAATCTCACGGGCTATCGGCACGGATTCGAGTTTGGCGCTCAAATCAATGGCGCCACTTTCGGCCGGCACGTCAGCAGCGACGGCAAGGAACATTGCGTCACCGAAGTTGCGAACACTTTTGGCGCACCCAACGTCGGCCCGCAGGTCGGCCCCGTGGTCATCAACGAAATCATGTATGCGCCGCGCCCGTTCGGCTCGAACGCGAATACGCTCGAAGAGTACCTCGAGCTACGGAACATCACTGGCGACAGCGTGCCGCTGTATGCCCCCTTACACGCCACGAACGCCTGGAAGCTGGCGGGCGGACTTGAATTCACCTTCCCACTCGGCGTCACGATGCCTGCCTTGTCATACCTGCTGGTGGTCAACTTCGATCCCGACCACGATCCGGTGACGCTCAATTGGTTCCGCAGCCGGTACGGATTGGATGCCAGCGTGCCGATCTTCGGCCCTTACAGCGGCAACCTGGCCAACGAAGGCGAGCGCATCGGGCTGTACTTTCCGGACAATCCCCAAGTGCCTCCCTCGCCCATCGCCGGGTTCGTGCCGTACGTCCTGGCGGAAGAAGTGGATTACGATTCCGCCTCCCCATGGCCGCTGGGTGCAGACGGCACCGGCTACGCCCTGCAACGCGTCGCCAGCGTCACGTTTGGCGATGATCCGGCAAACTGGGCGATCGGCGTGCCCAGCCCGGGACGGCAAAACCCCGCCAGCGCGGTTGCGGATACCGATCTCGATGGCTTGCCCGATGAATGGGAGCTGGCCAACGGACTTGATCCCAAGAGTGCCACCGGCGACAACGGTCCGTCCGGTGATCTGGATCGCGACGGCGCCAGCAATGCGAATGAACTCGTGGCCGGTACAAGTCCGCAAGACCCTGCCGATTATCTGCATCTGGAAAAAACCACCGTGGCGGGCTCGTATTGCGTCATCCAGTTCCTCACCCGCACGGGCCGCACCTACAACGTGGAATCCACGACCGGCTTCGCGGGCGGATCGTGGGCTCCCGTTGGAAGCGACATCGCCGGCACCGGCCAACCCGTAACCGTTTATCAGACGCTCACCGACACGCCGACGTTCTATCGGCTCAAGGTCAGGCGGCAATAGCCGGCCCCGGACAATCGGAGCGTGGGCCACCTTGTCCACGGCGGAAACGGATGATCAACTGCGGCGCGGGGAGTATGGTCACACCATGACCATCACCCCCGAGTTGTTTGAGACCTTCCTTAAATGCCCGACCAAGTGCCATCATGAATGAAGTAGGCGGCGCGTGAGTCGCCCGGAGCGCGGACAGCCATGTCCGCCAGTGCGGCTGAGGTTGCGGGTAACAGGGCGATTCGCCGTGGCAATGTCTGCGGGGGACTGCGTTGCCGGCTTGCCATCCACTTCTCACTCGCGGACAAGGCTGTCCGCGCTCCGAGAAAGTGGCGAGGATTGGGCTGACACGCTTGTCGGTGTTGATGCCAGTCGAGGACCCGTGCGGACTCGGCGGCCCGCACTCCAACTCCTTATTCCACTGGCGGACTAGGCAGTCCGCGCTCCTGCCCGTGGCTTTGCCTACTCGTACTGGCTGGGGCCGGTTTGCTTCGGTGCCTGGTCTTCGCGCGGCTTCGGGTTCGGCGGCTTCGTCCCACGCAGCGTATAGATGTAGCTCGCCGCGGCGTACATTTCCTTGGGCTTGAGCATGGTCTTCCACGACACCATACCCTTCTCAGGAACGCCGTTGTAGATGATCCGCAAGTTGTCCTTGAAGTCCGGCCCGTGAATCCAGTAGTCGTCGCAGAGGTTCGGGCCGACCAAGCCGCCACCATCGGGACGATGACACGGCGCGCAGAGCTTCGCGAACAACTCTTTGCCCTCGGCGATGATCAGCGGCTCCTGCGCCGGGGACAAGGTCGTCATCTCCTGTTCAAACTTGGCGAGCGCCGCCTGCTTGATCTTCTCGCCCACCGCCATCTCCGCCGCGTATTCGGCGGCCATGAGCTTGCCCTTGGCGAGGACGTGGTAATGGACCATGTAGAGAATGGCGAACACGATGCAGAAGTTGAACAGCCACACCCACCAGCGGGGCAGCTTGTTGTCCAGTTCGCCAATGCCGTCGTACTCGTGATCCAGCAGTAGCGGGTCTCTCGTTTCACTCATAACGTCTCTCCGAAGTTGCACCATCCGGGGCGTTCTCTTCCAGCGGCAGGGCGGCGGCGGAATCGAGGTCCGCCTTCTTCAAGCTGAAAGCCCACACCAGTACGCCGGCGAACACCGCGAAGAACAGGCAAAGCGAAATGATGCCGTAGTTCGCCACGCCGCCGATGTGTTGCAGCACGTTTTGAATCATATCTTACTTGGCCGCCGCTTGCGCCGGGGCGGCCGGGGTCGGGGTGGCCGGGGCTTTGATGTCGGCGCCCAGTCGTTGCAGGTAGGCAATCAGAGCGATGATCTCGCGATCGGGATCCGCCGTAACCGAACCCACCTTCAGGTTGGCCACCACTTTTGCAGCTTGGGCTTTCAACTCTTCCTCTGCCTTGTCTTCGTAACCCGGTGGATACGGGACGCCAACCTTGCGCAGGGCGCCAAGCCGGGCCTTGAGCGGCGCAGTGTCAAGTTTCTGCGTCAGCAGCCACGGGTAGCGCGGCATGATCGAGCCCGGCGAGGTGCTGCGCGGATTCTCCATGTGGTTGTAATGCCAAGCGTCGGGATATTTGCCGCCGACACGATGCAGGTCGGGGCCGGTCCGCTTCGAGCCCCAGAGGAACGGGTGATCATAGACAAACTCGCCGGCCTTCGAATACTCGCCATACCGCTCCGTCTCGGAACGGAATGGCCGCACCATTTGCGAGTGGCAGCCCAGGCAGCCTTCGCGGATGTAGATGTCGCGCCCCAGCACTTCCAAGGCGGTGTAGGGCTTCACACTGGCGATCGTCGGCACGTTCGATTTGATAAGATACAGCGGGACGATTTCGACAAGGCCGCCGATCAGGATCGCGATCGTGGCCAGCACGGTGAACGTCACCGGCACGCCTTCCAACCAGCGATGCGTCCAGCGCTTGTCGGGCTTCGCCTCGGCGTGAGTCGTGACCGGGACTTGCACTTCCTGTTCCGGCACGAACTGGCCGCTCTTCGCCGTGCGGTAGAGGTTGACCAACATCAGCACGATACCGCTGACGTAGAGCAACCCGCCCAACGCGCGGAGTTGATACATCGGGATCAGCCGGATGACCGTTTCGAGAAAGTTGCCGTATTGCAGGAAGCCGTCGGCGGTGAACTGTTTCCACATCAGGCCCTGCGTGACACCGCTGACATACATCGGCACCACGTAGAACATCATCCCTAGCAGCGCGATCCAGAAGTGGTAGTTGGCCAGCTTGGTGGACCAGAGCTTCGTGTTGTAGAGCCGCGGGAACAGCCAGTAGAGCACGCTGAAGGTCAGGAAGCCGTTCCAGCCGAGCGCACCCGTATGGACGTGCGCGATGGTCCAATCCGTATAGTGTGACAGCGCGTTCACGCTCTTAATGGCCAGCGTCGGCCCTTCGAGCGTCGCCATGCCGTAAGCGGTGACCGCAACGACCATGAACTTGAGCATCGGATCTTGGCGAACCTTGTCCCAGGCGCCGCGGAGCGTCAGCAGGCCGTTCAACATTCCGCCCCAACTCGGCGCCACGAGCATCACGCTGAACACCATGCCCAGCGATTGCGCCCAGTCCGGCAGCGCGGTGTAGAGCAGATGATGCGGCCCCGCCCAGATGTAGATGAAGATCAATCCCCAGAAGTGAATGATCGAAAGCCGGTAGCTGAAAACGGGCCGGTCTGCCGCCTTGGGCAGGAAGTAATACATCAGGCCGAGGTAGGGCGTCGTCAGAAAGAATGCCACGGCGTTGTGGCCGTACCACCATTGCGTGAGCGCGTCCTGCACGCCGGCATACATCGAGTAACTCTTGAACAGGCCGGCGGGCATCTCCAT
>CAZWJC010000239.1:0-10940 GCA_964634255.1 uncultured Verrucomicrobiota bacterium | reverse complement strand
GCCCCACCTCCCGCCGAAGCAGAGTTGTATCTCAGAATACAGCCTTCAAGTGCCCCAAAACAGGCGCCGCCGCCGCCCTGAGCAGCCGAATTGGCCGTCAGCGTGCAGTTGCTGAGATTCGCGGAATGAGCACCGCCGCCCCCATTGGACGCCGCGTTCCTTGCCAAACTGGAATCGGCCAAGAAACCACCATAGGCACCGCCGCCGAGGTAGGCAGAATTGTCGGAGACGGTGCAATTGCTGAGCAGGCTAGCGAATGCCCCACCCCCTCTACCCGTCAATCCTGCTTGGTTGTTGTAGAGTAGGCAGCCCTTGAGCCTGCCGGAGTATGCCCCACCCCCATCGGAAGCAGAGGCATTGGCAGTAAGCACGCAGTTTGACACCACCGCATTGCTGGAGGCACACCAGACACCTCCTCCGGTCATTTGGTAGTAGCCCCCCGTGCGCCGCGTTGCCCCGTTGGTCAACGTAAACCCAATCAGGAAGGCACCATCGGCCAAGTAAACACAGCGCACGGCCCCGTCGCCATTGGTCGTGCTTGGCAGTTGATAGCCTTGTATGCCGGTGTAATCCGGCCCGTTGACACTTCGCAGCGTCACCGCTTTGTCCACTGCGACCCGATTGGTCATCAATCCGTGGACCGCTCGGCCACCGGTGGCGTAGTTGCCATTGGTCACAATGATTTCCTCGCCCGCCTCCGCCGCGTCCACGGCGGCTTGAATCACATTCGCCGCAGTTGCCCAGGTGGCATAAGGGGACGCGGGGTTGGCGCTGTTCACATCCACATAGCGTGTCGTGGCCAGCGCCGAGAAAGCGAGACATGGCGATAGCGCTACGGTCAGTTTGCGGCGGAGATTCTTCATGGTTTCCTCATCGGTTTTCCCAGAACCTGTATCGGTTTAGCAGCCGTCTGGAGCACCTGCAAGGGAAACCGCCACGCAATCCGTCACCTCTGAACCGCCACCAAGCGGCATGGGAGTCTCTCCTCGTCGGTTTTTCGAGAGCGCCTACAACATACTGTCGGCATTTTGCCGACAGAACCACCTGTCGCCTGAAAGGAAGATGGACCTTCCGGCGAGACGCGCGGAAGCACGCTGCAAGTCGTCAAAGAGTCCGGGACTTAGACGGTGCCGGTGGGTGGGCACGCCGGAAGCGCGGGAGGAACCGGGGCACGCGCGTTTCATACTCAGCGTAGCCGCGAAACCGTTCGCGCAACCAGCGCTCCTCGCGCCCGGCCTTGGCGTGGAAGAACGGAATGAGCGTCAGTGCGGCCACCAGTGATGGCCAGCTTTGCCAGATCAGCGCCCAGCCCAGCGAGGCCAGCATCACGCTGGTATAAAGCGGATGGCGCACGAGCGAGTAAATACCGGTCTGGACAAGCCGCGCCTGGTCCGCCGGTTTCGGCAATGGGGTCGTGCCCCGGCCCAACGCCGCAACTCCGGCCACACCGATTACGCCGCCGAGCACCAGCTGGACGCCGCCGAGCCAAAGGCTCCATCCGCCCAAACCCTGCCCGCGAAACAGCCAAGCCAGAGCCAGCACGGCGGCCATCAGCACAAACTGCACGATCACCCAAGCTCCGCCGCGTTGCAGGAACGAGACGCTCACGGCCACGACGCAACCCCAGGTGCGCGGACCGCCTTGTCCGCGCGTGGGGCGGCGGCTGCGTCGCGCTGGCGGACAAGGCTGTCCGCGCTCCTAGGAAATCCTCCCGGCGCGAGAAGACTTGCAGGGATTGCAGCGCAGAGTTTCGCCGAGTCCCAACTCGAAAGAACCTCTGCGTTTCTCCGCGCCCTTTGCCTCTTTGCGTTTAGGTTCATCGGGATTCGATTGCGGCCTCGCCGCGCTGGGTCCATCGGTGGTTTCCGTTGTTTGCCCGGCCCGGACTCAACCGGAGTAATGGTCGTGACTGCGCTGGATACGCGTCTGCGGGTCGCCCAGCACGCGGGTCAGTTGCTCGCGCAGTTGCAGTCGCGCTCGGAGCAGGCGCACCTTAACATTCGCTTCGCTCAAACCCATTTCCTCCGCCGTTTCCTTCACCGACAAGCCCTCGACATCGCGGAGGAGAAAGACGAGGCGATGCTTCTCATCGAGCTGCGCGAGCGCTTCGTCCAGCAACCGTTGCGTTTCGTTGCGCTCGACGAGTTCCTCCGGCGACTGCCGCCAGTCGGCGATGAACTCGGGATGCGCAACGGTTTCGGAATCCTCGCCCGGTTCGGTGGCGGCTTCGAGGGAAACCGTCTCCAGGCCTTTGCGCTTGCGGATGATCTTGAGCGCGGCGTGCGTGGCGATGCGGTAAAGCCAAGTAGCAAAGCGGGCTTCCTCGCGAAAACCTGCCAGGTTTTCCAGCGCGCTGATGAAAGCCTGCTGGGTTACGTCCTCGGCATCGTGCTCGTTCTGCACGATGCGCAAGGCGAGAGTGAAGACCTGCCGCTCGTGGCACGCGACCAATTCTTCAAAGGCGCTCAGATCGCCAGCCTTGGCACGGCGAACGAGTTCCTGGTCGGCAATCGGCGGTTGCATGGCGGTGGTGACACCTTGCCTGAGAGAATGCGCCCAAGCAAGGCTACGCCATCGAGATGCCTCTCATCCGCACTGAAGACGGACAGCGAGCGAAGGGTTCAATAGCCAAACTGGGCGCCACGGGTGTTGTCAACGAAGCCGGTGCGCTCCAGATACCAGTTGAAATCCCGCCTCCCCGCTGCATCAAAGGACATCGTGTTTGGGTAGTAGTACTTGACCGAGGTGTACTTCGAGGTCTGGCTCAGCCACTTTCGGATTTCCGAGTGACCGTCAGCAAAAGAAAAGCCGCAAGCACCGTTATGGTAGGACGCCGGCAGGTCTTGCCAATTGTTCTGAGTCGGGTTGTTGATGAAGAAGCCGTCATTGATAGAATCGGGGTGCTCGTCAATGAACAGCCACGTCTTGGAGGGACGGGGCACCTGTGCTTGCTTGAGGTACTGGCGGTATTGACCGCTGAAACCCCAAGCAACACCGCGAGCTGTCTCATCTTGGCCGATGCTGAAGCGGCCAAAAAGATGGTTCATAGAAAGGCTGCGATTGCGCTGCGGCCAACCGACGTTGCGTTGGGCGGCGCTAAGATAATTGTCCGCAGGGCACTTGTAAGCCCCCACCGTGCCCCCGGTATATTTGCCGAGGACCCCTCTGAGCACCCACTGGATGTTCGTATTGCTGCGGTCTGACACGCTGGCGCTCGCGCCCCAAGTCATCACGTTGTTGACCCAGTTATCAAGCTGGCCATTCACCCCGTCCCCGATCGCCTGAATTGTCTCGGCCACACCGTAGTTGTTCGCCACCCGGTCGCCGTTGTCCGGTGAATAGAGATGCCAGGCGGTGGTGAGCTGCTTGGTGTTGTTGAGACAGCCGATGCCCTGAGCTTTGGCCTTGGCCTTGGAGAGGGCTGGCAGGAGCATGCCTGCCAAAATGGCAATAATGGCGATAACGACTAAGAGTTCGATCAGGGTGAACGCGCGCGGGGCCGGACGGACCCAACTGGGTTGAGATTTCATAAACTTCGTGTGTCGCAGTTCCAGGACTCAGGTCGCCACCGGGCAACCCTTTCGGTTCTATGCGAACACTCTATATCCCCTCCCTGCGGCAACGCAATACGGAATCCGGAAGTCATAGCGGGCGCGGCGCGGCGCGAGAGTCTCTCCACTTGGGTGCAACCGCCTTGCTTTGCCGCACCCACCAAAGAAAAAGGCCGCTGCAAAACGCAACGGCCTGGCAAAGAGTTGGTCCAGATCAACGACGCCGGGCGCGACCGATGAACGCGAGGGCGCCAACGCCCAGCAACGCAAACACCGAGGGTTCGGGCACCAAGGTGTAGGATTGAACTCGGAATCCAGAATTGTAGGGATCACTCCAGTTAGCGATGGTCGGAAGCGGATTCGCCAGCGCGTCCACGGCGCTATCGCTGCTGCCGCCGCCCGTGGTATACACATCAAAAAAGAACGTGTCACCCAGCTCCAATCCAAGGCCAGAGAAGTTGAATTGAAGCGTGACCGAAGAACTGTCCTTGCTGATCGAAATGTTGTCAGGATTCGGATTGTAGGAAGCCGACTGTAAACCCCACGCCGATCCGCTGTATTTCCACACTTGAGCGCCGTTGCCAGAGTCAGTCCAACTGCCGACCCAATAGTTCATGCCCAAGCCGGCGAAACTCATGCCAATGGGACGACTCCAGCCATCGCCTGTAGGATCGCCGCCGGTGCCGGTGATAAAGCCGATGGTGTACTTCCCCCAGTCCGTCGTCGTAGGATTGCCGGCGAGGTCGATCTTGAAACTCAGGGCGGAGGCCGTGTTGTTGACCTCGACGGCCGTGATGTCGAGATGCGGCCAAGCGCCGATGTTAGCTCCCAGATCTCCAGCGGCGTCGGTATATGTGGCCGCCTGTGCTGATGTGATCGAAAGTGCTGCCGCAAAGCCAGCGGCGGCAAGAACGGGTCGAAGTTGTCGTTCCATAAAGTTCTGCCTGATTTATCTTCGCCGATAATAGCCTCCGACCGCCCCAAGTCAATCTCTTTCTCCCGCACAGACATGCGGGGTCGGTGACCGCAGTCAGACGTGTGGACCGGCTGGTGAACGGCCGACGCCGTTTCACCGGCTTGCCGTATGTTCCCGTATCAGCCCGAAGAAGGTGCATGGATCCACGACCTCAACCAACGCGCCCGGATGCTCCTCCCGCAGCAAACGCGACACTTCGGCATACCACGACGGCGATTTGAGGATGCTCCGCGCCCAGAGGAACTGGGCCTCACCCCGCACCTCCCCCGCCCTTGCGGCAATGACTCGGGCAGCTTCTTCGGGCGAATCCGGCAGATCGCGCTCCGGGCACGTCGGCACGCCGGCGATCAGTCGTGGTGCTTTCTCGAAATGCGTGCCGCAGCCATCCGGACTGAATTGGCGGTAGGCTGCGAACTCGCGCTCCGTGGACGCGCCGCTCGCGCCATCCAAGACAAAGCCGCTGATCGTCATGTCCCAGCGCTTGAAGTAGGGCCGGCAATACTCAGTCCAGAGCTGGAGTCCGGAAGGCAGCTTTGAGTCCGGACGCGCACTGAGCCCCAGCGGATTCAGGTAACCCGCGCCGGAATCGCCGGCGATGAAGAAGTCGTTGGTCGTTGCGTGGCGATAGACATACGCGAACACGTGCGGAGCGCGGTCGGCCAAGTTCGGATCAAACGCCCAGCCCAGCGGCACGGCGCCGCGCTGCTTGTCCTTGAAGAACGCGGGCACGGCTTTGTAGAGCCACGAGGGCGAGTCGTAATCACCAACGTAATGTCCAACGAACAACTTTGGAGCGACCTTGCCGTCCTGCGTGAGATAACCGGCGCGTTGCCAGTCGCGGCGCGTGGGCTTGGGATTCGGCTGCCGGTAGCGCGCCTTCAGCGGGTAGTGGGCGAAGAACGACGCGTTGGCCATCGCCCCCGGGCCGGCGGCGTCGGCCTCGTGGTAAGCGTTGAACTGCGAGATGAGCCGGGTGAACTCCCACTCGGTCGGCACGCCGTCGTGTTTCCCAGCTTTGCCGTGTGTGGTGTACTTGTAGGGCCACGGCGGGAAGCCGCCGATCTTGATGATGCTGCGCGGAGCTTTGGCCTGAAGCGAGCGAAGCACGTCCAACAGCGTCTGCTTGTCGAGGCCAAGGGTTTGCTGCGGATCATCCACGGGGGGCTCGTCGCCCCACGGCGACAGGTCGAAGAAGAACGCTCGGCGGGCGATGAAGTAATCGTGGTTCGAGAGCGTGTGCAGGTCCGGCGGGCCGTTGCGTGGGCGCGAGAGCCAGAAAGCGTCGAGGTAGTATGCGGCAAAGCGAGTGTCGCACTGGCCGGACTGCACGAAGCGGCGCAGCGCCCAACGATAGACATCCACCTTCGCGCTGCCGGAGGATGGCTCAGTGAAATCAGGCAGTGTGCCCTTGCCGGTGAACTTGGACGTGCCATCCGCGTTCACGAGCCAGAGGCGCACTGGCAAACCGAGCTTGCCGGTGAGAAGAGCGAAGACGGAGTTCGGATCTTGGCTAAACCGCACGGGAAGCAGGTTCTCGCAACCGGCCGCCGTGGAAGCGAGGCATGATGTCGCCGGCACGGCGGGATCGTAGACCACGACGCCGTTGATCCGATTGGTGAACGCGCGGACGGCATCCTCCAGCGAAGTGAGCGGCGCGATTTTCGTTTCCCGCAGCCAACCGTCCTCGCCCCGCAACCACTCCAGCCAGAACTGGTCCGTCTCCACGCCAAACTCAGCGCAGTAGAGCAGGTAGAGGCGCGGGGCGTCGCGGTTGACGATGCCCAGCAACGCCGCCAGCGCGTGCATCGTGTCCCAGACCTCGGCCGCCTGCTCGGGCCTGGAGAGATCGCGGGACTTGAGACTCCGCACGTCGAGGACGTGGATGATCTTCGGCGCAGGCGCGGCCAGCATGGGCATCGCAGGCGCGACGAACAGGCTCACAAAGAGGACTGCGTTAACAACGGCGAGTCGGCGTGGCGATCGCATTGCATGTTTGGACAAACCGGGGCGCGATAAAGGCGCGCCAGCGTTTTGGACTACGGCAGTCCTCTGCCGCTTTGGAGTAATAGCGCTGACTGAAAGCGCCGGGGGACCGGCGCACTCCAGAACCTCGCGGAATCTCGCCCGGCTCATTTCAGCGGCGCATCATTCGTCGTCAGACTCCACGACCTTCCATTCGTGAACGCCAGCGGCCCAGCCTTCCGGCAGTTTGACGGCAATGCGGAGAGCGGTCGTTTTCACCGGAGCAAACGAAACCTCGCACCACTTGTCCTTGGCGACTTCATAGCTGCCGGCAGCGGCGACGGGCTTCCACTCGTTGCCGTCAAGGAACTGGACTTGCCACGAAGCGGGCAGGCGACACTCGCCGCGGCCCGTGTCGTGGAACCAATAGGCCTTCGCGCCGCTGACAGTCACGGGCTTGGGCCACGTGTATTGCGCCCACTCGTCCGTCCCCTTATGCGGCCACCAATGACACAGCGCCTCGGGTTGCTCGCCGCTACTCTTGGGCTCGACGCCATTGTTGATGCCGCTGGGCTGGCTGTTGTTGTTGGCGAACGAGACACTGACTTTCGCGCGCGACTCCAGCCCGCCGATTTTCGGCGGAACGGGAGCAACGGGTAGCCAGACTTTCATCGCGCCGGCTTGGCGGTTGTCCCAGGCATAATATGGAATAGCGTTAAGGGCGGTCTTCCGCGGAGCGGAGGCGGGTTGGTAGAGGCGGCGTTGCCAATCTTGCTCTGTCGCAACTTGCGCAGAACCCTTGACCACGACCACACCGCCCAGCAACCGCTTGTCTTTCTCCGCCTTCAGTTCTGCTTCCGCTGGCAGGTAGAACGAGGAGATCGGATCGGCGTGGTCCACCGCTTCCAGGCAATAGACGACGGGCCCACGCTGGATGGCAAGCAGGCCGTGGTTGGCCATGACGTTTGGATTGGCGGCGACACGCTGCACCGGCATGGGCAGCGTGAGTTCGACGGTGTCGCCGCGTTTCCATTCGCGGTTGAGCTCGACGTAGCCCAGAGTGAACACAGGATTGTTATAGCTCTTCCGATTCACTTTAACCGAGACACTGCTCGCATTGCACCAGCCGGGAACGCGAAGCTTCAGCGCGAATAGCGTTGGCTTCGCCAGCTTCGGCTTCAGCGTCACCTTGCCATCCCACGGATAATCCGTCGTCACGTCCAGTCCCACCGGCTCGCCAGCGACCTGCGCCTTCACCGAGCCCTGGATGTAGAGGTTCACCCAAAGCGCGTCGTCGCTGGTGGCATAAGCATAGCCGCCGAGTGCCGCCAGTGTGCGTGCCACGTTCGGCGGGCAGCAGGCGCAGCCAAACCACGGCGAGCGATGGTGATTGCCGTGGCTCTCCAGCGGGTTCACGTAGAAAAACTTCGTGCCGTCCTGCGACACGCCGGAGAGCACGCCGTTGTAGAGAGCGCGCTCGACGATGTCTGCGTATTTGGCGTCGCCGTAAAGCAGGGCCAGGCGATGATTCCACTGGGCCAGCGCGATGGTGGCGCAGGTTTCTTGGTAAGCGGTCAGGTTTGGAAGGTCGTAGTCCACCGTGAAGCCTTCGTTGTGCGCGCT
Organism: uncultured Verrucomicrobiota bacterium; assembly: GCA_964634255.1. Taxonomy (GTDB): domain Bacteria; phylum Verrucomicrobiota; class Verrucomicrobiia; order Limisphaerales; family MWDV01; genus MWDV01. The sequence continues at coordinate 2,828 of CAZWJC010000239.1, read as the reverse complement.
GGGGCCGATGCCGCCGGTGAGATACATGTTCCGTTCGGTCGTGTTGCGCCAGACGCGATTGAGCATCGTGAGCAGGCGCGCGTCGCCCGTCTCCGCCGCCACATCCGTCGTGCCGCTCATCAGATAGGCGGCGCGGACGGCGTGGCCCTTGATGTTCTTGTGGTCGAAGATCGGGATGTCGTCCTGCCAGTAACTGCCGTCGTATTTCTCCAGCGGCGTCTTGTGCTCTCCGGCGAAGAACTTGCGCCCGCGGTTCTCAACGAAGAACTGCGCGAGCTTGAAGTAACGCTCGTTCCCCGTGGCACGCCAAAGCTTGATGAGCGCCAACTCAATCTCCGGATGCCCGGGATAGCCCATGCGCTTCGGTGCCAGGCCGAACACGGAGTCAATGTTGTCGGCGCACTTGATCGCCACGTCCAGGAAGTTGCGCTTGCCGGTGGCTTGGTAGTGCGCCACCGCCGCCTCAAACATGTGCCCAGCGCAATACAGCTCGTGCCAGTCGCGCAGGTTCGCCCAGCGTTTCGTCGGCTCCTTCACGATGAAATAGCTGTTCAGGTAACCGTCCGGCTGCTGCGCGGCGGCGAGCGTAGCGATGATGTCATCCAGGCGTTTCTCCAGCGCCGCATCGGGATGCGTGCTGAGCGAATACGCCGCCGCTTCGAGGGCCTTGTAGGCGTCCGAGTCCATGAACACCGGGCCCTGAAAACCTTCGCGTGCATTCTTCGCGGCGAGGCGGAAGTTCTCCAGGTTGCCCGCCTTCTCCAGGTTGTCGAGGTTGACGGGAATGGACGCAATGCGGTTCGTCTCCTGGCGCGGCAACCAGAAGGCGTCGGTGATCTTGACGTCCGTGAACGGCACGGCGCCCAGTTTGGCAAGCGGAGCTGGTGCGGCGTGCAATGACATTGCGGCGGCAACGAGGACGAGGCCGGTAGCGGCGATGACAACACGTTGGACAGGCGATCTGTTCATGAGCAGAGAGTGTGGAGAAACCGGTGAGCCAAGACAACTTTGTAGGCAGAACATAGAAGCCCAATTCCCTTGTGGAGAATCCAAAACAGGATTGTGTCAGACCCGAAAACAAAACGCCTGCGAGTTCGTGTGAACCCGCAGGCGCAACAACAGCAGTCTCCAGGGGCTACGGTTTCTGGTAATGCAGCCGGTAGAACACATTGGCCTTGGCCGCGTCTATCGGCAATGTCACTTGGTTGGTCGCCGCCGAATTCGGCACGGTGAACCACAGGGCAGACTCCGCCACGCTTACCGAGTTGCTTTGCAGATCCCAGCCTACATAGTCCGCCGGCCAGGAGAGAGTGAGCTGTCCACCGCTCACGGCGAAGACGAAGTTGGTCGGAGTCGTCGGGATGGTCTGGACTGCACTCAGAACCACGATGGAGCCATCCAGCGCCAGCCGGTTGGACCAAGTCATGCCGCCGCCGCTAATCGCCATCGCCCCACCGCCGGCGATCGCCTTGTTGAACAGCTGGAACTTGTCGCCCGTGGCCAGGGCCGCCGCGCCAAGGTTGGTCACCACCACCGTGCCCGTGCCCGTGTTGTTCAATGAGCCGCTGACCGTGATCAGGTCGCTGGATTGTGCCAGCGACTTGTTCACTTCAATCATCAGGCCGCCCGCCAGGGTCAGGTTGTTATTGACGGTCAACGTGCCAAGGGCCGCATTGCCCGGCGCCAGACTAGCGTTGGCCGCGACGGTCACGGGGCCGACTATTGTACCCGAGCCGCCGAGGACGCCGTTGGTCGCCATCACGCCGCCAGCATCAATACGGCCGTTGACCAGCAGCGTTCCGCCCCCGACATAGGTGGGGCTCGTATAGGTGTTAAGACCGGCGAGCACCAAGGTGCCGCTACCCCGCTTGATCAGCGGGCAAGTCAGGCCGCCGTCGCTGATCACGCCGGAGAGGGTTGTGAGCGGATTGTTCACCTCAATGGGGCGGTCGTTGACTCCGCCGTCGTTCCCGTTGAGGCTCATCGCGCCAGACAACGTCAGGTTGTTAGTGCCACCCAACACGATGGTGGTCAGGTTCGCGCCGACATCGTAGGTAATCGGGTTTGCGATCGTCCTCGGGCCACCGCTGGCGAACAGGGTGCAGGAACCGACCGTGCTGCTTTCAATTGTTGATACGATGGGGCCGGTTCCCAGCGGACCGGAGAGGATGGTGTCCCCAGACAACACGGTGTCTGCCCCGACACCGATCGTGCCCTGGCTCAACATGGTGCCACCAGAGTAGGTGTTGGCCGGATTGTTGAAGATGGCCTGACCGCCGTTGCAGCGTATGAGGATTGTTCCGAGACCCGAGACGACTCCGTTATACACCTGCAAGCCGCTGGAGTGGTAGGGGGCCAGGAACATGGTGCTCGCGCTCAGGTCGAGGTCCGCGCTGTTCGTGAAGTTGCCATAAAGCCGGACGCGGCTCGTGCTCGAAGCGGTCGCGCTCAAGGTCAATAGCTTGCCCGCAGTTCCGGTCAGAGGCCCGGTCAGGACGCAGGCGTAGGTGCCGCTGGAAGTAAACTCCAAGATCGAGTTGTCAACCACATTAACCAGATTTGGGATGCCGGACGCCGCTCCGCCTGCCGGCCAAACCGTGAGTTTACCACCCGCCATGACCAGAGAACCAGCACCCAACGCCTGGAAACAGTTGGCGTTCGGAATAATCACAACGCCATTGCTCAAAATGGTGGAGCCGCTGTGGTAGTTCGCGCCGCTGGTGGTAAGTGTGTTCCCGCCAACCTTGACCAGATTGCCAGTGCCGTAAAACACGTCGGCGACAGTTACGTCATCCGGGCGATTGTAGGTCACGGTCCCGTTGTTGGTG
>CAZWJC010000238.1:0-11027 GCA_964634255.1 uncultured Verrucomicrobiota bacterium | reverse complement strand
AACCTCCAGCCTGTAACCAAGCAATTGCGCTATTTGATTCAGAAACACGGCCCCCGCTGAAAGGATTTGAGTTTATGACACTGAAAGACCTAATCGCTGAAGCAAGAGCCACTTTTTGCGCCAAATGGGAGGAACGCGAGGGACGTGCAGTTCCGGAAGCAGAAGATGTGAAGCTTTGCAATGACGCGGTCGTGCTGGACGGTACAGTGCTGTACGCAGACATGAATGACTCGACAGGTCTCGTAGATGGCTACAAAGCATGGTTCGCTGCCGAGATTTTCAAAACCTATCTGGCTGGCGCCTCCAGAATCATTAGAGAGAACAATGGCGAAGTAACTGCATTTGACGGCGACCGTGTAATGGCCGTTTTCACCAGCGACCGGAAGAACTCATCCGCCGCCAAATCTGCGCTCCAAGTCAACGCTTTTGTAAAAGAGCTGAACAAGGCGATAAAGACGGCATATCCAAAAACGTCATATGTTCTTCAACAGACGATAGGTATCGACACCAGCAAGCTCTTCATCGCAAGAACAGGCGTCCGCAAGTACAACGATCTCGTATGGGTGGGCCGTGCAGCCAATTACGCCGCAAAGCTCTGCTCCGCGGCAGACAGCACGTATCCTACCTACATCACAGAAGACGTCTTCAAGAAGCTCAGCAAAGAGGTCAAGTACGGAGGAACCGAAGGAAGGCTGATGTGGGAGAGAAGCACTTGGGACGGCTTGGGCGTTACCGTCTATCGCTCAAACTGGTTGTGGAGCTTCTGACCACACCTCCAACGATCGCCTATGCTCTGGACACCCGATAAGCAATACGCCAATGACCCGTTCGAAACCGAAGCTCAGCTTGAAGCGGCCATCGCCGAAATCTCGGCGCCGCTGTTCGGCTCGAATCGGATCTACCTCGACGTCAAGAGACTCATCGGCGCCAAAGGCAAAACCAAGAATATCCCGGACGGCTACTTGATTGACCTCGCCAGCAAGAAGGAGCCCCGCCTCTTCGTCGTCGAGAATGAACTTGCCAGCCACGATCCCCTGAATCACGTCGCCGTTCAGATTCTGGAATTCTCGCTCTCATTCGAAACATCGCCCTTTAAGCTGAAGGCCATCCTCAAAGACGCGTTGAAGGCAGACAAAGCCAACCTCCAGTTGTGCGAAGCCTACGCTGCCGCAAACGGATTCGAAAACGTGGATTACCTCTTGGAGCGGCTGATCCACAAAGACAACGCCTTCAACGCCCTTGTCATCATTGATGACCTCGACGAGGAATTGGAAACTCTCCTTCTCAGCCGCTTCAAGTTCCCAGTCGAAATTCTCACCCTTCGCCGCTTCAAGACCGCGCAGGGCCAGACCGCCTACGAGTTTGATCCGTTCCTGGCCGACCTCACCGGCCCCGCGAAAGAGACGGCAGCCCACGCCGCCGCGGGTGCAAGTGAGGTTGATCCGTCCGAGCTCGACACCATCGTCGTGCCAGCACAGGAGGACGGCTTCAAAGAGACGTTCTTGGCAGAGAACCGCTGGTACCAGATCCGCATCCATTCCAGCATGGCGCCCCGCATCAAGTACATCGCCGCCTACCGCATCGCACCTGTCTCTGCCATTACCCACGTCGCCCGGGTCAAAGACATCGCGCTCTGGCAGGACACCAGCAAATACGTCCTCAACTTCACGGAACCCGCCAGGGAAATCGGCCCCATCAAACTCCTCCCCAAGCCCAGCGGCACTGTCAAAGCCCCTCAGTCTCCTCGCTACACCTCCTACGCCCGCTTGATGAAAGCCGCGAACCTCGACGAAGCATTCTAGGCATTCACATACTCATGCGCACCTCGGGACGCGTCTACTCGGTCGCCGTTCGACGTTCAGAATGTTGACCAACCAAGTATCTGACAAACGTGTAACCTTATAGGTAAACAAAACCCTTTACACTGGCAGACTGTGGACGTATATTTCCGCACATCAAAACTCCGTAAGCAGACGGAGACGATCGCCATCGCCCAGCGGGAATGGGGCGAGCGGCGCGGCAAATTGCTCCGTCGCCGTTTGGACGAGTTGGCGGCGGCAACAACCTTGGAGATGGTGCGACGGTTGCCTGGCCCAAGGTGCCACGAGCTCACCGGCAACTTGAAAGGCAAGCTGGCGGTGGACCTCGATCACCCCTGCCGGCTCTTGTTTGAGCCGGCCAACGACCCCGTTCCCAGAAAAGCCGACGGCGGGCTCGATTGGACACACGTAACCGCAATAACGGTTTTGGACATTCTGGACTATCATGGCTGACAACACTTCACTTCGTTACGCCCCGCAGGACCGTACTCCGCCCGGCGACTCGCTGGCCGAGACGCTGGAAGCCTTGGGCATGACGCAAATTGAACTCGCTGACCGCGTCGGCTTGAGCCGCAAGACGATCAACCAAATCATCCAGGGCATCGCGCCCATCACGGCGGAAACCGCCGTGAAGCTCGAAACCGCGCTCGGAACGCCCGCCGCCTTCTGGCTCAACCTCGACGCCAATTATCAGGAGTTTCTCGCGCGTAAGGCCCAGCAACAGCAATTCGAAGCCAACATCGCTTGGCTGCAACGCATCCCTTACAAAGAGCTGGTTGAGAAGCGGTGGATTCCCGCTTGCGATGACCTTGCCGGGACGGTCCGCGTCGCGCTCGCCTACTTTGGCGTCGCCTCACCCGATCGTTGGGAAGCTTACTGGACCAAGTTCGCCGTCCGCTTCCGCAAATCCAAACTCGCATGCGACGAACTTGGGATCGTGTCATCTTGGCTGCGCAAAGGCGAACTGGACGCGCAGAAGATTCAGACGCAACAGTTCGACGCGGAGAAGTTCCGAATCGCGCTTAAGAATATCCGTGCCCTGACGAAGACCAACCCGGCTGTGTTCCAACCGCAAATGCGCGCCCTGTGCGCCGACGCCGGCGTGGCGCTCGTTTTCACCCCGGAGTTGCGTAGACTCCGAGTGAGCGGCGCAACCTACTGGTTGACGAAAGACAAGGCGCTGATTCAGCTAAGCCTGCTCTACAAATCAGACGATCACTTCTGGTTCACGTTTTTCCACGAAGCCCGACACGTCTTGCAGGAGATCAAGAACGGCGTCTTTGTCGAAGGCCTTAAAGACGGCGACGAAGCCGAGCAGGACGCCAACGATTTCGCCGCCGACTTCCTCATCCCGAAAGGCCAATACGCCGTATTCGTGCGACAGGCGGACTTCCGCGCCTTCACCGTCTCTTGTTTTGCCGAAGGCCTGGACATTGCGCCGGGAATTCTTGTTGGCCGCCTGCAACACGACCGTGCCATCCGCTTCAACCAGCTCAACAGCCTGAAACGCAAATTCATGTGGGCCGAGAATTGATACCAGTTCTTCCTATTAAACGAAAACGGGACTGAAGACTGGTTCTTGGTTCCGGTAACTCCCCTCACGCCACCACTCAATGAAACGCCCCATGCCGCGCCAAGCAGCATCGGCGGACAACGGTTGGATGAGGACAAAGCGCGGCCGAACTACGTCCCCGGCACAGCACGATAGACCCGCCGCCACGCCTAAGAATCACTCAACCTGCGAGCACACGCTGCAATCTATAACCCAGAAGCTGTTGGTCAGTGGGCCATCTGACAGACTGTAGAACTCATGACGCGCCGAACAGATTGCCCCCAACGGCTGCGCCGGAGTGATAATCGGAACACGAGTAAACCAACCATTGGTTAGGCTGACCGTAGCAGTATTCGTGCATCTCACACGAGTGGACTCTGTCGCGGCTTGTACGATGGAAACAATTTTCACTCCGAGATTTGTCAACCCGGGCTCAGTGGTCAAAACGAATTCCGTGAGGAGATTGGACCTGAGATTACGCGGCAGCCTCCAGCCAATGGAACAGACTCGATCCGGGGCGGCCTTGACCGAGTCTTCTAGTTGCATGTGCTCACTACCATCTGGCGTTAGCGGGCCATCCTCTTCATAGCTGAAACCGCTCAGGAGTGGAGCATAACGGAGCGGCATGCTGGCGCGCCACTGCGCCATCCTTGCAACCGTAGGCACCGTGGCAATCTGCTCCCACTCCGTGCTGTAGCCATTGGTAACCCGACTCCAGTAGTCTAACCAATTTCCACCCACCTTCAGCCAGGCTGTCCCGTTCGTCACCAGCATGAGAGACCCCGGTGGCTGCCGGCCGATGGACGTGCCCGATGGCTCGTTCGTTGAGAAGGAGAAAGTGCCGTAGTTCGTATAAGAGTATGGCCACACGAAGTTGATCGAGCCAAACGCCCAATTGGCGGTCATCGCTGGCGTCAGCAACGGAACGTGAAGAGCACCGCCGTTGCGATAGACCTCTTCTGGTACGAACGTCGAGCCTCGCAACAGACAATCGTTCACAAAGGACGACCGGTGGACGTCTGCCGCATAGGTCAGGTGGAGATGGTCGCTTCCGTAGGCTGGGCCGAAGGCGTCGTGATAGTGCTTGGCCTGGTCAATGCAGGCGGCCCATAATGGGCGACCGTCTGGCCCCGTCGCTGACCGGATAAACTCATTTTTCTGCAGGCGATGACTGTCCCAAAAACCACCGGGCAGGACATCGGGGGCGATTCCATTCGCCGGGATGGTATAGACCACTGGCAGGGCTCCATCCGCGCGGATCGTGTAAACCAAGTTGCTCCAGACCGGCGTCCAAGCACGCCACTCAACCGCAAGGTCATTCAACCCCACGATGACATGCACGTGGAACTCCTCTCCAGCCGTTTTCCCAAGCACTTGGGGGCGGACTCGGTTGGTGTATTGGTACCAGACCCCTCCGGTGTAATCGTACGCATTGGTATTGCCGTTCCACAACAGCGCGGCCCCGCCCACCGCATAGTTACTCCACCATGTCACTCTCCCCGCGTAAAAACTGTTCGTGAGCAGCGAGCTGGCGAGCAGCGTTGTCGACCAAGAATCGCCAATAAATGCCACCTTGAGGTTCGTCTGACTCAGGCGTCTCAGTGCGGCGGGTCCGGCCAATGCGCCTCCATTTAGGCTGGTTAGATTCGCGCCGTTGCCGGCAAACACATTGGCTTGGTTCGTAAACCAGACCGCTTCCCCATAGCTACCGCTCAGCGCGCTGGTCTGCAACACCCCCACGACGTTCGACGCCTGGGCCGCCATCAGCGCATAGGGCGCCGCGGTTAACGGCTGAGACGGCGAGAGCATCGTAAATGCCCCGACTCCGTCACTAAACCAGACGCGCAGTCGAAGATCAGCGTTGGTGAACACGGTGGGCGGAATCACGTTCATGTTGGGCAGCGAGGCGTCACCGAGCGGAGCGGTGAACAGCCCTTGCTCCACCGCAAGCGTGACGGCGGCAGCTGGTTCATCGCCGTTCGACGCGTCGTTGCCCCAGAACTTCTTTGAGCCATCAGAGTTGACAAGCGCGAACTTGAACTGGCCCGGTCCGTGGAAGTTCGTGCCGGAAGCGGTCAGTCGTCCCTGGTACGTCACGACTTGTGACGCTTTCGCTAAGCACATCGTCACGCATACGGAAATTGTGAGTGCGAGCAGCCTTATGTTCATCCCGATTTTGAAATGCTATTTACCTGGCAACACCTGGTCAACTAATCCTGAGAGCAATCACCATTTGGGATTCGATGCTCCCCCTGACACGCTCTACAACACCTGGGCAGACTGGCGCACTTTGTTTTGCCGCTTTCACGGCGGCTGCGGGGGTAGTTGGCGCATAGGACACTGTCGGCAGCGGCAGTGTGACGGCCCCAACACCTCCCCAGACCTTGCCAACCATGGAGCTGGCCAGCACAGCAGCCCGTCCGTCTCTGCTCCGCTTGAATACCCTCGCCTTTGCACACCTGCAGCACTTCGCGCAACGTCGCACCAGCGCGGGATAATCGTTGACCGCAACTGGTTGTTTGTGGTGCAGTAGCCTCGTTGCTGGTTTCTGGGAGTTTACTATATGAAGGCACTTCAAACGACTAATGCTCCGCATTCATCCAGACCACCTGTTGTTGTTCACTCCCTGCCGCTTGCGTCCGCCCAGCGTTGCTCCCCCTGCGGTCTTCGGCTGCTCTTCGTCCTACTTGGACTAGGCTTGGTCTTGTCTGCCTCCGGGCAAACACCTACCGTACTGTGGAGCACCAACGTCGGCGCCACGGCTTTTGCAGTGGATGAACAGACCAACATCTTCGCGAATAGCGGCGGAACGGTGATCAAGCTGACGGGCGCCGGTGTGCCAATCCAAACGAACCTCATCTGCCCGCTCCCGGGAATTGCTCGAGCCGATGCCGCGGGGAACTTCTACTTCGCTGGGTGGCTCACGTCCTGCCCTGATTTTTTCGGCGGGACTGTGCAGTGTAAGGGCGACGCCTTTTACATAGCGAAGTGCACATCTGCAGGTGCTTTGGTGTGGGCGAAGAGTTTCGAATCCCATCCGACGTACCCCAAGGTCATTCGCGATCTGCAGGTGACCGCAAGCGGCATAGCGTATGTGCTCTACAACATAGCATACACGCTTTCTGAAGACATCACCCTCGTGGTGCGGTTTGATGAAACCGGAACAGAAAAGAACAAAACTGGCTACTGGCGTTCCTACTCCTCGATTACGGAGGCTCGTCTTGGAGGTGTTACCGAAACCAATGGTTATATGGTAATGGAGGCTATCGAGGTGCCTATGCGGCCAGGCACGACGCTAACACGTTTCGATTCCAGCGGCGTGCTGACGCATGTGACGGATTGTCGTGGTTACAGTTATTATGCCCACCCCGTGCGCACCTCCGATGGTGGAGTCTGGCTTGTGGAGGGAAGCCAACTGACTCGACGAAATGCCAACGGTGAAATCGTCCGGCAGATAGACCGTGACCTCTTCGGCTGGCTGTCGGTAGCCCCCGACCCGTGGGATGGCGTCTATCTCACCAGTTCCGACGGACGACTTTCACGTTACGATTCTGACGGGGGACTGGTTTGGACGCTTAGTTTCCCTGCAAGTTGTACGGATGTGGTTGCCGACGCCAAGGGCAATCGGATTCTGGCACTTTCCGACGCAACGATCGTCCGACTTGGGACTGAACCCTCGATCACATCTCCCGTGATTACCAATGCGCCACAGGACCAGACGCTGCTCTGGGGTGATCGCGCCGCCTTGAGTGTGGGAGTGCTCGGCGAAACGTCACGCTACCAGTGGCTGCGCGGTGGGGAACTGCTGCCCGGCGCGACCAATGCGGTCCTCGACCTCGGGAATGCCACGACGGCGCTATCCGGGCTCTATTCGGTGATCGTCACGAACTGGCTGGGTGCGGTGACTAGCGCCCCGGCGCGGTTGCGGGTGAAGTTCGTGCAGCTTTACGTGGGCAGCCAGATGCTGACCAATAGCACCTATGCTTTCGCCACCAACCCAACCGTGACTGTCCGCTCAGTTTTTCCAAGCGGTTCGCGCTTCTACACGCTAAATGGCTCGCCACCGAGTTTCATGTCCACGCCCTGTACGGGCCCGCTCACCATTACGCGCAGCTCGACAGTGCGCGCAATCGGATATAGTGCGGACTTCCTGCAGTCGGACGAAGCGGATCCCGTTAGTGTGGTCCTCCTGCAAAAACATCGCCTCTCGGTCTCGTCCAGCGGCGGAGGAAGTGTGAGCCTGAATCCACCCGGGGGAAGCTACCTCACGGGCGATCAGGTCGAGGCCAAGGCGACGCCGGCGCCAGGGTGGATGTTGCTCCAGTGGCTGGGCGATGCCACGGGGAGTGATACGTCAGTGGATTTTTCCATGGACCGCGACAAGACGATTCGCGCCGTGTTCGGTACGACGCTGTCCGCCACGACCGCAGGGAATGGTCAGGTCGTGCTCGACCCGCCCGGCGGGGTTTACCCTTACGGCACGAGTGTTCGCCTGACGGCCGTGCCCGCACCGGGCAACTACTTCGGAGTCTGGGGAAACGCAGCAAGCGGCAACCTGAACCCTCTGACACTGACAATCCTCAGCCCCACCCAGACTGTCTCTTCAGTTTTTGGCACTACGCCGGCGAACCAGGCCGAATTCACCGTGCGAATAATAGGCCGCGGCAGTGTTAATGTGAATCCGCGGGCCAATGTTTATGCCGTGAATGACCTTGTGACTTTGACGGCCGTTCCGGCCGCGGGTCAGAACTTTGTCAACTGGAGCGGTGACGCTGGCGGCACGCAAAACCCGCTTGCCGTGGCTTTGAGCGCCGCCAAGATTATTACTGCGAACTTCACCGGCGGTGGTCCAGCGCTGTGTGTGGATCGCCGTGGGCTCGAAGGGATGGTGCCCGAAGGATTTCGGTTTACGCTCGTGAGTCAACCCCTGTCGGTTTTCGGGATCCGTGCCTCAACCAATTTGGTCGCTTGGGATCCCATCGCCACGCTGACCAACCGCTATGGGGAGGTGCAGTTCCTGGATACCAACGCGCCTGCATGCCCTCAGCGGTTTTATCAAGTTGAGCCCTGAGCGCAACCCAACCTCGCTGGCAACAGCCAGTAGTTGTCCACGTACCCCACCCACTTTCGCACGCTGCTTCGTGTGCCATGAACCACATGAACCCACGAAATAGCCACTCAGGCACACGTTATCATCCGTCAACGCCTACCTTTCCACCTAGAATCCCATGTACACCATCCTCCGCAGCCTTTTGATCCAGGTCCTCTTTCTAGCTCCTTCGTTTTGCGTCATCTTCTGGATCGTACACAAGTGGGCTGCCCGCCGCGCACGCAGCAAAGTCCCCTTCCCAGAGCTCACCCGTCGACCCGCTGGCGAATCCCTGCGCCTCAAGCTGGAGACGCTTGACGAACGCATCCTCACCACCGCGGCCGGTATGGTCATGGTGCCGGTCCTCCTCAGCACTGCCGTCGCCACCCAGCACCCCATCAACCCCATTCTGCTGGTCATGTTGGCACTCACTTGTTTGGTCGGTGTCGCATTCCTTGGCCTTCGCTTCTGGCGACTTGCTAAGGAACGCGCGAACCACCAACTCGGCTTCGACGGCGAACGCTTCGTCGCGGAAGTAATCAACCACCTCATCGCCCACAAATTTGAGGTGTACCACGATCTCCCGTTCGACGGCTTCAACATCGACCACGTCCTCGTAGGTCCCCAGGGCGTCTTCGTTGTGGAAACCAAGACCCGTCGCAAACCCGTGACTTCCTCCGGCGACAAACAGTACCGCGTGGAATTCGATGGCTTTCGTGTCCACTGGCCGATGGGCGCAGATAGCTACGGCCTCGACCAGGCCGCCAACAACGCGCGCACACTTTCGCAGTGGCTTAGCGGTGCCGTGGGTGAGCCGATCAGCGCCACTCCCATTCTCACCTTCCCCGGTTGGATGGTGGATCGCAAAGCCCCGGGCAAAGGCGTCCATGTCGTCAACCCCAAGGAAATCATCAAAGTCTGCAACGGCCGGGAAGCGCGCCTGGACGACACCCTCATCCGCCGCATCTGCTACCAACTCGACCAAAAATGCAAACTCAGCATGGAATGAGCGCAAAACGGGTCTTGGTCTTGGCAACTCCCTTTACGCCACCATCCCATGAAACGCCCGATGCCGCGTAAAGTACTCCGCTCTCGGTCGCAGCGTCACTCCCGCCGCACATTGCAGCAGCCGCCCGGCATCCCGCAGTTCCCCATTCGCCCGTCTTCCCACGCACTCGCACTCAGTTTCAGTCACCCTCCACCCGCGAGCTCGCCCAGATAGCTCACCCGACCATCTGTCACCTTGGCGATGCCCCGCGCTTCAAGCTCCCGGTCCGCCCGGCGAATTCTGAGTTGGCTTCGCTTGCTCCGGACCGTCTTCCAATCACGACCGATCACTTCTGCAACCTCCGAGTCGGGTAATGCGCCCAGCAGCGAAAGCTCTGCCTGTGTCCACGGACGATACTTGGGATTCGGTGCGGGTGCGATGCCGAGCTTGAGCCGACGGTTTTGAACGGAGAACAACGTCCGCCCCAGCTTCGCCGCCAGCTCTCGATCCGGCACCGTCCCGAGCAGCTTCGTTTCCGCCTGCGACCAATCGCGCACCGTCGCCAGAATTCCCAGTTGCCTGCGACGATCGCCGACTGTCCCACGATCTCGCCCCAGCAGGCGTCCGACTTCTTCATCTGTATCTGTCCCCAATAACCTCTCTTCCGCCTTCGTCCATGGTCGCCGCAAGAATCTGGCTGGAGGCAGCCCCCTTCGCTGACGACGATTCCGTACAGCGGACACTCGCCGGCCAGTTCGCTTCGCGACCTCCTCATCCGTCAACTTGCCCAGCAACCTTTCCTCCGCTCTCGTCCACCGCTTCGCTGCCAAAAGGTCGTCAACGCCTTTGATCTTCCGAAGACGCCGTTGCAGTCGGACCGCTTCAACCGAACGCCCCAGAATTTTCGCCATCTTCGCATCAGGTTCGGTTCCCAACCGCTGCAAGTCTTCCTCCTCCCACTTGCGGAACTTCGGTTCATACACGGGAATCCCCAGCACCTCGCGCTTCGCCAGAACGGAGGACAACGTGCGCCCCAAACGCTCAGCCACCCTGTAATCAGACGCCTTCCCAAGCATCCGTTCCTCCCGCACCGTCCACTCGCGCGGACGGTACAGGAACGGCAGTATCCCCAACTCGCGGCGCCGCTCTTTCACCTGCCGGGTGCTGCGCCCCATCCGCTCCGCAATCTGACGATCCGTGCTGGTCCCGAGCTGCGCCTCCTCCGCGGCACTCCAAGGACGATCCCTGTAGTGGGGAATCTTCAGGAACTGCCGGCGCTTGGTGACCGAAACGCTCGTCCGCTTCAGTCGCCGCGCAATCTTGTTGTCCCGGTCCGTGCCCAGGAGTTTCTCCTCCTCTGGCAACCACGGCCGCTGTTCACCCTTTCCAATACAGCGTGGAATCCCCAGCAGCGCGCGCTTGGTGGCGATCGCCTGGCGGCTCCGTCCGAAGCGCAGCACGAGCTCGTGGTCAGGACACTTCCCCAGCAACCCGAGTTCCTTTGCACTCCATTTCCTCGCAGCCATGTCACCATTCTGAACGCAAGAAGTAAGGACATCAAGGGGGCATCAATCACCC
>CAZWJC010000237.1:0-11132 GCA_964634255.1 uncultured Verrucomicrobiota bacterium | reverse complement strand
AATGCGTGAGCATGTCGGCGAAACCATTGTGACGTGCGGCCTGGTGGTCGAGCAGCGCACCCATCACCAAATCACGGGCGAGCCGATGAAGTTCCTCACGCTTGCCGACTGGACCGGCATTGTCGAAACCGAACTGTTCGCCCAGACCTACAAGAGTTACGGCTTGGCCACCGTGCGTTATCCCGTACTGGAGGTGACCGCCACGGTCGAGCCGTTCGAGAACGGGCGTGGCTTTTCCCTCCGCGTGCTCCGAGCCGGCAAACCCCGGGAAAAGCCGGCCACGGCCGCGCAGCGGTGTGCTGGGAACGAAACATCACGCTGAGCATCGCATGCCTGCTAACCAACTCTGGTTCTGGCCACCGCCGCGTCCGTTGGTAGACCGCTTTGGCGGCGACTTCTTCCGGCAAATCCCTGGCGTTCCGGGTGTGTACTTCTTTTGCGGGGCTGACGCCGGCATCCTCTACGTCGGCAAGGCCAAGAACCTGCGCCGCCGCCTCTCCACCTATCGCGTGGCCAATCCGGAGCGCCTGCCGCGACGCATGATTCGATTGCTCCATGAAGTCCGGCGCATCGAATGGGACGTCTGCGTCAGCGAATCTGCCGCCCGCCACCGCGAGGCCCTCCTTATCTCCGTCCTCAATCCCAAATACAATCGTGCCGGCCGGGGATGGCCCGACGCCAATGCCTGGCGAGCCATCCCACTGACCTCAGCCAAACCATCTGGAAACAACTTGAGCGAGTCCCTGTGTGGCTCCTGTACCAGTTTCCCAACGAGGACGCCATGGCCATCCACGCCTGAGAATGCCATGCGCACTCCAGGACAAACGCCAGGTCCCGACTCACTCTCGCTCTCTCCATTACCTGAATCGTTGCCAGGCCTACGCTCTCCCAGGATCAACTCGGTGGCATGATGGCCGCGACCTTCGGCGACGTAGCCGCCATCAAGGAGAATGCCGAGACTGATGATGCTCGCGCCCAAGTCTCACGGGCTGACCGTCTGGCTTCTGGCTTCCACCCTGCGGAGGCCCTCGTTTGGTACTGCAAAGCAGCGGCGATGGGAAACGCCGACGGGGCGTATCAACTCGGGCGCTTGCTGTAGTTTGAAGAGGCCGGTATGTCCAGTGGTCGTCAGCAACCAGAACGCCGTCACCCAGCGCATACCGCCGCGCGGTCCGGCACATCGCCCGCATATCGCGGAATCACATGGCAGTGGAACTGCAGCATCCTCTGCCCGCCGCCGGCCCGTCATTCATCTCTCAGGCCGCCCAGAGGCACTTGCTCAGGCCATCGCCCACTGCTCGCGCAGGAGCTTCGCCATGTTAAGGATCAGCTTCGTTTTTTCCTCCTGCGGCAGGTCCTTCTTGGGATCGGCTGGATTCTTCGGCCAGCCGCCTTCGAAACTGACCGCCCCGCGGTAGCCAATCAGCTTCAACCCTTTGAAACCGTCCACGTAGTTGTCGGCCTCGCGGTGCACGCCCGGGATGATCCGCTCCTTCAATCCGGCAATGTGGACGTGGGTGAGCAGCTTGCCCGCGCAGATGAACGCCCCCATGAAACTCGTCTCTTCTAGGGCCATGTGCCAAAAATCGCCCATGACGGTCGCCCCGGGGCCGATATCCGCCGCCATCCGCGCGCCATCCGCCACCTGGCGCAGGAACGGCGTCTCGTTGCGGCGCAGCGGCTCCAGCACGATCGAGGTGCCGTGCTTCGCCGCGTGCTGCGCCAGTCGCTTGCCCGTGTTCTCGACGAAATCCTTACGAAGTTCCTTCCCGCTCAGCCGCCCGGGCTCGCTCAGCTTGCCGCGTGCGGGGCAGATGATCAGGCCCACCGATTTCATCTTGCCCAGCGCCTCGATGATGGGCAGGAACTTCTGCACCTCGGCTTCGCGCTTGTCCGATTCGGCGTAGGAGAAATCGCTCGGTCCGCACGCCGTCGCGAGGAAGAGCTTCCTCCCCTTCATCGCCTCGATCAGTGCCTCGCCGTTCTTGAGCGGCCAGTCGTCGGAGGGAATCTCTACGGCCCCGAAGCCGTTCGCTTCCAGGAAATCGAGTTTCTCCTTCATCTCGCTACCGGGAATGGCCCACCATTGCAGGCAGAGATTCAACTCGGCCGGTTTCTCCGGGGGCGTTAGCTTTGGCATGCCGTTGCCTTCGCCTGTTTGTCCCTGTGCCGCGGCAAACGCCGGGCTGCACACCGTAACCGCTCCGGCCATGGCCGAAGCCTTCAGAAAATCGCGTCGCTTCATATTGAGTCTGTTGGCCAACATCATCTCACCGCCATCGCGCCCAGTCGCCGAGCTGGCATTTGATTCCGCCCAGCGAATTACACGGCTTGGGAGGTAATGTCGAGGGTGTAGTCTCGAGCGAAGACGCGGAGCACGGGAGTGTTTATCAGTTTCTAAAGCCGCTCCAGCAACCCTGCCCATTTCTGACCACTCGCCGCCACGCCCCAGTTCTCGCATAACCACCACCCCCGCCAATGTGAGTGCCCCGCGCCGTTATTAGAGGCTGTGAAGACGAGTCTGTTCTTGACAAATCGAATGGTATCGTTTCTAAATCTTATAGTAAGTGAATCGGGGCGTTCTCTGAAAATAACTAAGGGAGTGACTTCTTCCGGCAATCGTATTCCGCATTGAGTGGGAGTTCTGTCTGAACGGTGAGCTTTGCTCGTGCGGAGCTTTGTTGTGTGCGTCGGACGGCGACGACTCAGTGTGAATTGTGGTAGCCGGAAGGCGTGTGCGGCCAGAGGTGGCCAGCGTCTCATCGGCCATCCGCGGAGAATCGGGCTGTTTCCAAGAACGCTCTGAGTCTGATGGGACTCTACGTTTCCCATGCTATCCATGCCTTGGCTGGCATCGGAGACGGAGGGTTCTCATTTCGGTGGAACCTGTATCCAAACTCTATGAAAACCTCAAAAGAAACCTCCTCTCAGAGACGCATCCTCCTCTCCCTGCTCACAATGATGGCCGTTGCGGCGTCGCCCGCCACCGGGCTTGCGCAAACCGCTCCAGGCGCACCGCTCGACAACGCCATGACGCCCAAGACGGATACGACGTACGTCAACGGGCAGCTCAACGCATCCGATCTGTTTAACAACGCCAAGACCGAGAGCCTTGGGGTCGCCGTCGCCAACAATGGCAACGTCCTCGTGGGATGGGAGGATGACCTCGCAACCTGGCAAACCAGTCCCCTTTTGGATTTTGAGGCGGTCTGGACCCTGTTTGATTCGGCGGGGACCTGGATCACGCCCGATACACGAGTTACCTCCCTCGCGAATCCGACAGCGGAGCCGGTTACCAACCGGTTCCTGTCTTATTTCCGTGCCGACAGCAGCGCTGTCTTTGGAGGCAGTGCTTGGGGGCCCAAAATCAAGGCCAACCTCTTTGGTGATGGCGTCGGCTTGGGGGCGACTTCGTTTCTCCTGGATACTGAAGTAATCGAGTTCGCCGCTTGGCATGATTCTACGGCTGGGGACATTTCGGCGATCCAACTCCTGGATAACGCCGGCGCCCCGGTGAGGATTCTACCCGGTATCAGTGCTTCCTACGCGACGCGCGACAGCGGCAACATCCGCGTTGCTGACTGGGACTACCTGTCCAACGGCAACATCGTGATCGTCTCCGAGAGCCGGCAGAACCAGGATCTGGTGGACCTCTACGGTGGCGCGTCAGCCGCCACGCACGCCATCTTTCGCATCGTAGATGTGGCAGGCAACGTAGTGAAGACCGAAACGCTGGTGAGCGAAACCCCAATTCAGAGCACGATCTGGCACGGGATTGGTGTCACCAAGACTGGTTTCGCGGTTCGCTTTTCGACCGCGGATGGCGCGACGATCCGGATGTTCGACAACAACGGTAATCCGACCTCCACGAACATCATCCTGAGTGCGCTGACCGGTCACGCGATCGCCGGCAAGGGTGACCGAGGCGAGGCGGCGGGTTTCCACGGCAACGGCAAGGATGCCTACGTTTACGTCTGTACCGGCCTTGATCCCGACGATAGCGTGGAGAAGGTCTGGATGACGGTCCTCACGACCAACGGCACCGTCCGTTTCTCGAAAACGGTTGCAGACGACCTGACATTGACGGGCGTGGGGCGCGCAGACGCCGCGATTGACGCGGACGGTAACGTGATTGTGGTCTTTGACGCCAAATTCGACCCCGCCTATCCAAGACTGGTCATGGGTCGCCGGTTCGATTCCTCGGGCAAACCGGTCGGCGGCACCTTCTACGTCAGCGAGGCGGAGTTGCCAAACGTCGCAACCTCCGATGCTTCCAATCCACGAATCGCCTGGCGCAACAATCAAGTGGCGATCGTCTGGGAGTCGGACAACGACTTCAACAGCTATGACCCATACACTGGGCTCTACAAGACCGTGGTTGCCTTGCGGACGTTTTCCACTTTCAACCCGGGTAGCGTGGAAGCCTTGGGTTTGACACGGATTGTGCCCGACACGCCCGTAATCACCCCGGCTTACAACAGTCTCGGTAACTGGGAACCGTACGCGAGCGTTCTTGGGACCAGCACGTTCTTGATTGAGTGCAACACCTTCGCTCAAGACACCAGCGACAAGCAACGTTACGTGGTCGGACTGCAACCCGCGGCGGGCGGCGCAATGAAGCTGGGGGAGGGGTTCTATAGCGATGCGGGCGCACCCTACACAGGTGAGATTAACGCCTCGCGTCAGAATGGAAACCCGGGGCGTGTTGCCGGAGACATGCGGCCGGATGGCACCAATTTCATCGTGGGTGGCGAAGCGTCGCCTCACGTCTTTCCGAGCATCTTCGGGAGCGACAATCGATGGAACCTTGGCTTCGACCGGCTCGCCAATGGGCGCTACGGGACGATCCAGATTCACGGCCTGAGCCCGCCGAACCTCACGCAGACTCCGCGCTGCAAGGCGCAGGATTCGGCCAACGGTCGCCTCACGACGGGTGTTGCCGGAGACTCGCAGACCACCCGCTTCGGCGGAGATGTGATCTGCCTGGACAATGGCAACTTCGTTTCGGTGGTTGAGGACCGTTCCGGCGTTCGCAGCGGCAGCTCCAGCACGTATGTGGTCACGGCGACGATCTTTGCCCCGGACGGCGGCATCGTGAAGGACACGTTTGGCGTCGTGACGAACAGCGACATTTGGGCGAACGTGGCGCCATGCAAAGGCGGATTTGCTGTGCGTGCCAAGCCGGCGGACGGTTCGAACACACAACTCATCTACTTCTTCGACAACGCGGGCAATCTGAAGGGAACCGTGGACCAAGCCACCTCCGGCGCGAGCTTTACTACCGGTCGCGGTGACGGCACGCGCATCTTCGGGCACATCAACAGTCCGTATGTCTTCCTGGCGGGCCGGCCTTCCAACACGCAGGTCGTCAAGGTGGCCGCTTTCGATTCCACCACGCGGCAGTTCGTGGCAATCGCGGACGTAAACGAAGGCGCTTTCACCGGCAACTTCGATCGCGCGACGGGCGTGGCCGATGCCTTGAATCGCGTGGTGGTGGCCTGGGTTTCGCAACCCACCGGCTACGCCAAGCAGCAGGTTGCCACCCGGGTGTTTGCCTTCGACGGTGCGGCCAAGAAATTCACGCCCCTGACGACGAGTTTCTTCCCGTTTGTCAACGCCTACACGAATGACATCCGCAGCTATCAAATGAGTGTCGCCATGACGACCAAGCAAATCTGCGTGGCGGCCAAGGGCGAAATCAACTTGCAGAACAAACCCGCGTTGGGCCCCAACACGCCCACCGAGATCAACTTCTACACCGTGTTTTCACATCCTGCACCCGCCACTGACCCGACGCCCTCTGCATTGGGGACGCTGCAGTTCACGAAGTTCTATTACGTGCCGGGCTCACCAGCCAAGGTTCATGTGGAATGGACCGGCGGGGGCACACTCCAGATTACCGACAATCTGGCGAGTGGGGTTTGGACCGATGTGCAGGGAGCAACCAGTCCTTTGGAAGTTCCCATGGACCAGGTTCGACTCTTCGCGCGCCTGAAGCGGTAGTTTTCCGGTAGTGGTTTTGGTACAAAGGCCAGTGCGCCGAAAACGGTGGCTGGCCTTTTTCCATTGTGGCGGGCACGCCCGCTGTGCCTTCAGGATTTGCTTGTGTCGAACGACTGCTTTCTGCATTGGGCGCGCCGAGCCAAAGCTGCCGGTGAAGCCGCTGTGCTGTGTGGCGTGATTGCTTTCAGGGGAAATCGAAGCACACACCTGCCGGGCCTCCTATCAGGTCGCAGCGTGTGGCCCTTCTGCGAACAGGCAGTCTATGCCGATGTCGTCCTGGGCTGCTGAAGCTTGTGGCCGTAGTATCTGCGGAAGTTGTGGCAGGAGTCGAGATCGGTCCGCCCTTCGTCGTTCTCCCAGACCTCGTGGTAAAGCGGTTTTGCCGGGACGCCGCGCAGGACGCGTTGTTTCAGAATGTTGCCCTTCGCATCACAATCCAGTTCCAAGTAACGTGCCCGCTGGCGGCGGTTCCAGCGGTTGGAGAGAATGACCAGTATCTTTCGCTTCATCGCGGGCAAAGCATGCGCGAAAAGAGCGCTCCGCGCCACAAATCTCGTCGGCCACCACGGCCGCGTGTGCTGGCGCAATCGAGCCGTGCTGGCTGAAGTGTGCCTTTGCTGACGCCGGGCGGTCGCTACGGTGTGTCCGGCTCCTCAGCTTTTGCTCCAATCGGCGTGGAGCGCATCAAGCCCGGCCTCGGTTGGATCGCCGGCAAACAGGGCTACGCGATACTTGAGCTGTACGGACTTGCCGGCAGCCAGTTGCCATGGTTCAGTCATGAAGTTGAATGCCATTGGCGAGCAATTCCCGTAATCCCGCGTGAACCACGGACACGGCGCCCACGGGTTCTTGGGGTGGTCCATCAGCGCGATGCCTTCGACGGGTTCTCCTTTTGCCTGCAGGCGCTTGCCGTAGAAGGCGCACCAGCGCGCCGGCTGGCCGAACGTGTCCTTCTCGCCGGACTTGCCTTCACTCGTCACTAGATTGCCGCCACCCCAAACAGAGATATCGCCCGCCACGCGCAAGGCAAACAACGCATGGTTGGTCTTCTGGATGGTGACGTCCACTTCGGCCTTCCAAGTGATCTCGGCGTCGAGCAGCCATAGCCGGGGATTGCGCACGGTAACGGTGAACTTGCGCTCGTCGGTCATCTGCACCGGCTGCCCGGGCTGACGCCAGTCGCACGCGTCCACGATGACGGCAGATTGCTTCGTGGACTCGGCCAAGCGCGGCCCTCGCGAGAGGATTTGGCCCTTCGGCATGTCTTCCTGCCAATAGTTGCCGCCGTTCACCTTGTCGCAGCCAAAGAAGATCGAGCGGTGATGCGGCCACGGCAATGACGACTCCGAGGTGAGCGGCAAACCGGACACCGGCCCCATCGCCGGAAAGAAGTACGGATATTTCTGTGTCGGATGGGCCCGGTAACTGGTGAGCGGCGCGTTATTCAAGCGCAGCCAAATCTGCGGTCCAATCTGGTAATGCGTGAGTCCCTCCGCCTCGGGCACGGCGCGGGCCTCAGCAGCGGCGGACACGGGGCGGAGCGCGAGCGCTGCCGGCAACACGGCAGCCGTGGCACCAGACAGGCGGACGAAGGAACGGCGGGTCATCAGGTTGTTCATGTTAGGTGGCGTTGGTTGCATGGCTCTGCAACAGCAATGAAACCAACCTACCTGCGGCTGCTTGGCGGGCCAAGCATTTCTCGCGTGGCAATCAAGATTCGCGTGCCAATCAAGACGAGCTTCTTCGAACAGCTCCCGCAAAACGAAATCTAGGTGCAATTCCCCACCTGTCGAGTAATCTCCAAAGCCAGTTTATGAACCAAGCAGCAGGCGAGCCGAATGTCGGAGTCAATAAACCGTCTACCAAGCCCGTCCAGAAGCCGCGGGGAGGCAAGCGGCGGGGACGATGGCTTACCCGGGGCATCATTTTGGTCGTGCTGGCGGGCGGTGTCTGGGCGGGCATTCGCTATTGGACTCGCCCTTCGAGTGCCGCAACGGAGTACAAAACCAGCGCTGTAACCCGCGGCGACATCACGCAGTTCGTCACGGCCAATGGTTCGCTGACACCCGTGCAGTTGGTGGAGGTCGGCAGCCAAATCTCGGGGGTGATTACGGCAATCAAGGTGGACTTCAACTCGCGCGTGAAGGCGGGGGACATCGTTGCACAGATTGATCCGGCTACCTACGAGCGCGCCTTGGGACAGGCCGAGGCCGAGCTTGCCAATGCTGAGGCTGGCCAGGAGTTGGCCCAACTGAACTATGATCGGGGCGATGAACTCCTCAAGGCCAACTTGATCTCCAAATCGGAGTTCGACCAATTGCGCGTCAGTCTCAATCAGGCCAAGGCACAGGTGAAGACCCGCCAAGCCAACGTGGAGCGTGCCAAGGTGGACTTGGACCGCACGACGATTCATGCGCCGATTGACGGTGTGGTGATCACGCGCAGAGTGGAAGCCGGCCAAACCGTCGCAGCGACCATGAATACGCCGACGCTCTTCACGATCGCTAACGATCTCCGCAACATGCGAATCGAAGCGGCAGTCTCAGAGGCCGATGTGGGCGGCGTGGAGGAAGGCCAACGAGTCCAGTTCACGGTTGATGCCTTTCCTGGCCGAAGTTTCGAGGGCAACGTCAAACAGGTGCGCTACGCGGCAAGCACCAATCAAAACGTCGTGACCTACGGCACCGTGGTGGAGGTGGATAACAAAGACTTGAAGTTGCGGCCCGGCATGACCGCTACCGCCAAGTTCATCACCGCCGAGCGAAAGAACGTCCTGAAGCTGCCGCTCGCCGCCGTTCGCTTTCGTCCGCCCGCCGGCGTGACGGTTATTGGAGAAACCAACGCGTCGCCCGCCAAGGCGACATCAGGCCCGACGCTTATTGAAAGCGGTCCCTTTGCCGGTTTGCCGGTCATGCCCTGGATGGCCGGGGGCGAACGGCGTCGACCGACGGATGACGAACGCGCGGCGTACGCCGCAACGTTGACCCCGGAGCAAAAAGAGAAGTACGAGAAGATCATGGCGGAGTTCCGCGCTCGTATGGCGCAAGGCGGGGGCCCCGGCGGCCAGGGTTTCGGCGGTGGCGGACCGGGCGGAGGCGGACCGGGCGGAGGCGGGGGGGGCGGCGGCGGTGGGTTTGGAGGCGGTGGCGGGAGCGGTGCTGGCTCGCGACCACGCCCCGAGTCCAATGAACCCAAGACGGCGACGGTGTATGTGAAAGAGAAACCGGCTGTGACCGCGCCCGACGGTCAGGTGGTGCTGCGCGCCGTGACTGTCAAACTCGGCATCGCCGATGCCACCAGCATTGAAGTCATGGAGGGGTTGAGCGAAAACGACCAGGTGGTCAGCGGCACGAGCACGGTCGCAGCGACCACGCCACGGAATCCTTTGAACCCATTCGGTGGCCCCCGCGGGCCGCGCTGACGCACCGGCCAGAGTTGACCATGCAACCGATCATCAAGCTGGTGGATTTCCGGCGCACGTATCGGAACGGCTCCTTGGAGGTGCATGCCGTGCGTGGCGTCACGCTCGATATCTTCCCCGGCGAATTCGTCGCGATCATGGGCGCGAGCGGCTCCGGCAAGTCCACCCTGATGAACACCATTGGCTGCCTGGACCGCCCGACCAGCGGCCTCTATGAACTCGACGAAGTTGATATTGGTGAGCTTGGCCGGAATGAACTCGCGGAATTGCGCAATTCGAAACTGGGATTTGTGTTCCAGGGATTCAACCTGCTGCCTCGGACCTCCGCGCTCGAAAATGTTGAACTCCCCTTGCTCTACTGCCGTCCTCCCATGCCCGCCCGCGAACAACAGGAACGCGCCTTGGCCGCGCTGGACATGGTAGGGCTTGCCGACCGAGCCGATCACTACCCCAACCAACTCTCCGGCGGCCAGCAACAGCGCGTCGCCATCGCCCGGGCCCTGGTAAACGAGCCGCGCGTGCTTCTGGCCGACGAACCCACCGGCAACCTCGACACCCGGACCAGCGTCGAAGTCATGGGGGTGTTTCAATCTCTCAACGACCAGGGCATCACGATCGTCATGGTCACGCACGAGCTGGACATCGCCAACTTCGCCAAACGCAAGGTGGTGATGCGCGACGGTTTTGTCCGCACCGACGAGCTGGTTTCAAAGCGTCTCCATGCGCCTGAAGCCCTGGCGCAACTGGACGCCGAGCAACGGGCTGTTCACCTCGCCTGACTTATGTTTGCCATCCTGAAGACTGCCCTGCGCGCGATCCGGCGTAACATCCTGCGCTCCTTTCTCACCATGCTCGGGATTATCGTGGGCATCGCTGCGGTGATCGTGGGTGTGAGCATGGGGACCGGTGCCAAGGCGGAGGTCGAGAAGCAGATTGCCAGCATGGGCAACAACCTGTTGATCATCTTTTCCGGCAACATGTCTCGCGGCGGCGTCCGCGGAGGGTTTGGCATGCAACCGAATCTGACGGAGCGGGATTACGACACCCTGCGGCGCGAAGTAACCGGCCTCGCCGGCATCAGCCCCGAGGTGCGCGCGACTGTCCAAGCCGTGGCCGGCAACCAGAATACGTCGGTCGGCGTTTGGGGTGTCAGCGCGGACTTTGCAGAAATACGATCGTGGAAGTTCCAGTCTGGTGAGAATTTCACCGAAACCGATGTGCGCAATGCGGCAAAGGTCTGCCTGATTGGAAAGACTACGGCGGCGACGCTCTTCGGGGAGGGCATTGATCCCGTCGGCCAAACAGTCAACATCAAGAACTCGCCCGTAACGGTGGTCGGTTGGCTGGCTTCCAAAGGGGCGAATACGTTCGGTCAGGATCAGGACGACATCATCATCATGCCGTACACCAGCGTCATGAAACGGCTTTCCGGCGACACCAAGTTCCGGGCGTTTAGTGCTGCGGCGACCGGCCCCGACGTGATGAATGATGTCACGAACCAAGTTGTCTCCATTCTGCGGCAGAACCACCAGATCACTGCGGACAAGGAGGATGATTTTTCCATCCGCAGCCAGCAGGAGATGAGTGACTTCTTCAATGCCAACAACCGCGTCATGACCGTGCTCATCAGCGCGTTTGCCGGCATCTCGCTCGTGGTGGGCGGCATCGGCATCATGAACATCATGCTCGTCAGCGTCACCGAGCGCAC
>CAZWJC010000236.1:0-11163 GCA_964634255.1 uncultured Verrucomicrobiota bacterium | reverse complement strand
ACCTCTGGTTGGCCGGGGAATACCACTCGGATCCATTCCTTACCTACGGCGCCTGGATCACCCTTGGATTGGCTGCCGTCGCTTATGTAGCCGCCCGCTACCTCAAGAAGAGCGGCAAATTGTCGTCCCACTGAACCGTTTGGAACCTGCTGCAACTGGTCCGTCAAGCTTCGTCGTGCCAGCGTTCCGAAGACAGCCTCTGAGGAGTTTCGCCCGCTCGACCGGAGCGGCAGCAAACGGGTTTGCATCCGCCCTCCGCCTCTTGCATGCTGCCGACGCATGCATATCCCGGAACATCGCAAGGCCATTGACCGACTGGACACGCAGATCGTCCGGCTGCTGAACGAGCGCACCAAGCACGTCCTGGCCATCGGCGAATTCAAGCGCAAGGCCGGCCAGGAGATTTACGCGCCGCACCGCGAGCGTGCCGTACTCGACCGCGTCTGCAGTCACAACGCCGGTCCGATGACGAATGAGCAGATGCAGGCGGTGTATCGCGAGATCATGTCCGCCGCGTTGTCGCTGGAGAAATCCCTCTGCGTTGCCTACCTCGGCCCGGAAGCGACCTTCACGCATCAGGCCGCCATCCGCCGCTTCGGCGCTAGCCTCCGCTATTCATCCCAGAAGACCATCACGGATGTTTTTTCCGAGGTCAGCAAGGGGCGGGCGGATTATGGTGTGGTCCCGGTCGAGAATTCCACCGAAGGCGTGGTCACGCACACCCTCGACATGTTTGTGGACAGCGAATTGAAGATCGTGTCGCAGATCGTGTTGCCCGTGCAACATTGTCTGTTGAGCAACTCTCGGCGTCCCCAGGTCACAAAACTGTTTGCCCATCCGCAGTCACTGGGCCAATGCCGGGGCTGGATTCAGGCCAACCTGCCTCGCGTGGAAATTATCGAAACGTCCTCCAACGCGAGGTCCGCGGAGCTGGCGGTTAAGACAAAGAACTCGGCGGCCATCGCCGGCCTGCTCGCCGCTGAATACTACGATCTGCCCGTGCTCGACTACGACATCCAGGACAACGCCGCCAACGCCACGCGCTTCCTCGTGCTGGGCCGCCAGTCCACCCCGCCCACGGGCAAGGACCGCACCAGCATCATGATGAGCGTAACCCACAAGGCCGGCGCGCTCCATAGTGCCCTGGCTGCTTTCCGACGTTACCGGATCAACATGACGAAGATCGAGTCGCGACCCAGCAAGCGAAAGGTGTGGGAGTACTTCTTCTTCATCGACATTGACGGCCACGTGGAGGACAAGCGTGTGGCCAAAGCCCTCGCGCTCCTCGCCGAGCACTGCAACTTTGTCAAAGTGCTCGGCTCGTACCCAAGCAACGAGTAGTGGCACGGACATCCTGTCCGTGTTAGTAGTTAAGGCTTCCAGCCGGAAGCTTCAGGTACTGGAGAAGCGCCGCAATCCACTCGGGGTAACCGGACTGCGCTCGCAGGTTGTAAGCCCGCGTTACTTTCTCAGGCAGGGTGCCTGAGCTACTTGACGGCGACGGACATCGCTGCCACCACCTCCCGCGCGACCGCCGGAATGATCTCCTTCTCGTTCGCGTGGTTGACGGTGAACACCACGAGGACAAACTTCGCGCCGTTGGGCAGTTCGACGTAAGCCGCGTCGTGCCGCGTCTCACTCGTCCAGCCGGCCTTAGACCACAGCTTCGAGCCCGGCGGCAAGGCCGGACCGGTGTATTCGATGGATTGCCGTTCGGCGTCCTTCGCGAACGGATTGCGTTGCAGCAGCTGCATCATCTGCTGGCTACGTCCCGGCGTTACGGCGTGCCCGGTCACGATCTCGGTGAAAAGCCGCGCCGTGGCGTCAGTCGTGAGCCAATTGCGATGGTTTGGTTTGTGCAATTTCACCGACTGCATCTCGCGGCCGTACGGCCCTTCGCACCACGGCTTGCGGTTGACGTTGATCTTCTGATAGCCGAGCGACACAAGCCAACGATTGACCGCGTTGCGCTTGCCATACCACGCCTCCAACTCGGCGGGCGGCAACTCCGGACCGCTCGTAGTCCCGGTTAGGCTGTCCACAACCAGGCCGGTCGCCTCGTTGTAGGAATCCACGATCATGTCGCGCATGGCCCGGCGCAGTTCCTCCGAGTCCTTGAGCTTGCCGTCCTCCATCCACTGATGTGCCGCGGCGAGATAGAACAGCTTGACGACGCTGGCCGGATAGACCTGTTCCCCGCCGCGGATGCTGCCGCGCTCCGGCTTCTGCGCATCGCGTAAGTCCACGAGCGTGATGGCCAGCTCGTTGGTCTGAAGCTTCTGTGCTGAGAACTTCTCAAAGGCGGCTTTCGCCGCGCTATCCACGATCGCCTGCACGCGTGGCGCGGCGGCGATGGCTGGCGACGAACTGGCTTGCGGCAATGCAGTGTGCACGAGGGCAAGGGATAGCATGGTGGCGGCGAAAAAGGGAGCGTTGTCAGGCAACTTCATGTCGCGAGAACGTTTCAAAACCAGCCTTGCCGGTCAAGCAGCAGACTGCGCGTCTGTTTCGCTTCCCTCGGCGACCGGCTCCGAATGGTCAAGAAAGCGCATCATGTTGTCGCCGTGTTTCATCACCTTGACCTCGCGCCATGGGGAGGGCACTTCCAGCGTGTCGCGCCGCGCGTGGCCGAGCACGAAACGTCCGCCCTTCGCCAGCACTTTCGGAAGCAGCGGATTATCCAGCAACTGCTGCGCGAAGGATTGCGAGCGCCGGCCCACGTTCTTTTCGCCGTACGGCGGGTCGGCGAGGATCAGGTCGAAGGTCTGTCCGGTTTCCGCCAGTTGCGGCAGGACGGCGAACACGTCTTGCGTGCGGACCTGAACGGCATCGGGGGCAAAACCCGCCGTGACACAGTTTTGCCGCAGCACCTCGGCATGGCGGGAGGATTTTTCCACGCACACGGCGGAAGTTGCCCCGCGGCTGAGACATTCGAGGCTGAGCGCGCCGGTGCCGGCAAAAAGTTCCAGCACCCGCGCGCCCACGACGCGTGCCCCGAGGCTGTTGAAGACCGCTTGCTTGACCAGATCGGGCGTCGGCCGCACGGCCAGCCCTTTCGGCACTTTCAGAATCCGTCGCCCAGCTTGCCCGCCAGTGATGCGCATGGGGCTAGTTTAGCGAGAACCGCCGGCGAGGTAAGCCAGAAACACGCTCAAGTCTTCGGGGCTTTTCGCCGTTGACAGAACCTGTAACATGCTGACGACGACGATGCATCGCATTGAGCCGCCGGAAAGTCATTTCGTGAACGCCGCGCAGGGCTGGCTGGAACTCGGCCTGCCGGGCGAGGCCATCGCGGAATTGGATCAACTGCCCGAAGGGTTGCAGGTGCATCCGGACGTACTGGAAGTGCGATGGGCCATCGTGGCCGCGCAACAGCTCTGGGATGCCGCCTTGGAGGTGGCCACCGAACTGGTGCGGACCGCCCCCAGCCGTCCGACCGGCTGGCTGCATCGCGCCTACGCCTTGCGCCGTGCACCGGAGGGGGGACTGAAACAAGCCTGGAACGCCTTGCTCCCGGCGGCGGACCGTTTCCCGAAGGAAGCGCTCATTCCCTACAACCTTTCCTGCTACGCGTGCCAAATGCAGCGAATCAACGACGCGCGGGCATGGTTGCGGCGCGCCTTTGAAGCCGGCAACGCCGAGCACGTCAAGCAAATGGCGCTTCAAGACCAGGACCTCCAGCCGCTCTGGAAGGAAATTCAGGAGTGGTAGGAGGGAAGTCTGAAACCCGAGATCCGAAAGAAGCCCGAAGTTCGAATGCCGATGGCTTGGTGGCCGAGTTAGACTCCGTTCAGCGTCCGCCTGCTGTAAGCTGGTTGCGACCGAAAACGTGGCTTGGTTCACTACGGCCGCCGAGGTGAATCGTCGCCCGGTTGCGGCGAAGCCGCGCGTTTCTCCCCGGCACCCAGCCGACAGCCCAACGCTGACTTCAACCCTTGTGGACGAGACCCTTGTTTCGAGTTTCGGAATTTGAGTTTCAGATTTCGTGCAGCGGCGCTTTTTCCTTCCCATCCTTCCTGCCCTTCCTACCTTGCTGGCGTGCAATCAATCGCGCTTCAACTTGGCTCGCTGACCATTCACTGGTACGGCGTGCTGGTGGCCGTCGGCTTCCTTGCGGGCCTCTGGACGGCCGGGCGACGTGCCCCGCTGGCTGGTGTGGCTGGTGAGAAGATCACCGACCTCGGCCCGTGGTTGATCGTGGGGGCTTTACTCGGCGCGCGGACGCTTTATGTCGTCTCGTATTGGAACGAGCAATTCGCCGGTGGGACGCTGTGGGACATCATCAACATCCGCCAGGGCGGGTTGGTTTATTACGGCGGCCTCATCGGTGCGGCATTGGCGTGCGTCCTCTACTCGCGCTGGAAGAAGCTCCCGCTCTGGCGCGTGGCGGACATCCTCGCGCCGAGCATTGCGCTGGGGTACGTCTTCGGACGCATTGGGTGCCTGATGAACGGCTGCTGCTACGGCCGCGCCTGCTCGTTGCCGTGGGCCATCCGCTTCCCTGAAGGCAACCCGCTGAACTCGCCTACGACGCCGGTGCATCCCACACAAGTTTACGATTCGCTGCTGAACCTCGCCCTTTACCTGTCGCTCGCGTGGCTGTTTCGGCGGCGGAAGTTCGATGGACAGGTTTTCGCCTTCTACCTGATGGGCTACGCCGTCACGCGCTCATTCGTGGAATTGTTCCGAGGCGACTACTCGGCGGAGCACATCCACGCGGGGCTGACGCCGGCGCACCTCATCAGCATCGCCACGTTCGCCGCAGGCCTAATCCTGTTCTTCCTGCTGCGCCCGCGTGACGTGAAGCCAGCCTGACGTCAGGACAGTCCGAGATGGCCAACCCGCTCCATCCTCGCCCCATCCTGCTCGCCGGCCCGACGGCTGTGGGCAAATCCGAGGTCGCACTGCTGCTGGCCGAACAACTTGGCGGCGAAATCATCTCCGTGGACTCGATGCAGGTGTATCGCGGGCTGGACATCGGCACGGCGAAACCCTCCCTCGCCGAGCGCGCCCGCGTGCCCCATCACCTGATTGACGTGGTGGACCTCACCGAGCCGTTCGACGCCGCCAAGTTCGTGTCGTTGGCCGACGAGGCCGTCGCCCAAGTCCAGTCGCGCGGCAAAGTGCCGATTCTCTGCGGCGGCACCGGGCTTTACTTCCGAGCCTTCCTCGAAGGTTTGAGCGTAGCCCCGCCCACCGATGCTGCGCTCCGTGGCGAGTTGAACGCCACGCCGCTTGCGGACTTGCTGCGCGAGTTGGAACAGCGCGATCGGGAGACCTTCGCCCGCATTGACCGCCAAAACCCGCGCCGCGTCATCCGCGCTGTGGCGGTCCTCCGGCTCACGGGCAAGCCGTTCTCGGCGCAGCAGTCGGAATGGACGTTGAAGTCGGTTCGCACCGAACCCCGTAGCGTAGACTTGCAGTCTGTCGTACCGCCGATTGGCAATCGGCAGGGCAACGACGACTCCCCGGGCGTTGGGATTTCTCCTGGCTACGCAGAATCCAATTCTGCGATTCAGCAGACTGCAAGTCTGCGCTACGACTGCGCGGTGTTCGGCTTGGCCCGCGCCCCGGACGACTTGCGCCGCCGCATTGACGCCCGGGTGGACCAGATGTTCGCCCGTGGTTTGGTTGAGGAAACGCGGCGGCTGCTGGAGCGCGGCCTTGCCCAAAACGAAAACGCCCTGCAGGCCATCGGCTACCGGCAGGTCGTCGAGCATCTGCGCGGCGAACGCTCGCTCGCAGAGACCATTGAGCTGGTGAAGAGCCGCACGCGGAAATTCGCCAAGCGGCAGATGACGTGGTTTCGTGGGCAGATGCAGTTGGCTTGGATCCCACTTGCCGACGACGAGAACCCGACTACGACGGCGGAGCGGGTTCTCAGCGTCGCGAAAGCCGGCTTTCACGGCGACGCAAACGTGGTAGGCTGACTTCCACGGCAACGACAAAGATTTGAAAGCACTGATCGAGAACCGAAAGAAGCGCACCGAACGCGTGTTCCTGGTGGGCGTGGAACTTAAGACCCGCAACGCTGCGGAGATGCGTGATGCCTTGGAGGAACTGGCCGAACTGGCCGCCACCGCCGGCGGCGAAGTCCTCGGCGACGGCACCCAAAAACTGGAGACGCCGAACCCTGCCACCTACATCGGCAAGGGCAAGGCGGAGGAGTTTGCCGCTCATTGCCGCCGGCAGCACGTGGACACGGTCATCTTCGACGACGAGCTTTCGCCGGCGCAGAGCCGCAACCTCGAACGCATCTTCAACTGCAAGGTCCTCGACCGCACGGCGCTGATCCTCGATATCTTCGCCCAGCGCGCGCGCACCCGCGAAGGCAAGTTGCAGATCGAGCTGGCACAGCTTCAGCACCTGCTCCCGCGGCTGACGCGGTTTTGGGGCCACCTCTCGCGGCAATCCGGCGGCATCGGCATGCGCGGCGGCGAAGGCGAATCGCAGCTTGAAGCCGACCGGCGCAAGGTCTCGGAGCGCATTGACAAGCTTACGCGCGATTTGGATCAGGTTCGCCAAAACCGCGCCATCCAGCGCGGCGGGCGCAAGCGCCAGAAATGGCCGCTCGCGTCCATCGTCGGCTACACCAACGCCGGCAAGTCCACGCTGCTCAACGCCCTCACCGGCGCGGACGTGCTGGCCAAGGACGTCCTGTTCGCCACGCTCGATCCCACCACGCGCCGCCTTCGCCTGCCCACGAACCAAAACGTGCTGCTCACCGACACGGTGGGCTTCATCCGCAAGCTGCCGCACGGCTTGGTCGAGGCGTTCAAGGCCACGCTGGAGGAAGTTGTCGAAGCGGACCTGCTCCTGCACGTCGTGGACACCAGCCATCCGCAGGCGGACGAACAAATCACGGCGGTCAACGTGGTACTCGCCGAAATCGGCGCCGCGGACAAACCGACCTTGATGGTTTTCAATAAGACCGATCTCCTGCCGAATCGCGAAGTGGCGGGCCGCTTCGTGGAACGTCACCCGCATGCCGTCGCCATCTCAGCGGCGACGGGCGATGGCCTGCCGGCGTTGCTGGCGGAAATCGGCACCCGGCTGCGTCCGGAGCGGGAGTTTGTGCAAGTCGCGATCCCGCACGAGCGCGCGGACCTGATCGCGAAGCTGCACGACGTCGGGCAGGTGGTGGAGCGGCGGTTCTACGCCAAGACCGCGCGATTCAAGGTCCGCATCCCCCCGCATTGCCACAGCGAATTCGCCCCGTTCATCGTGGGGGATGGGCGGGAGAAGCGAGCTGGACGTGGACCGTTTACATCGCTTCCTCGGAAGCCGGATGAGTAAGCATCCACTCGCGACGGTCGGGAACTCCGTCCTTAAGTTGGGCGGATTTCACCCAAACCGGATGCCGAACAAGCCGCCGTCCTCGGTTGCATCAGTCAGGCGCGTAGGAAGGATGTTAGCATTCAAATCGAAGTTCTGGCTTGTCTCCTTGAAAGCATCATCCGAGTTCATCGTGACGATATACTGGAAGCCAAGTTCCTCGGCGGTCTTTGCGCCTACTTCCAACGCTTTTGCGACTTGCCGACCGTCAACGCCGTCGAAGAGGTGGCTGTCGTGAACCAGGAAACCTGGACCGGTCTGGCGCTTTGAACAAAGACGCATGAGCATCATGTCGAAGCAGAAGATCTGCATGTTCTTGATGCCCTTGCTCCGTGAGCCTTGGATGTTGAACTGAAACACTGGCCCGTTGTCTGTGTCCACGACTCGAAGACTGCCGGCTGATTCGTAAAGACGATTGGATGTTTCTTCGAACGCAAGGATGGCATCGTCGAGCAATTGCTTTTGCTCACGAAAGTCCTGACGCAAGCGGAGCAACAGCCGATTGCGTTCGATATCCAATTCGGTCTTTGTGCCCTCCAACTGTTCAGCGGCAGCAAATCTCTGACGAAGCGCTTCGACTTCGGCTTCGCGGCGATTCAATTCGCCCTGCAACTGAGAGAAGTGTTGGAGCGCACCATGGGTTTGCAGCAGGCGCATGATTTCGGCTCGCCGCTCATCAAGTTGATGCTTCTGCTGGTCGCGTTCGGCAATGCGCCTTTGCGCCGCGGTCATTTCGCCCCCGAGGTAGTCTCGGCGGTTTTGCACGACCGAATCATGGAACGCCCTCACTTCATCAAAACGTCGAACGACCGCGTCGGGCAGGGCAACGCCAACTTCCGCGTACAGTGAATTGAGGTCGGAAATCGGCGGCGGCGATTCGGTTCTCAACGACGCCTCCAAGTCAATGACGAGCCGTTTGTCCAACGTGTTGGCATCGGCAAGTTCGCTGATCTCCTTGGTGATTCTGGACGCTTCACCTTCCAGCGCTTCGTATTCGGGCAGTACCCGGAAACTCTCCAATCGCTCACGCAACTGACGAGTAGCTGCCTCCGCGACGGTCAGTTGAGTGCGGAGCTCCGCGACTGTGCCGATGACCGCGCCAAAAGCACCCGCGCCCGCTGCCTTTGCCAATTCGCGCAGCGTCCTCTCACGCTCACGAATCTTATGCCAGTCTCGCGCAATGCTCCAATCCAGACCGAGTAAATACATGAGTGCCATCTGCTGGTCGCCGAGTTGTTGCATGTCCGCTTGCTTCTCAGGTGTGGTGAACGCATTGGCAGCTTGGCGGCGGACGAAATAGGCGAAGAGTGAGCGGAACGTGGGAGAGGTTGCGTCCTTATCCTCCTGCTCCTGGGCTGAAAGTCCGAACATAAGAGTTCCCAAGACGGTTCTCCAATCCGAGTTTGAGAGCACAGGCGCACGAGCGCCAGTGGGCGCGATCGGCCACGCTGATGTGTCTTCCGCACGCACGGTGAGTTTTGACGCCGCCTTGCCACTCCGCTCGACACTGACCTTCTGGCCTGCGAGATCAAAATCCATCCCGAAGCGGGAAGACTCCAACGCTTCAGTTCGGAACAACGATTTGGGATCAGCGTTTCCCCCCAATAGGAAATGCAGCATTTCTACGAAACTGGACTTGCCAGCGCGATTTCGGGTCTGCCTGTCGGTCGCTCCTTGGCTCTTTTCTGCCAGGAGCACATTCAGCCCGCCGTGGAAGGTCAGCGGCTTGAACGTCGCGAGATCGCTGTAAAGGCGGTGAATCATGTGCGTTGCTTGGTAATAAGGCCGCGATTCAGGCCGATGGCGTTGACGGCGAAAAGCAAGTCAAGCGAGAGGATGAACCAATCGTAGGTCAATGTCGGGGAGGCCACGCGGCCACGATACGCTCTTTGAATCTCATCCCAAAGCCGAGAAACCGTCTTCGGTTCTTCGAGCCGACGCAAAACCTCCGCGCCGACCGCCAGGAGTGCGCGGTCTTGATGAAGGCGTTTTGTTGGTAAAATCATGACTTTGTTTCCGCACGAGGTGCTTCGAATATCTCGCACTGCTCAAAGAAGAATGCCAGCACAGCCAAGACCGCCACTTGGAGACCACACGATGATGCCCATGTTCCGCCGGCCCAAGTGTGGAGTTCGTGAAAGATCGCGTCTGGTCCAAGCTTGGTAGATTGGTCGCGAAGTTCGATGTATTTGGACCGAAACGCTCCTGCCAATCGGTCGCCGTATTGCGGGTCGTGCCATCGGTCGAAGAACTTCCCCACGAGTTCTGCTCTTTCCATTCCAGCCTTGAGCAATGTTGCTACGTGTGACGACAAACCGTTGGCCTCGATCTTGCCAGTTGGGACTCGGCGCGGAGGTTCGCCTGTCGACGGATGTGCCTGTGCGATATGATGCAGAACCGACTCAAGCTCTGCGACACTCAGACTGCGTTTCGCGGCATCTGTCGGTGCGAAACCAAACCATGCCTGCAATGCGTCGAGCGGTATGCGTCGAAAACGCAAGCGAAGATCCTCCAGACTCCAGTGCGTCACTTTGAGAGGTGCATTCTGCTGCTCCAACTCCAGCAGCCTGGCGATGATGTGTGGTGACAAACCATCGTGTGCATTGTGGACGAACACCCACTTGTCGAAATGCTGTCGCCAATGTGGCAATGCACCGGGAAAATCTTCGTCTATCTTGGTGATGGCTTCCGCGGCAGTCATTTCGTTGGGTGCGTAAACTTGGAAAAGCGTTCGCTCCGATTTGAGGTAGCCGTCGTTCTTGCGGTCGCCAACACTTCCCCAAGGCCGACAAGGAATGAAGTCAGCAGGATGGGCCTTTCCCATCAACTGCTCGAAGAGCGTCTGAAACGCATCACCTTTCGCCTTGAGGAAGGCGACCTGGAACTGAAGTTCGTAGTACGCTCTCGTGATGTCGTCCATGCGTTCGCAAGATTACTGACTCGGCGGTGCGACCGCCAACCAGATTAACGCCTCATGGCTTCGAACAAAACTCAGCGGTTTTCTCCACTAACCGCCTCGGCTCCGTCTGGGGCGGCGGGTCGAGGATGTCCATGACGCGCTGGAGGACCTCGACGACGGCGGTTTCGTGCAGATCCAGGCGGCTTTTGAGTTCCTTCTCCAACTGCGCCAGCTTGCGCGCCAGCGAACGGTCGTCCGCCAGCACCGCTCGCATCCGGAATGTTTCGTGCCGCAAACAAACCGCGGGCGGAAGCTTGAAACTCCCGCCCGCGTGATTTGACAGAGATTGCTCTGCGCCGGGTTGCGGCTCAGATGAATTCGTTGAGAAGGTTTTCCAGGTACTCCTGCCGGCCGCTGGTGTTGGGCGCAGCTTCGCCTTTCTTCAGCATGTAGGTTTCCAGGTCCTTGAAGCTGGCCTTGCCGGCCTCGATCTTCGCGCCGATGCCCGAATCCCACGAGGCGTAGCGCTGCTTCACGAAGTCGGCGAGGCGGCCGTCGGCGCGGATGGCGGCGGCGAGCTTGAGGCCGCGCGCAAAGGCGTCCATGCCGCCGATGTGCGCGTAGAACAGGTCGATCGGCTCGAAGCTCTCGCGGCGCACCTTGGCGTCGAAGTTCACGCCGCCGGTGCTGAAGCCGCCCATCTTGAGGATGCAGAGCATGGTGAGCGTGGTGAGGTAGATGCTCGTCGGGAATTGGTCGGTGTCCCAGCCGATGAGTTCGTCGCCGGTGTTGGCGTCAATCGAGCCGAGCGCGTTCGCGCCGATGGCGGTCTCCAGCTCGTGCTGCATGGTGTGGCCGGCCAGCGTGGCGTGATTGGTCTCGATGTTCAGCTTGAAGTCGCCGAGCAGGTCGTATTGGCGGAGGAAGTT
>CAZWJC010000235.1:0-11243 GCA_964634255.1 uncultured Verrucomicrobiota bacterium | reverse complement strand
ACGCGTCGCAGACGTGCCTTCCTCGCCTTCACTCTCGCTGCCTAATGATGTCGGCGTGGTTCGCAACCCTCCATTCCCTTGAGGCGTGGAGGAGCGGGACCTCGCGACCGCATATACGCACCATATCGAAATGGCGCCGCCGTTTGACACGGACTACTACCTAAGCTAAGTGATGCTCATTGATTGGGCGATGCTGCGTTTCGGAGGGCTGACGCCCTCCCAGCAGGCCTAAAAACCAGTTTGCCCCAGCGTTCGATCGGGGCGGACGTAACCAAACGAAACGATCGACCATGAGAAAAATCATCCTGTTTGCGGCGGCTATCCTCTTCACGGTCGCGGTTCAGGCCGGCGAGTTTCCGGACATCACCGTTGACCAGCTCAAGTCCGCCATCGAATCCAAAAGCGTAACCCTGCTGGACGTCAACGGTACCAAATCGTGGCAGGCCGGACACATTCCTGGCGCGGTTGATTACGCAGCCAAGCAGGCCGACCTGGCAACCGTGCTGCCGAAGGATAAGAATGCGCTGATCGTGGCGTATTGCGGTGGCCCGACGTGTGGTGCGTATGCCAAGGCGGCAAAAGCGGCCAAGCAGCTTGGCTATACCAACGTCAAACACCTCTCTGCCGGGATTTCCGGCTGGAAATCAGCAGGCCAAAAGACGGCCAGCGGGAGTTGATGAACGGTTCCACCCTTGGCGCCGATGCTTGATTGCATCGGCGCTTCTTTCTGCCTACCTGACTGGTTTTGATTGCTGTCATGTAACCCGCCTGCAGGTGGACCAGTACTGCGAGTGCTTTTGCCAACGTTGGGCGGGGTGGGTGCGAAAGAAAGGGGCGCTCAGGAGGAGCGCGCCCGGTCACCGGGCGCAGCGGCAAACCCTGCCAATCCCAGCGGGATCTGCACCCCATCGGGTGGTTGCTCCGCGCTGCGGACAGAGACTGTCCGCGGTCCGATGCCTCAGCTGTGTGTGGATTATGTTCGCCGTGACTGCCATTTCCTTTCGCACCCGGGCGGGGTGATTGACTTGAGGCGCTGGTCGGCTCACGCTACGGGCATGAGTAATGGCCAAAACTCGTTCTGCGATGTCTCCATAGCGCGTCGCCACCTTCATGCGCCCCCCTTCGCTCTCTGCGTTGCCCTGGGCTTGGGAATCGCGTCTGTTGTCGCAGGCGAGAGCGGGTGGCCGGAATTTCGCGGACCGCAGGGCGCCGGGCACGCCGCGTCGCCGGGCGACACAAACCTCGTCGGGTTTCCACTTCACTGGAGCGAAACGAACAACGTGCTATGGAAAACGGCCATTCCGCACAAGGGCTTGTCCACGCCGGTTGTGCTCGATGGCCAAGTATGGCTGACCACGGCAACCGAAGACGGTCACGATTTCTTTGCCATCGGCGTTGATGCGGAGTCTGGGCGAGTGCGCTTCAACGAGAAAGTGTTTCACAGTGACAACCCGGAGCCGCTTGGCAACGGAGCTTCCATGAATTGCTA
The DNA here is from genome assembly GCA_964634255.1 of uncultured Verrucomicrobiota bacterium. Classification (GTDB taxonomy): domain Bacteria; phylum Verrucomicrobiota; class Verrucomicrobiia; order Limisphaerales; family MWDV01; genus MWDV01. Next base: position 9,754 of record CAZWJC010000235.1, on the reverse strand, counting down.
CGCCACGCCCTCGCCGCTGATCGAATCGGGGCGAGTATACGTACACTTCGGCAGTTTTGGAACGGCATGTCTTGATACGCGCACCGGCAAGGTGTTGTGGAAACGGGAAGACCTGCCCTGTCGGCACTATCGCGGGCCGGCGTCGTCACCGGTTGGGTTTGAGAACTTGGTGATCCTGACCTTCGACGGCGCTGACTTGCAGTACCACGTCGCGCTCGACAAGCAGACGGGCAAGACCGTTTGGAAGACGGACCGATCGGTTGCTTGGAACGACGAAAACGTGCCCGGACAGATGGCGCGCGACGGGGATCTGCGGAAGGCTCACAGCACACCACTCATCGTGGTCACGGCGGGCAAGCCGCAGATGCTCAGCGCCGGTGCCAAGGCCGCATATGGCTACGACCCACGCACCGGCAAAGAGTTGTGGAAGGTACGTTACGACGATTGGTCCACGGCCCCGCGCCCGCTCTACGATCGTGGCCTGGCCTTCTTTGTGACTGGTCTTTCAAAGAAGGAGATGTGGGCGGTCAAGACGGACGGCCAAGGCGACGTCACTGAGAGTCATGTGGTCTGGAAGCTTACGAACCGCGTTGGCAAGTATGCGTCGCCCCTCCTCGTGAACGGATTGATCTACACCGCCGCCGAGGAGAGCAGCGTCACCTGCGTGGACGCTACGAACGGAGAAATCGTCTGGACCGATCGGATCGGTGGCAAGTATGCGGCCTCACCAATCTACGCGGACGGGAGACTGTATTTCTTCAGCCAGCAGGGAACGACCACAGTGCTCAAACCGGGGCGCACGTTCGAAGTGTTGGCGACAAACACTTTGGCGGACGGCTTCATGGCCTCACCTGCCGCGTGCGGCAAGGCGTTCTACCTCCGGACCAAGACGCACGTGTATCGGATTGAAGAGGCGCAGTCCAAGTCGTGAACCACGGCTCGGTGGCAGCGGATTTGAAAGCCGCCGAGGAATTGATCAACAAATGCGGCTACCACCGGCGGGATGAAGAACTCGCGGATGCCAAGCGGGCGATCTTGAGCTCGTGAACGCGCGCCAGCGCCTATAGCGCCGTCTTGGGCGAAGCAGCGCAGAGTGAGTGAAACGCAGGGCTCGCAGTAACTGCGAGCCCTGCTCGTAACGATGACAACCCGGTCCGTGCGACCGGTGATTCGGAATCAATCGCTGGTCAGCCGGAAGAAACGTGCGGTCGCGCCGCCACTCAGGGTTGCCGGCGAGCTGACGCCCAGATCCAACCAGGGGCCGCTTAAACTCTCAGCGCCTTGCAGGCGGAAGCGTTCATCGGCCCAACTGACGGTGACGCCGCCCGTGGTGCGCTCCAAGCTTAGCCGCACGGGCGCGGCAGCCGGCGTGGCCCGCAGCTCGTAGAGCAGACTCTCCACGCCTTCGCTGGCGAGGCAATCGAGGGTGCTGAAGGAAATCGGCATCAGCGTGCCGGGCGGCAGGCCCGGGAGAATGCGCAGCTCGTTGCCGCCGATGCCGGAGACACTGAAGTTGGTGCTGCTGGTCAGGCGGATCTCTTGTTGGCTGCCGATCCATTGCAGGCGCTCCGGCCAGTCGCTGAGGACGACCGGATCCGTGGCGAGGATGTTGCCGGGGCCTTCGCCCTGGCCGATCAAGACGCCGTTGGTCCAGAGCTGAACGGTCACGTTGGTGAGCCCGAGCCAGTAGAAGTCCACGTAGCATTCCACGCCATCGGGCGCCTGGGCGAGGCGAACGTCAATCGGCGGCGGGGGCGGGCGATTCGTCGTCGTGCCGGGCGGCCATTTGGGACCGCCGATGCGGAAGAGTTGTTCCTGCGTCGGGAGGTCCGCGTTCTCGAAGTGATGAATGCCGACATCGAAGCTGGCGGCATTGCCGAGGTCGAGGCTCACGCCACTCTGAGCATCCACCGCAGCAACGCTGACGCCGTTCCCTGCCGGGACGCCTTGGAATGCGGCGGCCCGGAAATCCTCATTGCTTCCGGGACCGTGCTGCTTGATCCGCACCGGCCGGTTGGTTTCGCCCAGGATCACCAGTTGCTCGGCTGCGAGAACGAGATCGCTCAGTCCGGTGGAACTGATTTCCACAGCGGTCAGCGGCGCGAGCGGATTCGTGCCGCCGGGTGTGAAGACCACGCGGCTGGCGTTCTCATCGTAGCAGGGGCATTTGACGGTGCCGTCCCAGCCTTTGCGGCGGGCGGCTTCTGTGACCCGACCTTTGATGGTGCCGTCCCATCCACGCGGGCAAGGCAGACCGTTGCAGAGGCGACGCGCCACGCTGCCCGGGAACATGACGGTAACCTCCCCGGTGCTGGCGTCGAAGAGGAAGGAAACCGGGAACTGCTCGATGCCGTCCTCCGGGTAGAGGGTGAGTGCCGCATCCGAGTCTGCCTCCGCGGCGGTTTCGATGAAGGAGTCGAGCAAATCGCCATTCGTGTTCACGGCCGAAACGCGGGCGGCGCTGCCGCCATCGTAGAACTTCTTGTTCATTTTGATGTCCCAGTTGCATTTGGGCGGACACTTGCCTTTGACGAGCGTGAGCAGCGGCGCGTTGGTGCCATCGTTGGTCGGCGTGCTGACCACGATTTGCGATCCTTCCGGCGCGTTCATGTCGAGGATGGTGGTGAAGCTGAACGCCTGCCCGCCGCCGAGGCCGATCTCGACGCTGTTGGGTAAAGCAGGATCACCGTTGGGCGGCGCGATGCAGATTACCGGGCCCGAACCGATGGGTCCAAAGGCGGGCAGATCGGGCTGCGGCATCACGGAGAGCGCGGAGCCGAACTTCGTCCAATGAGGCGGTCCATTGGGATTGAACGGCGGCGGGCAGGTCCAAAGCCGAAGCTCCATATAATCCACGGTGGTATCGTCGTGAATCGCCACGTCAAGGAGCTGGGCGCTGTTCATGTAAGTGAGCAGGGCGGGGTTGAGCGCGCCGAGGTCGAGGGTGAACGTGGTGGAGGGATGGCCGGGCATCCAGGTGCCGCCGGCGCCGGGCAGCGTTTTGATCGAGGCGATCCACAGGGAACTGGTAGAAATGCACGAGGGCATGCCAATGAAGATGCCGTCGTTGTCCGAGCCAGCGTTGTTGCCGGGCACCATGCGCACGACGAGTTCCGCCTTGGCGATGGTGCTGGGCAAGCCGGTGAAACGATGCCCCAGCAAGGTGTTGATTTTCGGATCGTCAAAGCCTTTCCAGATCGGATAACCGCCAAACGCGGCGACCATACAGGTGTTCGACGGCGAGGGTTCGACTGGCACCGCGTAGTTGTCTGGCAAACCGGCCAGCAAGCTGTAAGACGGCGGACCTTGAAGCGCCGGCTTTACGATGACCAGGAACTGGCAGGATGCGACCGCTCCGCAGGCATTGGTGGCGGTGCAGGTGACGACATTTGTCCCCAGCGGGAAAGTGGAGCCGGACGGTGGGGAGTATGTTACCGTGCCGGCCTGGCCCGACGCGGAAGCCTTGTAATGAGCGACGGCGGTCGAACCACAGGTGTAAATTGTCTGGTTTGGCGGGCAGGTGATGGCGACGGGCTGGCCGATGCCTTGCACCTTGACGAGGAACGAGCAGGTCGCGGCGTTGCCCTGGGCATCAATCGCGGTGCAGGTGACGACGTTGGTGCCGATCGGGAAGAACGAACCGGAGGGCGGTGTGCAGGTGACCGTCGCGACCGAACCGCAACTACTGATGACGGCTGGAGCGGAATAGCTCACCGCAACGCCGCTGGCACAGGTGTTGGTCGTGATATCAGGCGGACAAGAGATGGTGACGCAAGTGTTGCAGCAGGCCGAGCCCGTGATTTCAGTGCGCAAGCCGGTGGGGCTGTAGAGACCGTTGGTGACAGCAAACACAAGCTGGTTCCACCCAGGGACGAAACCGCTGGTGATACTCACCGGATGCCAGTTTGTGAAAGCCCAGCCACTGGGCAGCACGTTGGTAGTGGCCAGCCCGTTGAGCCAGATTCGGCCAGAGTCGTCCGCGGTCCAGCGGCCCGTGACCTGGGCCTGGTTCGTCGAGCAGAGGAAGAAGCGGTTGGTGAAAAAGAAAACGCCAGCGGGGGCGTTGGCGTAATTCGGGTAGGGACCGACCCACTTGGACGCCGTCGTGTTGGGCAACCACCATCCGCTGATGATGCTGGGCACGTAGGGACTGGCCGTGGAGAAGAGGGGCAGGCCGGTTTGAAACTGCGGATCCACCGTGCCACCCGGCAGTGGGCCGGCGAGTGTACTACCGCTGAAGAGGTTCAACACCTGTGTCTTCGTGCAACAACTGGGGTCTGGGATGGCGGTGACGATAACATCGCAGTCCCGACAATTGCCCGCGCCGTCGCACACACGGACGATGACGACGGTTTGGCCGGGCGACAGCGGGGTGCCGGGGAGTATGGATTGCGTGATGGTGAGCTGGTTGGGTGGCGTGCAGTTGTCCACCACCACGACGTTGGTGGTGAAGTCCGGCAGGACCGGCGGACAACCGGTGACGCTGATATTCAGCGGCGGGCATTGCAGCACCGTCGGCGGCGTAAAGTCGGGCCGCACGATGATGTTGAAGCTGCAGGCAGCGGAGTTGCCGAGCGAATCGTAAACAATGCAGGTGACGACGTTGGTGCCGAGCGGAAAGAAGCTGCCGCTCGGGGGCAGGCAGACGACGTTCGTCACCGTTGCGCAATAACTGAACGCCGCCGGCGGCGGGTAATTCACAAACTGCCCATACGGCGCCGGGCCGTTGGTGCAAACCTCCACCACCATGTTTGTCGGGCAATGGATATCGGCGCAACCCGTGCAGCAGGTGGCGCGGCCCGTGAGCTCGGTGCGCAGGCCGGTGGGAGTGAAGGGGGTGCCGTCGGTGCTCGGCGGATTAGTGACACAAAATACCAGCGTGTTCCAGCCAGCGACGAAACCGCTGTTCAGGCTGAACGGATACCAGTTGGCCTCCAATCCAACACCGCTCAGCGAAATGCCGGTGAATGCGCCGTTCAAGAGGACTGCGGCGCCGCTGCCGGCGATCGTCCATAGGCCGGCGATTTGCGCGCTGTTGGTGCAGGGCAAGTAGAACGTGTTCGTGTAGCAATACAGACCCGCGAAGGACTGGAACAGGGGATCCGGGCCAACCCACTTCGAGTTCGGGCCGTTCGCCAGCCAGCCCGTGTTGGCTGGAGTGACGTATGGGTTCAACGTGGTGAACGGCGGATTGCCGGTTGTGAACTGTGGGTCCAGCGAGCCGGCAGGCAGCGGTCCCGACGGACCGCGACCACTGAACAGGCTCATCACATTCTGCACGTTGGTGCAGGCGGTGCATTTGTTGCAATAGACCGGCGGGATCGTCATGGAAGCGAAGAGCACGTTGATCGGGAAAACCCACGACTGACCGGGGCACGCAGGGGTTGTCACCGTGATCGTGGTATCCCAGGGGAAGACGCCGCCGCAACTAAAGGGTAGTTCGAGGCAGTAACTGCCGTCAGGCATCGTGACAGTGGAGTTGGTGAAGGCATACCCCGTTCCGTTGATGGCGACAGTGACTGCGAAGCCACCCATGCCTTGCGTCAGACCGCCAGACACGCAATAGACCCCGCCGCAAATCGTCGCGAGCGGGATTTTGATGGGGATCACCACGGAAGGTCCGGGGCCGCCGCCGGTGGCTCTGGCAAACGCGGTGTTGGTCGCATCGGGCACACGAACTCCGAGCTCGAGCGAAACGCCGGTGGCGGCACCGGGATCGAGATCGCCGAGCGGCACGGCCAGCACGGCGCCAGGTTGAGTGAGACCAAGAGCGGTGAAGGATTGTCCGCCGGCGAGGCTTCCTTGGTTCGGCCCGGCGTGGCCAACCACGATGAACCCGCCGGCTTGCGAACCATCGCGGTGCGCGTCAAAGCCGAGGTTGCGGAACGGCGCCGGCAAATCGAAGTGAACTGGCGCGCCGAATTGGCCGGGGTGAAGCGGTTCCGGCGTGCGAGAATTCGGCAGGACGATGCAGCCGTTCGCGCCCGCTGACCCGGTGATGATCTCCGGGCGACCATCGCCATCCAAATCGAGCAGGTGGAGCGCGTTGACGTTACCAACAGCCCCAACGTCTTTAATGCCGACGGAAACATAGTCGCCACTGGCACCACTGCGGAGCAGTGTAACTGTGCGGGCCGAACCATTGGCCACCACCAAGTCCTCCAATCCATCGCCGTCCAGATCGCCCGCGCCGATGTCGCGCGGTGTTGGGCCGCAGGCGTAAAGCGCCGGCGGCAAGTACAGTTTTGCAGGGTCAACGCTCCCGCTCGGGATGTAAACCGATACCACGCCGCCACTCGCGTCGCTGGTGACAAAGAGGCGGCCTAAGCTGGCAAGCGTCGGCGATTCCCGACCCGGGCGTTTCTTTTCCTTTCCGAGTGCTGTCGGCGCGGGTGGCGTATCTAGACTTCCCACCTCCGTAAATCCAGGTAGTCCCAAGGCAAGAGCGTTCCGCAGCAAATGCACCTTGGCAGCGGCGGGTTCGAGCACCGCCAGGTCGTCAAGGCCATCGCCGTCGAAGTCCATGACGGCGATGCCGGTGATGGGACTCGAGAACCCATTGCTAGTGCCGAGCGCGAATTGTGGCGCGGTCGGAATGTCGCCGGCTTGAAAAAAGGTCTTGAGCGTGTCACGCCCAAGTTCGGCGACGGCGACGTCCGGACGGCCATCGCCATTGAAGTCACCGATGGCAAGGTCCCGCACCGACGCATCCGAGAACGTGCCGACGGCAGTGAATCGTACGCGTGGTGGCGAGCTGGAGTTGGTGCCGCTACTCCGCCACACGGAGAAGCCATTCGCATTTGTGCCATGCGCGACGACGAGGTCCGGCCACCCATCGCGGTCAAGATCGCCAACCGCAACCGCCACGGCGGGCGGATTGGTGGCAGTCCATGGAAGGTCAAACGTCACGCCTGGCTTGATCGCAGCCAGCGTGAGCGGCGGCAATTGCGGCTCGGGATACGTCGGGCCTGGCGAGCCGATGGGCCATTTGTTGGTCGCGTGGATGGAGACGCCGGCGGGCAACTGGTTCGTCAACCAGACATTCGTGACCACCGTCGTTCCCGGGTTCCACAACGTATGTGTGAGCGTCAAACCGCCGGCGGGCGAACTGCCCGTGATCTCGGAGCGCAGTCCCAGCTCCGAGGCTGCGGCGGTGCCGGTCGGACCCAAGCAATTCAGCAGAGCGACGAAGCTGGCCGCAACTGCGTGTTGACGAAGGTGGAAAGGCAGGTATTGGAGACTACTTGCCTGGTGTAGCGGGTTGCGTTGCATGGTCATGGTGAGAGGTGGTGGGCGACGCCGACCAGCGGCTCCGCGGGCGAATTGGCGCAGCCGGTAGGTCGCCCGGCATTTGCCATTCCGACGGATTGGCTGGAAGACATGTTTATCACGAGTATTAGTCCGCGCACTGGAAGCTAGAGCTGATTTGGGTGATGTCAAATCAGCCGGCCATCAACCGATCAAGGCCAGATCAGCGTGCTTAGGGGGGGATGAAATCTCTCTGAAGACGACAGAAAGCCAACCGGTGCGCTTGGCTGTTTGCGTCTTGGAGGCGGAGGTTTCGGCAGTGGGATTGGGGGAGTCGCTGTTACGGGAAATGGCGACGAATCGTTCGGGGCGAGATGCGATCAAGCCTGTGTTCGCGACTGGGGGTGCACTTCAGGTGTACCGTCGCGCACAAAATCCTCGTTTCCACGGCCCCGCGCCTTGCGTATCGTTCCCCGGCAGAAAGATTCAGGACCATGCTTTACTTCGAACGCGGTTCCGCAGCGGACAAACTGACGACGGACGATCTTCGCGCCGGGCTGTTTCAAGCCCTGGACAAGATCGGGCCGCGCCAGCGCGTGCTCGTCATCCCGCCCGACTTCACGCGATTTCATTCGCACGCTGGGCCGCTGACCAAGCTGGCCTATGACTATTTTGGCAAGCACCTGGTGGACGTGCTCCCTGCGCTGGGCACGCATTCGCCGATGACCGGGCCGCAGATCGCCGAGATGTTCGCAGGCGTGCCGGCGGACCTGTTCCGCGTCCACAACTGGCGCACCGGCATCACGACCGTCGGCGAAGTGCCGGGCGAGTTCGTGAAGCAGGTGTCCGGCGGCGCGGTGGATTTCCCGTGGCCGGCGCAGGTTGCGAACCTGATGTGGACCGGCAAGCACGACTTGATCCTCTCCATCGGCCAGGTCGTCCCGCACGAGGTCATCGGGATGGCCAACTACAACAAGAACATCTTCGTCGGCTGCGGCGGACAGGAGGGCATCAACAAGAGTCACTTCGTCGGCGCGGCTTACGGCATGGAGCGCATGATGGGCCGGGCGGACACGCCGGTGCGACGCATCCTGAATTATGCTTCAGAACATTTTACCAAGCATCTGCCCATTGTCTATGTCCACACGGTGGTTAGCCGCGGCGACGACGGCAAGTTGGCCGTGCGCGGGCTGTTCGTGAGCGACGATGCGTCCGGGTTCGAGCAGGCCGCGGCCTTGTCGCTGAAGGTGAATTTCGAGATGCTCGATGAGCCTTTGAAGAAGGTGGTCGTCTACCTCGACCCGGGCGAGTTCAAGAGCACATGGCTCGGGAACAAGAGCATTTACCGCACGCGCATGGCGATGGCCGATGGCGGCGAACTGATCGTGCTCGCGCCCGGGCTGAAGGAGTTCGGCGAAGACCCAGAGATTGACCGGTTGATTCGCAAGTACGGCTATCGCGGCACTCCGGCGACATTGGCGGCGACGAAGGCGAACGCCGAGCTACGCAACAACCTTAGCGCGGCGGCGCACCTGATTCATGGCTCGTCGGAAGGGCGGTTCAGCATCACCTATTGCCCCGGCCACCTGACGCAGCAGGAGATCGAAAGCGTCAACTTCCGCTATGCCGACTTGAAGCAGATGACGCAGCGCTACAATCCTGCCAAGCTGAAGGACGGCTGGATCACGGTAAACGGCGAAGAGGTTTTCTACATCTCGAATCCGGCGCTCGGGCTGTGGGCGTACCGCGGACGGTTCAAAGACTGAACAACCGACGTTGGCGATGGCTGGCAAGATCAAGATGCGTGACGGAGACGCCATTTTGGTAATGGTGAAGGACGGCGAAGTCTTGCACTTTTCGCCGAATATGAGTTTGCCACACGTCGAATTCGTGAAGCGCACCACAGGCCAGTTACCAGCCGGCGCATGGGTTGGGACCGTGTCGAAACTCGATGGCGAGGTGGCTGCCATCAGCTCCAAGTATTTCTTCGGCTATCAGCTTCCAGCGCCGCCCGAAGTTGCGGATGCGGTACGGAGGAATTTTGAATGACGCATCCGTGATTGTTTTTCCGAGAATCAAACCAACATCATCAGAAAGAAGCAGGGCATGAAAACTCCATTTACCGTAAATCTCAAAGACCAGGTCGCGCTCGTGACGGGCGGCGGCGGCGTGTTGTGCAGCACCATGGCGCGCTCACTCGCGGCCTGCGGCGCAAAGGTTGCCGTGGCCGACCTGAAGCAGGAAGCGGCGGAAAAGGTGGCGGCGGCCATCCGCGCTGAAGGCGGCGCCGCCATCAGCGTCGGCTGCAACGTGCTCGAAAAGGAAAGCCTTGCGGCGGCGAATGAAGCCGTGAAGAAGGAACTTGGCCCGGTGGATATCCTCATCAACGGCGCCGGGGGCAACCATCCGAAGGGCACGACCAGCTTGGAGTACCTGCGCAAAGAAGACCTCGCAGGCGCGGCCAAGGAACTCGTGACGTTTTACGATCTCGACCCGAAAGGCATCG
>CAZWJC010000234.1:0-11261 GCA_964634255.1 uncultured Verrucomicrobiota bacterium | reverse complement strand
TCCCCGCCAAAATGGCGATGATCGCAATCACAACAAGCAACTCAATCAGGGTGAAACCGCGGCGTTTCATATATCCCGCGCGTTCGGCGTTTCGTTTCGTGGAATCTGTCATGGCTATTTGCACGTAATCATCCGGCAGGAACGGAAATCAGTCCAGCAGGTTTTCGTTAATTTCGGTGAGGCGGGCGGCGGGCTGTACGCCCGCCGCCGGAGCTTGAAGCCGCAATTACTGAATGATCGCGCGGTAATACCTCTGGCTTTGGCCTGCAGTGGGATCCGTCACGGTCTTGGTGGTGCCGTCACCCAAGACCATCGTCAGGTACGTCCACGTGCCGGACGTGAGACTGTCACGGTATTGTATCGTGTAGCTGGCGCCGGCCTGGGTGGGGATGGAAATCGCCCTGCTCGGCGTTACTCCCAGCTTCACGGCCACCTTGGCTGGCACGACCATGAAGTAGTTGTGATTCACGTTGCCGGCAGTAGTGAAGCGCAACGTTTTCGTGCCGCCGGACAAAACAGCGGGATTGCCATCAGTGCCAAGCAAGGGCACCCAACCCCACACCTGCCAGCCGTCCACAGGTCTGGTGGTCGAAAAGGTACCAAGCGCAGAGGTTGTCTGGTTGGTGGAGTCGGCGCCGGTGACCGTATCCATTCTCGCATTCACGACTGCATTGCCGGCCAGCCGGCCATAAACCCAATAATTGCCCGCTTGGAAGTCCCGTGTGTAGTTGAACCAAGTGTCGGCGAAATCCCAGCCTATGTTGTAATCCCTGACGCCCGGGTCCGTCGCCTGTGCGGCCAGGTAGGCTTGCCGCAAGTAGTCTGAAGTGGCTTCGGTTCCGACGTCGTCCGCCCGCTGATACTCCTGTTTGAACCCGCCGGCGGGCAGAATGGTGCTGATGTCCACTCCCGGAACCGCCAAGACAGCTTGGGCGTAGTAGTTGTTAGCCCCCGGTGAGGTCGAAAGGACCGGGTTGTTAATGTATTGACCGCCCCCAAAGTTGTAATCCTCAGCTTCGAAGGAGAAGTTCGACTCACTGAAGGTGTAGAAACTTACGGACCGGGAAACAGTCGTGCGGGCAGAGTCAGTGACGCTGATGCTGGCCGTGTAGGTGGCGTTGGAGGCCAGATACGGCAACGACACCGTCCGGCTTGTCGGGGTGCCGCCAATGACCAGTAGCGAATCCACGTTGTTCCCGTTCAACGTGACGTGAATATCCGCGGTTGCGATGGTGGCCACGGTCGAACTCGCGCTAAACGACAGTGTATTGCCCGGCTCGAAAGGTTTCGTCCCTGTAGGATAGAGATTGCTGATCAAAGGCAGGTCGGTGCGCGCTGGCGCCAGCATGAAGAAGTTCATGTTGCAGCCCTCCGCCGATGCGCGGAAGGTCACTTTTGCAGCGGTCGCGTAGTCGAGCTTCACGAGATTACCACCCGTATCCAGCAACGGCGCCCATTGCCACGCTTGCCACCCGCCACCGCCCACAATCGTCGCGACGCCAAGCGTGGTGACAGTAGTGCCCGACACCGTCGCCAGCCGACATCTCTTGTTTCCACCCTCGCCACTGGCCAAACGGCAATACACGTTATAGGAGCCAGCCGGCACGTTGCGCGTATAGTTCATCCAATCGCCGTCGAGCCCGCTAACCCAACCCACGTTGTAGTCATGAACGTCTGGATCCGAGATCCGCGCGTCAACGTACTTCTGGCGAAGGAAATCACTGGTCCATTCCACGCCCGGCCCGGAGCCGGCTTCACGGTAGGCTTGGCCGCCATTGCCACCCCAGCCACCGCTCTCGTTCCAATCAACACCGGGTGTTCCCAACCGGCCAAAATAGCTATTCGCGGCAGCGACGGAAGTGGGCACTGGATTGTCAATGAACTGTCCGCCCTCGTAATCGTAATCCTCCGCCTCCCAGACCGGGTTATTGGTGGTGAAGGTATCGAAACTTACTGCCGAACTCGTAAGGTAGCCCGCATCATCCGTCACATTCACGACGGCCGAGTACATGCGGTTGGGAGCGAGCCCTAAATAGGTAACACTCTGACTGGCGGCGGCCCCACCAGGAACAGATGTCAAACCGCTCGATACGTCCAAGCCATTGAGGATCAACTTGACCCCGCTGGGGCTGACCGTTGTGGTCTCGGAAACGGCGTTGAAGGTGATTCCGTTCGCAGCAAGGTTGAATAGCGCCGTGCCGTTCGGGGCGAGGTTCGCGATACTTGGCGGGCGATTGCCGGAGGTCTGATCCAGCGTCATGTCGTCGTAATGCCACGCCCCGCCACCGCCATTTCGTTGCTCAAGCACAGCCGAGAAACGCACGGTCTTGGTACCCGCTGGCGCAACCAGCGCAGTTGCCGAACCAAGCGATGCCCCGGTGACAGGGTCAACGCGGTTCGTCACCGTGACAAAACTCCAATCCACACTCTCGGGCGTGCTGACACCGATGCGGAACGATTGATAGAGACTCAACGTCGCCCCACTTGCGTCCAAAAACGCGACCTGCACCCATCCTTCATTCTGGGTGTCAGGGCTGAAATCGTTATTGGGACGCCGGACATAGCCGCTCGCCGTGTACGTGTTCCCCTCGCCCGCTTGTTTGTCTTGGTAGATTGCTTGGATGTTTGTTGGCGCGCACCAGCAACCCCAGTTCTTGTAGACATTCACACCGCCATGCGCTGGAGGGTTTTGCTGCTCGAACACATTCCCTCCGTAACCTTGAGGTGTGTAAATGGTCCAAGCCGTGCCGCCGCTTTCGAAACCCGGGTTAATCAAGATATTCACCGCCCCCACTTCGAAGGCCAGCGTCACGAAGGCCATCAGCACGGAAAGACATGCCAGCTTCTGCGGCAAGGATCGGCCTCTGATTCGAGGTGGTGTAACTTGGGTGGTGGACAATGCTAGCAAGGATGGGTTTGTTTGCATAGGACTTCTACAGGTGGGGGTGTTGGTTTATAGCGATATGAGCGAGGAAAACACCGTGCAACGAATTGGTTGTTGTGCCGTGTTTGGCCAGTTCATGATTCAGGATTTGTAGTGTTAAGTTCTACATTCCGCCCAGGTTGTCAACACGTTTTTGAGCAACCTTGCCTTCCGTTTCAAAGTTCCCAAGAAATGCCATTCCTCGGACCAGATCAGTTGGCAGAGTGAAGAGTGAACTTCGCCGTTCTTTCGGGTTTCACTTTTGGCGGCGCTTCAGCGCCCTAATCTGATCAAGATAATCGGCCGCCTTGGAGTTGGTAGGCGACAACTGTTGCGCCTCCAAGAACTGCTGCTCAGCTTCGTCCAACTGCCCAAGCTGGACCATGGTCAGGCCGAGATTCAGGCGAGCTGCCGCAAAATTGGGGTTGAGGCGAACGGCCTCCGCCGTCTCTGTTCTTGCTTCCGCCATCCGTCCCTCTTGCCCGAGCAGGCTGCCAAGTTCGAACCGTGCTCGCCAATTGCCCGGCTCCAGCTCCGCTGCCTTGCGGTAGCGCGCGATGGCCTCGGAACGTCGTCCCAAGGCCGCAAGAGCGACTCCACTATGAAACAGACACTCAGCATCGTGAGGCTGGAAGACCAGCGCCCGGTCGTAAGCCTCAACAGCTCGTCCGAATTCGCCTTCCGCGACATAGATCTTGCCCAACTCGAACCAGCCTGGCGCGAAACTCGGGCGCATCGCCAGCGTCCGCTCCACCAACGGTTTCGCTTCGGCATACTTGCCCTGCGCACTTACCAGGCGACCGAGTTCGAAGTAAGCAGCATGGTCTTGAGGAATAAGCTCTCGCACCTTCTGCCATTGCACGACCGCCTCAGGAATTCTGGCTGAGTCCCAGAGGAAATTGCCGTAGTTCTGCCGCAAGTAATAGTCGTCCGGGGAGAGTTTCAACGCCTCGACATAAGTGTCTTCAGCCCTCCGAGCTGCATCGGCGGCAACTCTTCTGCGTCCTAACTCCGCCTGTAATTCTGTCACCACCTGCAAACGTTGCGGGTTGTTGAACTGACTGCTCAAGGGCGGCTGCTGCAGACGGCCGTACACCTCCTTCAGCACGTTGCCGCGGTCCCAATCGGTCAGTCCGAGCCGTCGCTCACAGATGTCCTGGGAAGCCCACGCCGGTTCACCACCGCACGAAATGTCCTCCGGTAGGAGTCGAGCGACTTGTTCGGCCCACCCGCGAGCCAGATGATAATTGCCAAGGAAGTTAAAGTGGACGTGCTCATGGAAAAACTCCCGGCCCATGGCATCTCCGTCTTTGGCCATCTCCAGTGCGTTCACAGCATCGAACAGCGCCAGCCGGGGTGAAGCGTATCGCCGCGCCACGGCCCGAATGACGTCATTGATGTGGGTGTTGGCGCGGAATGTCAGGGCGTCTAAGTCGCAGGCCTGTTGGAAATGCGCCCGAGCCTCTGTTCGATTGCCCAATTGTCGCAGGCACTCACTCCAGCGGTACTCCAACTCGGCGGAACGCGGGTTGTCGCGCGCCGCCTGTTCATAGCGCTTCAACGCCTCCCCGTAGTTTGTCTGTCTGGTTAATGCGATGCCTTCAGCCAGCAGTTGTTCAACCCGCGCACGATCGGCAACCGAAAGCCCGCCGCTGAACACTGAGCCAAACGGCGGGCAGTCCTTGAGGTTGACGGCAACCGTGCTCATCAGGATCCTCGCTCCGGAGTCCAACCCCGCGCGGACAATATCCCTCAGATTTCCTTCGAAGTTCCGATAGACCGCCCCCCGACGCGGGTCATCCGGGTCGACCAAGCTGGCCGTGAACATCTGCATCCCTTTCCACGGTGCCGGCCGTAATTCCTCGCCCCGGAGCTTCTGGCCTGCCGACACGAGCAGTTGACCCAAGCGCGTGCTTTGGATAGCGAGTCTGAGACGCACGAACGCCAATGGCGGGGGTTGCTGCGTACCGGAAGCTGTCGCGACGCCAAAGGGCCCGAGCATTTCATTGTTTCCCATGTAGAGAATCCACAAATCCCCGTCATGCCGGGCGCAATCGCGTGCGATAGGCAAAATGGCGTGGGAGTTGATGGCGGTCATCGCGACATTGATGACTTCGAATTGCGCCTTGGGGAATCGCTCACGCAGCAGCATCTCCAAGTAGCGGCCCGCGCCAAAAGCCGGCTCCGGATCGCCCATGGCAGCCGACTCGCCAAGGATGAAAATGCGGTAAGTTCCGGGTGGTTTTTCTACCGGCATCCTGAACGCTGCCGGCATCCGCGCAATATCCTGCGGGAAGAATCTGAACCCGAAACAGTCGTTCTCTACGAGGAAGTCCCGGTCGCCAATCCGCATCTGCTTGAAGAAGCCAGTCGGATAGCCATATCCGGCTAGGCGCAACACCCCCTCGAAAAGCGCCAACGCCACCAGAATCGAAACCAGCACAGCAATCACTGCCCCGCCCCGGAAAAGCCACTTCCGAACAGGAGTAATTGGGGGCGCGGTTTCGCCGCGACCACACAGAGCTTTGTCTGGTTTCTGCTGATCGGCTTTCCGTTTGTTTGACTGATGCTTCAACATTCGAACTCTAGCCGCGGTCTCATCACCCGGACAATCTCCAGTTCTCGAATCTGACCCAAATGAGTTGACTACTGGCTTGGACGTCTCCCGCACACCACGAGGCACGGCAGCAATCGCCAACTGATAAACTACTCAGCCGAACACCCATCCATATCTGAACCGTGTTGGCGATGCCGCAGATAATACTAAACACTACATTATCCGCAATCTGCAATGCTTGTGCGCTTGCCACTCGTAATCTCATGTTGTAGCGTGTTCGCGTCATGCGTATCCACCACCCAAGCGCTAAAGCCGCAAGCCGACGATGCGCGCGGCTCCAGATACCTCGGAAGCAGTTCAGCTTGCCGCCGGCGTTCACGCTTATTGAGTTACTCGTGGTCATCGCGATCATCGCGATCCTCGCCGGTATGCTCTTGCCCGCGCTCTCCAAGGCGAAGGCCAAGGCGCACTCCGTGATGTGCATGAACAACGGGCGTCAGCTCATGTTTGCCTGGCTCCAATACGCCCACGACAACAATGACAAAGTGGTGAACAACTTCGGCCAAGCGGAGACGGACGCCGAGATCGCCGCCCGGACATATCGCAACTGGGTAAACAACAACATGTATTGGACCACGGCGGCGCAGATTACGAACCTTGACTTAATCTTGCAGGCACCATTCAACAAGTACGTTGCGGGCAACCTCGGCGTTTACAAGTGCCCAGCCGACAACTACCTGAGCCAAGTCCAGAGGACGGCGGGCTGGAAAGCGCGCCCCCGGTCCATCTCCATGAACGCGTACTTCGGCCCCTACAACGCCAATCCATCAGACCCGGTTTGGGCGAAGGGGAAGAACAACTTCTTTCAGCGTTTCCGGCAGTTCTTGAAATTGAGTTCGGTTCCAAAAGCGTCGAACTACTTCGTGACGTTGGATGAACACGCCGACAGCATCAACGACGGTTACTTTCTGAACGATGCCGACGTCCGGACCTTCGCGCACTGGGGCGATTTGCCTGCGTCGTATCACAATGGGGCGGGTGGATTCTCGTTCGCGGACGGTCACTCCGAGATTCACAAATGGAAGAGCGCCGCGACCTTGATTCCTGTCAAAATAACTGGAGGGTTCTCCGCGCCGGATTTCAGATCGGTGGCAAACGGGCTGGCCGACTCCGAGTGGATTACCCAGCGGATGAGTCTGCTTTATTAGTTGGGAAGCAGGCGAAATGCGGCTCCGCCCGGATGCCCGGGCGACGGAGCCGCTAAACTTGGCGCTCACCCGAAGCCACAAGGCCAGACCGAATCCCAGCTTCTTCCTGCACCCAGTGAATCGCTTGCAGCAGCAGTTCCGTGGAGTTCTTCAAGTGGAGCTTCTCTTTGATGCGGGCGCGGAATGAATTGATGGTCGGGATGGTCAGATTGAGTTCCTGCGCAATCTGACGGGTACCTTTCCCCTGTCCAAGCAATTGAAACACCTCCAGCTCCCGGTCACTCAGTCGGCTGACCGGGTTTTCCTTCGGCTCGCCACCCCGCATGAGCTTGGTGATCAACGACCCTGCCATCTTTTCGCTCAGGTAGATCTCGCCGGCGAGAACCCGGTGAATGGCGGCTTTGACCGTCTTCGGAGGTTCATGCTTCATCACGTAACCCATCGCCCCCGCCCGCAAAGCGCGTTCGGTAAACAACGACTCGTCATGCATCGAAACGACCAAGAGCGGAAGTTCGGCATCTTCCGTCTTCAGGGTTTTGATCAAGTCGATCCCGCTGGTACCGCCCAGCGAAATGTCCACCAGCACCAAGTCGGGCTTGGTTTCCTGGACCAGTCGCAACGCCTCTGCGGCATCGGCGGCTTCGCCACACACGGTCCAGCCGGGTTCGCGGTCTATCAACTGCCGCATTCCTTCACGAAAGATGGGATGATCGTCCACGATCAAGATGCGGGACTTGGATTCGGTCTCAGCCGCTGCACTCATGCCGGGAGGCTAGGAGAGTTCAAGTTCGCAGACAAGCTTCAGCCACGTCCGAACCAACCGTGCCTGAGGAGGTCGGCTCGACGGCACTCGATGATCGCATGTCTCCCGACTCTGGCGCACGCCTGAATTTGCAGAGCACCTCAACCCCGCCGCTGGCTCGTGGTCCCACCTGCAACTCCGCCCCGATCATCCGGGCCCGGTATTTCATGATCCGGATGCCCATCCCGCGGCTTGGGGTATGGGGGAGCGGCAGACCAACGCCGTCATCGCGAACCGCAAGCAGGAACTGATCTTGTTCCGCGGCTTCAAGCCGCACTTGGATCCGGCGGGCTCGACCGTGTTTCACTGCGTTCAGAATGGCCTCCTGCGCGATGTAGTATAGGTGATGTGCAATCGTGTGATCACGGATGACGACTGGCGTATCGCACTGGAACTCACAGCGGGCGTCGAAAAAGCCGACTGCACTCTCCGCAAGTTCCTCCAAGGCTGACACCAAACCGTTGCCTTCGAGCTGAACGGGAAACAGACCGCGCGCAACACCACGGGTTTGTTTGTTCGCCTTGTGGACCAGCTCGGTGATCTTCTCGGCCTCGGCGGCCTCCGGGCGACCTTGATCCTGCAAACGATCCGCCAGCGTGTCCGACAGAAACGCGATCCCAGCCAACTGCTGGCAAACGCCATCATGAAGATCGTGACCAATTCGGCGCTGCTCGCGGGTGCTGATTTCGAGGATCTCCTTCTCCAAACGGCGACGCTCCGTCACATCCCGGGCTATGCCCTCGATCTCGACTTGCCCGTTGCTGTGGTGGACCAAGCGCGTGCTGATCTCCAGCCGGACTTGCTCGCCGGAGGCTGTGATGAAGTCCCATTCCATTGTGGAGGGCGCCGTTCCGCCCGCGATTTGATCAAACCACTGGTTTGCCGCGTTGCGCTGTTCCTCGGCGACAAAGTCCACCAACCGGCTTTGCTCCAGCGTCGCGCGGTCGCGCCCGAGCAGATGTTCCCCAGTTACGTTGATCGAGGTGATCCGTCCAGCCCGGTCCTGCGTATAGACCATGTCATTCGCATTCTCGACCAAATCTTGGTAGCGCTCTTTGAGGGTGGCCTCTTTTTCGAGCTGGCGCCGAATGATGTTGGTTTGCTTGCTCACCTTCCGCCGGAGTTGGGTGGCCCACGCCAGCGAGGCGAGCACCGCCAGCAGCAGCAGCCCTACGGTCCTGAGCAATCGTGGGAGCGTCCACCAAGAGGGCTGCTCCAGCACGACGATGTCCGCCGGATTGCGCAGCAGCAAGCGGAACGATTTGGCTCGCCAAGCCGGTCCGGCACGCCATAGATCGCCAACTTCGATCCGGCACACGCCAGTCAGTCGCAGGCGGCTGCCATTCTCAACCGCCATCACCGAAGCACGCGCGTCAGGCGACTCGAAGTGCGCCGAGAAAATGCACCCTTCGGCCTCCATCAACAGGACCGATTCGCTGTTATGATGCGTCCGATCCAACAGCCGGCCTTCGACCGCCACCAACCGACTGTCGTGCAAACCACCCAGTGCATCGTCCGGCCGAATCAGCGCGGCAGACGGGTCGGGTTGAGAACCGATCCACCGCCACTGGGCATCTTGCAGCATCGGCGTGTAGTCTCCTTTGGCCGGAAAACCGAGCAACTCCACAACGTCCCCGGGGTGCAATCGGCCGGTTTGTCGGGTTTGGACGTATAAACCGTGCTGTTCATCCTGCACAAACAGCGCCCGCCCGGGTTGGTGCAAAATCACCGTGCCGGTCACCTTGGCCCGCCGGCCATAGGGAGAAAGCCGCGGGTCGAAGCGGAGCAGGCTGCCGATGGCTTGGGCCGGCTGGTCCGGGGCGATCAACGGCGCCGGCGCTTCAACGATGATGTCCGCAAGCTGCGGCGACATCAGCCGGATGCCAAACAACTGGCGCTGTTTATTGAACCACGTTCCGCAAACGCCGCGTACTCGCACCTCACTATCCACCAGCGGCATTAAGTTCGTCTCCGTGGAACTGGGTACGAATGCTGCGATTTTGCCGCCTCCCGAAGCGACTTCAAGGATCGCCCCACTCCCCGGCTCACCAAAAGCCGACCGCACCACGCCGGCCACCTCCACCCACTGACTGTCCCACCGGCCCGTCAACAAGTCCTCGTAAGACACCCGCGCAGGCGGAGGCAGATTCGTGTGTCCAATGACACGCGCCGCTGTGGGTTCAACGACCGGCGCGTACTCCCCGGGCCCGGTGACACCATCCACCTCCACCAACGCGCCCACCGTTACCTCTAAGAGCTCGGCGCCGTTTCCGACAAATATGCCCGCCGTTTCGTCCTGGATGAAGCACGAGCGGGCATCGAACACATAAGTCGCCACGCCCTGCAAACGCACCGGCAGCCTTCGCGCCGCCTCTTCCACGGGCAGTCTGCGAACCGCGGCAGCGTTGGTGATCGTCGGGGCAGTCGGCTCAACGTCCGCCAAAGCGGCGGTGGCGGTGAGCGCCAAGAGCACACTGCACCAAGTGGGCAGCCAACCGCCAGCCGATGGCATTCGGATCGGAGTCACGCCCTCAACATCTATGCTCGCCATGAAGGCATTTCAATGACGAAGAATCTCCCTCCGCGGCCAGATGTACTCACTTCCATTACACGTGATAGCAACTAGACATTGACAAGACGGCATGCCAATCACATTTTCGCCCGCAGAAATAGCCGAGCTGCACCAGAAAACCCAGGCCTCAGTTGATCCGAAGGCAGGCCGGTTCATGCGGACGCCACAGGCGAGTTGGAACTGAGACGCTGCAGACGCCGGCAGCAGCAAGACATGACAATGAAAACGACGACAACGCTGGTTTCCTGTGATTCACCTATTCGCAAATGGATGGCTTCTGTGGCCGTTGCGTTATCGCTAGGGTCGTTCGTGCTGCCACTGAGCGCGCAAGCACCTGCCTCTTCAGCGAAGGCTGATCGCTTCGAACAAGCCATTTCCAGCCTGATCGCTCGGATGACGCTGGAGGAGAAACTGGGCCAACTCCAGCAACTCGATGGCACCGCCGAAGGCGACTACCGGCCCGAACACCCGGAACTCATCCGGCAGGGGCGACTGGGCTCGACGCTAAACGTGCGGGGCGTCCGGCGAACGACGGAGCTCCAGCGTGTGGCCATGAGTGAATCACGCCTGAAGATTCCCGTCTTGTTTTCCTTCGACGTCATTCACGGATACCGCACGGTCTTCCCCATACCACTCGGCGAAGCCGCGAGCTGGAGTGCGGCCGCCGCAGAGCAAGCCGCCGGCATCGCCGCCGCAGAAGCGGCCGCCGCGGGCGTGCGTTGGACGTTCGCCCCGATGCTCGACATTGCGCGCGATCCGCGTTGGGGCCGGATCGCTGAAGGGGCGGGAGAAGATCCGTTCCTGGGAGCAGCGATGGCCGCCGCACGAGTGCGGGGCTTTCAAGGTGGCGATTACAGCCAACCGGACAAGGTCGTCGCCTGCGCCAAACACTGGGTAGCCTATGGCGCCGCGGAAGGCGGGCGTGACTACAACACCACCGAAGTCTCCGAACGCACGTTGCGCGAAGTCTATTTTCCGCCATTCAAAGCAGCGGTCGATGCAGGCGTTGGCACGTTCATGAGCGCGTTCAACGACCTGAACGGCATCCCCACGTCCGCCAATCCTTTCACCCTCACCGAGGTGCTCCGGAACGAGTGGAAGTTCGACGGCATGGTCGTGAGCGATTACACGTCGGTGACGGAGTTAATCGCACACGGACTTGCGGCCGACGGTGCGGAGGCGGCGGCCTATGCGCTGCA
>CAZWJC010000233.1:0-11370 GCA_964634255.1 uncultured Verrucomicrobiota bacterium | reverse complement strand
GTGACGCCTTCCGCAGTCAATCCCAATCACATCGTAAGGATCTGGGCGAACCCACGCGGTGCAAACAAACCGGTTGCCAAAGCACGCAGGTTCTCGTAAAAGAACGTGGTGAAGGTGCCGTGGGAGTCACGGCCTAAGGAAAGACATATCCATGAAATCAAGAATCCGTTGTGGGGCATTCCATCCATTCTGGACGTTCGTAATCGTCATCGAGCTGTTAGCGGGAATTCAGGCTGCGCTCGGCCAAACTCCGTGCGCAACCGCTCCGTCCGGTCTGGTCAGTTGGTGGCGGGCGGAAGGGAACGGCGCTGACGAGATCGGCACCAATCACGGCACACCACACAACGGGACTGGATTCACTCCCGGCTTAGTGGAGCAGGCGTTCAGCTTTGATGGTCTCAACGGTTACGTCCAGGTGCCCTACAGTTCGAATTTGAGCTCGCCGAGCTACACGGTTGAGGCGTGGGTCAAACCCACCGCGCCTGTGGCCGACTCGACGGGTCAGGACCTGATCTTTGGCCAGAGCTTTGGGCTGGCCCAATTGGCGGTGCGGGCCGGCACCACCGGAGTTCAGCCACGGTTTCACTTTGGAACTGGCGATGTGGTCAACTACCCGGCTGCCATCGCCACGAACGACCTTCGGCTCAACGAATACAGCCACTTGGTAGGCACCTGGAATGGGACGGAACTGAAGCTCTACGTCAACGGGCTCTTGAATGCGCAAGTCACTCCAAGTCGCGCACCGGTGGATTCGCAATGTGCTTTCTTCATTGGGGGTTTCAACGATTCCGGCGCGTGCGCCTACTCCGGGCAGTTTTTCCAGGGCGACATCGACGAGGTGAGCTATTATACCCGCGCCCTCACGACCAGTGAGATTCAAGCCCTCTACGCCGCCGGCAGTGCCGGGAAATGCACTGCGACGCTTCCGAACTGCACAACTGCTCCTTCGGGTCTGGTCCATTGGTGGCGGGGCGAGGGAGATGTCACCGACAGTGTGGGTGGGATGGACGGGATATTGAACAACGGGACGACCTTCACGGCGGGTCAGGTGGGAAGCGCTCTGCGTTTCGACGGTGTAGATGACTGTGTGACCAACAGCTTGCCTGGGCTGACGAATTATCAAGATTCGTTCACGATGGAGTTCTGGGCGTATCCCTCGGCGGCCCGCGCCACCACCGCCGAGGAAACGTCGGGAATCTCGGGCAATTCGGGTCAGCGTTATGCCATCTTCCCCCATTTCGGAGGCTATGGGCCGGTCGGGGTTGGCGTTTCGGTGGGCACCAACGGCGTTAGCGTGTTTGAACATGGCGCTGCGTACCTTTCCTCACTGTTGGTCTATGATGCTCCGATTATGGAGTGGACGCATGTGGCGGTGGTTTACACAAACCGACAACCGCAACTCTTTCTGAACGGGCAACTGGTCCGCACGGGACTGACAAGCACGCGGATTCCGTATCCGTCCACCTGGCTGGGTGAAAACGGGGCGGAGTCGGCCAACTATGGCTACTACGCCGGCCTGCTGGACGAGATTTCCATCTATGGCAGGTCGCTTGCGGCTGCGGAAGTGCAAGCCCTCTACGCCGCCGGCAGTGCCGGGAAATGCACTGCGACGCTTCCGAACTGCACAACTGCTCCTTCGGGTCTGGTCCATTGGTGGCGGGGCGAGGGAGATGTCACCGACAGTGTGGGTGGGATGGACGGGATATTGAACAACGGGACGACCTTCACGGCGGGTCAGGTGGGAAGCGCTCTGCGTTTCGACGGTGTAGATGACTGTGTGACCAACAGCTTGCCTGGGCTGACGAATTATCAAGATTCGTTCACGATGGAGTTCTGGGCGTATCCCTCGGCGGCCCGCGCCACCACCGCCGAGGAAACGTCGGGAATCTCGGGCAATTCGGGTCAGCGTTATGCCATCTTCCCCCATTTCGGAGGCTATGGGCCGGTCGGGGTTGGCGTTTCGGTGGGCACCAACGGCGTTAGCGTGTTTGAACATGGCGCTGCGTACCTTTCCTCACTGTTGGTCTATGATGCTCCGATTATGGAGTGGACGCATGTGGCGGTGGTTTACACAAACCGACAACCGCAACTCTTTCTGAACGGGCAACTGGTCCGCACGGGACTGACAAGCACGCGGATTCCGTATCCGTCCACCTGGCTGGGTGAAAACGGGGCGGAGTCGGCCAACTATGGCTACTACGCCGGCCTGCTGGACGAGATTTCCATCTATGGCAGGTCGCTTGCGGCTGCGGAAGTGCAGGCCCTCTACGCCGCCGGCAGTGCCGGGAAATGCCTTTCTCAGCCCGCGGCGGTGTACGACGTCGCCCGCGGCTTCTCGACCAACAGCAATCCGGCCGGCATCTGGAGCTACGGCTACAGCACCGCCTTGGGCGGCGACATCACGCTGCATACCTCCCGCGGCAACGACGGCGGGATAGAAAGCTGGTTCACGGATATCTGGCTAGGCACGCCAAACGTCTTCCACAATGGCACGGCTGCCACACTCACGAACAGCACTGGCACGATCGTGCTGGAGCCAGGCCAACTCTCCTTCCATCCCGGGCCGAATGGCGAGTTTGGGCTGGTCCGCTTCACCGTGCCGAGCAATGGCTGGTACGAGATCACGGCGGCGTTTGTAGGGGCGGACACACACGGAACCACGACGGATGTGTATCTGATGCAAAACGGCAGCCCGTTCTTTAGTGGATTGGTGAACGGTTTTGGCCCGAACAGTGGCCTAGCGTTTCAGACCAATCTGACCCTGCGGGCGGGGGATCGAGTTGATTTCGCCGTCGGACGCGGCAGCAACCAGGAGTTCTCCTTCGACAGCACAGGTCTCTCCGCGCAACTCCGCATGATAACCTCTCCAACTAACGGCGGGGCGCCAATTCTCGTGACGCAGCCGCAAGTTCAAATTGTGGACGCTGGTGCTAACGTCAGCTTTACGGCTTCAGCCCTTGGTTCTTGGCCTCTCAGTTACCAGTGGTTCATTGGCGACAGCCCCATCTCCAATGGGATCAACGCAACGCTGACGTTGACCGGCGTGCAGCCGGCCCAAGCAGGCAGCTACCATGTCGTCGTCACTAATGCCTACGGGGCCGCGGTTAGTTCCAATGCCCTCCTGACGGTTTTGACTTACCCACCGACGCTCACGTTACAGCCGAAGAGCGTGACTACTTACGAAGGGCGAACCGCCACATTCACCGCGAAGGCTGCCGGCACCGCGCCGCTCTCCTATCAATGGTTCTTCAATGGCGCTGCGCTCCCGGGCAAAACCACGACGGCGCTGACTCTCGCCAACGTGCAGTCTAATAACGCAGGGTATTACTGGCTGACCGCGAGCAATGCCTACGGTTTCGCCGCCAGTTCCAACGCGACGCTCACGGTCCTCCCGCCGCCCGTTTGCATCTCCGCCCCGACCGGTGCGGTGGCTTGGTGGCGCGGCGAAAGCAACACGCTGGACAGCATCGGGCTCAACGATGCACTGCTTTCGGGTTCTCCCTATATCAGGTTTTACCAGACAGGCAAGGTGGGAACGGCATTCCGCCAGAGTTCATCTGGTTACTTCTATGTCCCGGCGTCACGGGACCTCGACGTCGGTGCGGGTGACGGCTTCACCGTTGAGGGTTGGATCCTACCTTCGACCTTGTCGTACGCAAACCCCATCGTCTATTGGGGCAATGCGGATGTCACGCTCTTGCTGCGCTCGGCCGGGATGCTGGAGACGCGGCTGTCTGCAACGAACACCGGGATGCTGCGCTCCATCACGCTGCGTTCGACTAATCAAGCCGTGCAGGCGGGCGTCTGGCAGCATGTCGCTTTGAGCTTCGACAAGGCTACCGGGCTGACGGCCTTGTTCGTGAACGGTGCGGCTGTGGCGCAGACCAACCTCACCAGTTTCCGCCCGCAGACCCAGTCCCCCGTGTACTTGGGCTCGGGTGGATCCGGGTATCCTACTTTCGCCGGCGCTCTGGATGAATTCACCATCTACGGCCGTGCGCTCGCTCCGGTGGAGATCCAAGCCATCGTGGCTGCCGATGAGGGCGGCAAGTGTATCCCGCCGCCCCCAGTGTGTGCCCCACCACCCGCCGGCCTCGTGGCGTGGTGGCGAGGCGAGTCCAACGCGCTCGACAGCGTGAGCCTCAGCCACGGCGTCATCATGCCGGCCATCCTGTTCACCAATGGTGTGGCCGGAAAGGCCTTCCAGTTCATGAGCGGCCACGTCCGCGTGCCGGCCAGCGACACTTTGAACGTGGGTGCCGGGGAAGGGTTCACCATCGAAACATGGGTCAATCGTGGGAACTCGACCGCAGGTCAGCCACTCGTGCAGTGGGGTGGTGGCAAAGACGCGCCAGGGGTCAGTCTCGCCACGGCCTCAAGTCCGCGTCTGCAGGCAAACATTGTGGACTCGCAGGGGGGCGCGCACTACATCACAACCCCGGTGAACAGCCTGATCAGCGGTTTCCAGCACGTGGCGCTCACCTACGACAAAGCGTCAGGCATGGCCGCACTCTACATTCGGGGCAATCTCGTAACGCAAACCAACCTCGGTTCGTTTACGCCACGCACGGCATCCGACCTGTACTTGGGATATCAACCGTCGCCGCTGGGGAAGTTTACCGGCGTGCTGGATGAGGTCGGCCTTTACGGACGTGCGCTTACGGCGGCGGAAATCCGGGGTATTGCCCTGGCACGCGGCGCCGGCAAATGCACTGAACCGCCCACTATCTTGGAACAACCGCTTAGCCTCAAAGTGGCTGACGGTGGTACCGCCAAGCTTGGCGTGGTCGCCAGCGGCAACCCGCTCCTCCGTTACCAGTGGCTGAAGGACGGCGTCACGCTGCCGGGCGAAACCGGCGACACGCTCGTCCTGAGCAACGTGCAACCCGCGCAGGCTGGTACTTACTGCGTCTTAGTGACCAACCACTTTGGCGCGGCTCTGAGTTCCAATGCCGTGCTTCGGATTAATCGCCCGCCCACCGCCCACATCGTCGTCTCGCCGTTGGCATTTCTGCCGGGCGTTACGAATCTCGTGGTCATCGCGCCGGTCTGCGCTGACGCGCGCGTGGTGTTGGACGGCTCGCAGTCTGCGGATCCGGATCAAGATCCGCTACATTTCGCCTGGACGGAAGGGACAAACACTCTGGGGACGAACGGCCTCACGGTGCATCGCTTCGCCCCGGGCAGCCACGCCGTCACGCTTGAGGTTAGCGACGGCTTTGTGAGCCGCGCGATCACCTGCACGTTTAAGGTGCGGACGCCTGCAGCAGCCATTGGCGACCTCCTACCGCGGGTGCAGAACGCCAGGCTGAGCCGCCCGATCAAGAACATGTTGCTGAAGGCGCTCCAACGCGCGGCCGTGGCATTCGAGAATTGTCAGGCGGAGCGGGGCATGACTCAGTTGGGTGAGTTCCGCGAACTGGTGCGGGCGCGTGTGCTGATGCTGGATCGCGAGTTGGCACAAGACCTACTCCAAGGGGTCCAGGCAATCCTGGATGGCGTGCGTGGCGTTTCGGCCGCCGGTGACTCCGCCCAGAGCGGACAGTGGCCGTTCCGGGTTTCCATGAAGCACGGGCAAGGCCCTGGTCAGATTCAGTTTGTCGCCCCAGAAGCGAAAGCGTATCGGGTTGAGGCGTCCACCAACATGGTGGACTGGGAAGATATCGGCGAGGCAACGCTGCGGCCAGATGGCACGTTCGAATTCGAGGACGTCAACGCGACACGATTCCCGGGCCGATTCTACCGCGTCGTGTCACCGTAGGTCATGCCAGCGCGGAGGCGACAGCGCCTTCTCGAGACAAAGCCAAGAAACGCTGCGCCAGCCTTCGTCATCAGGCGAAGGCTGGCTGCTTTTGTCGCGGCTTCTGTACGAGACGCAATGCCGCGGCGTTGCACCAGCCAGCAAGGTTTGCGTTGGAAGCTGCGCTGACCTGCCAAGCCTGCAGGGTTGGCCCCCGACGAATATTCGGCGGACCCGCTGCGCCCCCCAGACTTGTTGCAGTCAAGAATACCGAGAACCCGGCGGCGGCGAGCACTCCGCAAGTGCATGCGCGCCGTTCTGTTTGGCCCCGTGACTGGAACAGGGGGACAGCCTACTTCGCCGCGATCCCCAGTTCCTTCAGGAACGGTCCGCTCTGCGGCGGGCGGCCAAGGAACTTCTGGATCGAGATGTTCACGTCGCGGGAGTCGCCCGGCTCATAAATCTCGCGACGCAGGCGGCGGCCCGTCGGGATGTCGTAGTAGCCTTCCGGTGAACTCTCGAACGCCGTCGCCATGTCGGCGGCGATCACGTCCGCCCACGCGTACCCGTAATAGCCGGCGTCGTAACCTGTCAGGTGTCCGAAGTAGGTCACGAAAGTTGTGTCCTCGGGCATTGCATAGAAGATATCGCCCAGCACCTGGTTGGAGAGCTTAATCGTGTCCTGCTTGTTGTCCTCGCGGATCTGCGAGTGCAGCGTGAGGTCGAGGATGCCGAACGAGAATTGCCGGCGATAGAAATGGCCGATGGTCGCGAGCTTGGCTTCCTTCAGCTTGGCCAAGATGTCCTGCGGAATCTTCTTACTCGGATCGCGGTAATCGGCAGCAAAGCTATCGAGCACCTTCTTGTCCCAGACCCAGTTCTCGAGCATCTGGGAGGGCGCTTCCACGAAGTCGCGCGGGACGGCCGTGCCGGCAAAGCGGGTGTATTTGGCGCGGGTGAGAATTGAGTGCATCGCGTGGCCGAACTCGTGGAAGAGCGTTTCCACCTCGCTGTGCGAGAGGAGTGAGGGCTTGCCGGGCGCGGGCGGAGGGAAGTTGCAGACGAGCGCCACGGTCGGACGCTGATAGCGGCCATCGGGCAATTGCTTGCCTTCCATCAATCCGAACTGCGCGAAGTGGTTGAACTTGCCCTCACGCGGGAACATGTCGAGGTAGAACAGCCCGAGCGGCTCGCCCGTGGCCGAATCGCTGACGGCATACAGGAGGATGCCATCCACCCACTTGTAGGGCGCGTCAATCTTGTCGAAGCGCAGCTCGAAGATGCGTTGGTAGATCTTGAACATCCCGTCCAGCACCTTCTCGTAGGGGAAGAAGACGCGGAGCTGCTCGGCGTCCACGTTGTATTTCTCCTTCTTCAACTGGTTCGCGTAGTAGCGCCAGTCCCAAACGTAGAGCGGCGGATTGACCGTGCCCGTGTCTTTGGCCTTGAGCGCTTGGAACTCCGCCTTCTCGGCGTCGAACTTCGGCTGGAGGCCGGTGGAGGTTTCCTTGAGGAAACCCAGCGCCCGGGCACTGGTCTTGGCCATCTTGGGTTCGATTTGGTAATCAGCCCAGCTCGCGTAGCCGAGCTTGCGGGCAATCTTGTCGCGCAAGGCGAGAATCTCCTCCAGCAGCGGGACGTTATCCTGGCGGGCCAGGTTGTAGCGTTCGATCTCCAGCCGCTTCCGCACGTCCTCGCGCTTGGCGTTCTCCATCACCATCGTGTATTGCCAGGTGACGTTGACGGGGATGGTGTATTCGTCATCGCCGGTCTTGATGCCCTTCTGGGCCAGGAATTCATCGGGGACGCCGGCCAGCTCCGCCTTGGTGAACTTCAAGGTCTTCTGCGCCTTGGTCACGTTGCTGTCGAAGTCCGTCGTCAACCCGGTCAATTGCTTGCGCAGCTTCTCGATCTCATCCCGCTCGGCCTTCGGCAGTGTGAGGCCCGCCCGCCGGTAATCACGCAGGGTCTCCTCCAGCAGCTTGGCGTCCTCGCCAAACAGTTGCGGCTTGGTGTCGGCGAATGCCTTCACGGTCAGGTAAACATCCTCCCGATACTCCACGCCCACGCCCCACTCCTGAATCTTCTTGATCGCCTCGGTGGCGGCGTCCCGCAACGCGGCGTTCGGGCTGGTCTCCTTGATGAAGTTTAGACGGTTCCCGACTGTGCCAACGAAATACGCGAGGTCGTCGAGCTCGCGGACCGTGTCGTCGAAGCTGATCCTGCTGCGGTCCAGTTTGCCGATCTCATCCAGCGTGGCGTTGCCGGTAGCGATCGTCTGCTCGACGCGCTGCTTCACGGCGTCCGGGCTGGTTTCGAACACCGGGACGGCCACGAGCGTGTTAAACCGTTCGGCGCGCTTTTGCGCCTGCTTGAGCGATTCGATCGGCCCGGTTTGCGGTTTCTTCTTTTCTGACGAGGAACAGGCAGTCATAAGCGATACGAGACCCAACACCAAGAACCAGTTTGCATGCATGGCGGCGAGTTTAGTGGCGGGGTCGGCCCGCTGCAAGCAAGGGGCGCGGCACGGGGTGGGAACGGAAGTGGCGGTCAGGAGGAGCGCGCCCGGTCCCCGGGCGCAACGGTACAACCTGCCAACCACGGCGGGAACCGCGACCCATCCGATTCTTGTCGGACGGAGTGTCTGGCTCAGGTTGCCGGAGGAGGGCCGGGCGAATCGGTCGCTTCGACGTGGCCGTGAAACAGATTCCTGAAGAGCCGCACCCAATAAAACGGCGCGAAGATCAGGTAGTTCAGCGAAATGAGCAGGTAACCGGTGAGCAGCCACGGACTGCGCCGGACATGCTCCTCCACCCCGCTGCGGAACACCTCGCCCTCGGAGAAGGCATTCACCCACGGCATGAGGTTGTTGTAGGGGCCGACCGCACGCCCACAGTGCTCGCAGAACCAGCTTCCGGGCGGCAGCGGCGTGGAACAATGATGGCAGACCTCTTGGGTGTCCGGTTGCTCCATGGCCTGTTCGGTCGCTTCGCCCCACGGATCGGGGTGGACGGGAGAACTTCTGACCCAGCAGAGCAATCGCCAGAAGGCGATGCTGCCCACGATGGCCAAGGCCACAGCGACCACTGTCATTTCGCTCGTATTCATGCCATTCATCGTTTACCTCCGGTTACGCCCATACCATACGCCTTCGCCTGCGGCTGGCAACTGCGGGTTTGCCCTCCGCCTCGTGCCAGCGGTCGAACCCGGCGTTACCCCGTGAACGTCGCGTTGCTGGGGCTGTGAATGAAACGTGTCATCAAGTAATTGCCCGGGTAGCCATTCGTTCGTAACCATTGAGGCGGCAGCGAAGCGGCGAAACGGTTTGGATGTCATTTCGGTTGACCGGTGACCGAGCCCTGCCTATACGATTCGGCTCATGAGAAGGTACGAAGCTGAATTACCGGTTTGGGCCGCAATATCCGATAACAGGGAGTTCTTTCCTGTTAGTTAACTTGTTGGGCATACCGCGCAGCACATTCACCAAATGCGTAAAATCATATCACTGTTCAAACGTGACTACGAAGGAACTCGCCTCGTTTACGACGAGGTTGTTCCAGGAGCCGAGTGGGTTCTTGCTGGCGAGGGCGTAGCTACGCGTAAGTTTGACGGCACCTGTTGCATGGTTCAGGCAGGAAAGCTCTACAAGCGCTATGACGCCACGGTCGGCAAGACACCGCCCGCAGGTTTCATTCCGACTCAGGATCCGGACCCTACGACGGGGCACTGGCCGGGCTGGATTCTCATCGGTGATGGCCCTGAAGACCGGTGGCACCGTGAGGCATTCACCGGCACAGAGCCGGACGGCACTTACGAGCTGTGTGGTCCGAAGGTTCAGGGCAATCCCGAGAAGTCCGAGCGGCACGTTTTGGTGCCTCATGGCAAGGAGGTGCTTCAGGATGCGCCACGCTCCTTCGAGGCACTCAAGACCTACTTGGAGAGCCGAGGCATTGAGGGGATCGTGTGGCATCATCCCGACGGCCGCATGGTCAAGATTAAGCGCAAGGACTTCTTCAAGCCTGCGAGACAAAAGAAATACCAATGACCGGGCTGCCCAACATAATCACTGGACCGAACGCGGGCGGGCCGCGTCTGTATGCAATTCGGACGCCTCTGGCCGCCCGCCCAGGTCAGTTCTGTCGTTCGATCCAAGTATGAAGCGCGAACTCATTGTCCCGCCCGAGATTGACGGAGACGAAAAGGCGACGGAGATGGTTCGCGTTTGGATCGCTCACAATTCATTGCACGTCTCTATGCTCCTTGGCATGTGGCAGGATGCTGAAGATTCGGAGGTCGACGAAAGAGATGCATGGGGTGAGTTGCTCGCTGACCTCACCAAGCACATCGCAAACGGGATGATGAAAGAGTACGGCTGGGATTATGATTCTACCCGGGACAGAATACGGACAGCCTTCCTGACGAAGTTTGACGAAAAGTCCCGAAAGATTGAGGGGGACTTTTCCGAGTGAGAGGATCGAACCATGCGCTCCATCGAACCGCCGCCAAGCGATTCAGTTTGGCTGCGCCGGATACCTCGGCCGCTGCATTCGCCAGCAGCGCCCGTCTTCGGAGGCCGTTGGGGAGTTCTGGCCCTGATCGTATCTATTCACACCCTCAAGGTGTTTTTTCACAATGGACATCCCACAGATCTTCAACGTCACGGAGAGTGCGCACCGCATTCACAACCCGCTCACACCCGAAAAGCTCGCCACTCTCGGCGCGGCGTTGCGTCTGGAATCTGGGGACCGAGTGCTCGACCTCGGCAGCGGTTCGGGGGAGATGCTGTGCACCTGGGCCCGCGATTACGGAGTCACCGGCACCGGCATCGACATGAGCCCGTTGTTCACCGCTCAAGCGAAACGCCGCGCGGAAGAACTCGGCGTCGCCGATCAAGTCGATTTCATCCATGGCGATGCGACCGGCTACGTCCTGGAAGACAAGGCCGGTGTGGCCGCCTGCATCGGCGCGACATGGATCGCCGGGGGTGTCGTCGGCACGATCGCGCTTCTGGCGCAGAGCCTCCGCCCCGGAGGGATCATCCTCATCGGCGAGCCCTTCTGGCGGCAGGTACCGCCGACGGAAGATGTTGCCCGGGGGTGCCTGGCCGGATCGATTTCCGACTTTCTCACGCTTCCGGAACTTCTCGCGTCATTCGGCTGCCTTGGATACGATGTCGTGGAAATGGTTTTGGCAGACCAAGACGGCTGGGACCGATACGAGGCGGCAAAATGGCTCACCATGCGCCGTTGGTTGGACGCGAATCCCGACGACGAGTTCGCGCCAGAAGTCCGGGCCAAACTGACCTCGGAACCCGAGCGTTACGCCGCTTATACTCGGGAATATCTGGGGTGGGGCGTGTTTGCGCTGATGTCGCGGTGACGAGTTGGGGCCTCCGGCGGATTGCCAACGTCAGAGTTTGACGCATTTTTTCGATACCCGCAGGCAAAAGCGGCGTCAGCCATAGGACAAAACAACCGTTTCCGGCCAGGCCGGCAATCTTAGCATAGCGCGAGACGTGGGTATCCATTGCCTACCCCTAAACTGCAGTTTGTGGGTGTCTATTACTTGAGTGTCCATTAAGCCGAAGTTCCCAGAAAAAGAGGGGCGAAAAATGGAGTAATGGGCTGAGA
>CAZWJC010000232.1:0-11446 GCA_964634255.1 uncultured Verrucomicrobiota bacterium | reverse complement strand
CACTCCAAACCCACACAGGGAACACCCTGACGGCGTTGTTCAGGACCGACTAAGTATGCCGGGCAGGTTTTGATACCCTGGGGCCTCGCGAGCGTTGGGGAGATCCGAAAGCGTTCATTGCTGTAGCGCTCCAAGCGCCGTGCCCAACTGATCCCTTCGCTGCTCGCCGTATCGCTCATGAGATGCGGCGGGTACACACCGAAGTCGTCCACGTACATGCGGAGCGCAAAACCCCACTGCCGGACGTTGTTTTTGCAGGCGGTGGTCTCAGCGGCCACCCTGGCCCGATGGAGGGTGGGCAGCAGCAGCGCCGCTAGGATTGCGATGATGGCAATCACCACCAGCAACTCGATCAAGGTGAAGGCCGCGGGCTGGTGCCGGTTTCCAAACGCGGCGGCTTGAGCTTGCGGATGTGCTGCGCCCGGAGACCGGGCGCGGTCCGTCGTTGGGGAGTCGAGCCGCCAGGCTGGATGGCGTGGCCAGATTGCAGTGAGTGGATTGCGGGGGCAAACGACAACTGCCTCCGGCGTCGATGTGGTTCGCCGGCGAGCCATAACAACTCCTATCGTCTCAAGGCTTGTTGTACGACTCACAGTACGCAGCGCTCTTTTTTGGTCAAGCGGGTTTCTGGGGATTCACCTGTTAGATCGTTCATTCATGGATCACCCCGAGGCTTGTCAAAGAATCGTTGCGTGGAAACCATCACCCCCGATAGTCTTTTGCCGACATGTTGCAGCCAGCAGATAACGCAGACACCGGCCATGCCGACGCCGTCTTCCGTGACGTTTGCCGCAGGGCCTACCGGCTCATGTTGCTGGCCCGGATTTCCGAAGAGAAGCTCGCCAGCCTCTACCGCGCCGGCAAGATTCACGGCGGGGTGTTTCTCGGCCGCGGGCAGGAGGCCCTGAGCGTGGCCTCTGGCCTGGCGTTGCGCAAAGGCGACGTCTTTGCCCCGCTCATCCGGGACGCTGCGGGCCGATTTGCCTTTGGTGAACCGCTGATTGACGGCGTGCGCACCTACCTGGGGTCCTGCCTCGGGCCGATGCGCGGTCGCGATGGCAACGTTCACCGCGGCAATCCGCGGGAAGGTTACCTACCCATGATCAGCCACCTCGGCGCCATGATTGCCGTGGTTAACGGCACGCTCTTCGCCCGCCGTCTCAAAGGCGTCGCCGGCAGCGTCGGATTGGCGTCGCTGGGAGACGGGGCCACGTCCACTGGCTCGTTTCACGAGGCGCTCAACCAGGCGGCCATTGAGAAGCTGCCTTTGGTGGTGGTCATTGCCAACAACCAGTACGCGTATTCGACCCCGAACAGCCGCCAGTTCGCCTGCCGCGATCTGGCGGACAAGGCCGTCGGCTACGGCGTGGAATGTCACCGCGTGGATGGTACGGATTTGGCCGCGTGCCTGACGCTCCTGCCTGCAGTGGTGCAGCGGGCCCGTGAAGGAGGCGGCCCGCAAATGGTCGTGGCCAATCTGCTGCGGCTTTGCGGTCATGGCGAACACGACGACGCGGGCTACATCGATCCCAAACTCAAGGCCGACACGCTGGGCCGCGATTGCTTGAAGGTTGCCGAGCAGCAATTGCTGACGCAGCACGCCGCCAACACGGCGGAGCTGGAAGCCTGGCGCGCCGATGCCATCTTGAAAGTCGAGCGCGCCATTGCCCGCGTCCAACACGAACCTGCGCCCGACCCGTTTGCGGAGGAATGGCGGGCGCTGTCTTCGCCGGACTTGGTGGAATTGCACACGGCGAGGAGCCCGGCTCGCGTATGAGCATCACCTACCTTGAAGCCATTCGGGCAGCGCAGGCGCGGGCGTTGGCCGACGATCCGCGGGTCTTCATCTACGGCCAGGATGTTGGCGCGTTCGGCGGTGCGTTCAAGGCCACGAAGAATCTAGCTCACGAATTCCCGGGACGGGTGATCGACGCGCCGATCAGCGAGGACGCGATGGTGGGGCTGGCCGTCGGGGCGGCCATCGAGGGGTTGCGCCCAATCATCGAGATTCAGTTCGCAGATTTTTCAACCGCGGGATTTAACCAGATCGTCAACCAGGCGGCCACGCTCTTCTGGCGCACCAACGTGCCATGCCCCATCGTCCTGCGGCTGCCCAGCGGCGGCACGTCTGGCAGCGGCCCGTTTCACAGCCAGAACATGGAGGCGGTCTATGCGCATTATCCCGGGCTCGTGGTGATGACGCCGGCGACGGTGGAAGACGCCTACAGCATGTTGCTCGAGGCGGTGGCCCTGGATGATCCCGTCATCTTTTGTGAGCACAAGTTGCTCTATTACCATCTCAAGGCGGAGAAGCTGCCGACCGAGGCCCTGCCCATCGGCAAGGCGCGGCTGGCGCGGGCAGGGCGGGATCTGACCATCGTCACGTACAGCGCGATGGTTCACGAGGCGTTGGCCGTGGCCGATGAGCTCAAACTTGAAGGCTGGGAAATCGAAGTCGTGGACCTGCGGTCGGTGAAGCCGCTCGACACGGACACGGTGATGGCCTCCGTGGCGCGCACCGGACGACTGCTTTGCGTTGGAGAATCCTGGCCGTGGGGTGGCGTGACGGCTGAGGTGGTCGCCCGGGTCGCGAGTGAGGGCTTTGGTTTGCTCGACGCCCCGCCGCAGCGTTTGAATGCCAAAGACACGCCCGTGCCGTTTCATCCCAACCTGTGGGCCGCCCACCGGCCCACGGCGAGGAATATCGCCGCCGCCGCGCGCAACCTCCTTCGGTCTTGAGCCCACGTCCTATGCCCGAAATCCCCATCATCATGCCGCAGCTCGGCGAGTCCATCGCTGAGGCGATCATCGTCAACTACCTTGTGAACGAGGGCGACACGGTGCTGCCCGATCAGGACGTGGTGGAGGTGGAAACGAACAAGGCCAACATGAATGTCACCTCGCCGTGTCGCGGTAAGGTGCAACGTTTCCTTGCGAAGGTCGGCGAAAGCTATCCGGTCGGCGCGGTGTTGGGTTACCTGGAGGTCACCCAGGAAGACGCCGTGCGTGCGGGTTTGGACGAAACGCCCGCCTCGAGATCGGCGGCCGAAGCGGAACGACTGGCCGCCAACGCCAGCCCGGGCAATCACAAGCAGTCCGGCGTCAAGCCCACCATCCGCGGCCTCCCGGTGCCAGCCAATGCGGCAGGCGCGAGCTATATGTCACCGCGGATGAAGGCGCGGATGGAAGAACTGGGACTGCATGCGGCGGATCTTTCGGGCGTTGCAGGCAGCGGTGCGGCCGGCCGCGTGACGGTGCAGGACTTTGAGCGCTTTCTCGCCAATCTCGAACAACATCACCTGAGCCAGGCCTCGTCCATGCGCGTCAGCGTGGCCGACGCGATGCGCCGGAGTTGGACGCGCCCGCTCGCCTCCGTAGGCATGCCCTTCTGTTTGGATCCGATTCTGGCGCACCGCCGGAAGTCGCATCCCAAGTCGGGCCCGGCGCTTTACGGATTGCGCGCGCTGGCGTTGGCCCTCGCGGCGAACAGCGCGCCCGCCGGTCGTCTCGTTGGCAACAAGATCGTGCATCCGAAGGCCATTGACATCGGCTGTGCGGTGGAGGTTGAGGATGGCGTGCTTGTGCCTGTCATCCGCAACGCCGACAAGCTCACGCTCAAGGAACTCATCCCGCAATACAACGAGCTGCTGGAACTGGTGCGGGCGCGCCGGCTGCCGCCAGACGCCACCGGCGGAAGCATTGCCACGGTGACGAACTTCGGCACGTTTGGTCTCACGTGGGCCACGCCGATTCCGTTACCGGAGCAAACCCTCGTGCTGGGCATGGGCACGGGGCGCCGCGTGCCGCATTGGAGCGTCGAGAAGCACCAGTTCGTCCCGATCATCGAAGCGAATCTCACGCTGAGCTTCGATCACCGGGTGCTGGACGGCGGGGCGGCCGGGCGACTGCTGACGAGCGTCGCTCACCTGCTTGGGCATCCGGAGAAACTCTGAGTCGCCAGGGCGGGGATTACGGCGTCAATTCCAGCTCGCGGCCTGTCGTTGGATCTTTGGGCACGGCCTTCAGATAGTCTGGGGCGAGGTTGCGCGCCGATGACGGAGGTCGGCCCTTCTCGAGTTCGTAGGCGTGGGCGGCGAATGCAACTGCCGTCTGCTGCATCCGTGTGGTGGATTGAGTGACCTTCGCCTTCATGCTGGCCGCGAACTTCTGGCGATCCTTCCAGCCAAGCAGGTGGTGGATGGGAGCGGAGGCGCCGAATCGCCCGGACCAAACCCAGCGCCGCTCGTTGCGCAATACTTCTTCGACGGTCTCCATTTTGGCGATGCATTCCTCAAGCCCTGAAGCAACCTTCTTGGCGGTGGCGGCATCGGTGCCTTGCACCAGAGGCTCAAGCCCCCACACGCCGAGGTTTTGAACGGCGATTCCGACCAGGCTGTCAATCAGCGGGCTACTCCGGGAACACTCTTGGCCGAGACGGATGCAGTCCAAACAGGACAAGGCCGCGTGGTTGGTCTGTCCGGTTTCCAGGGCGAGCCGCGACTCCGCCATGAACGCTTGGGCCAAGCTCAGCTCTTTCATGTGGCTCGTGCCTCCCGCAACCAAGCGATAGGGCGGCACGCGGCATTGTTTGGTTAAACCCTGGCGGACCAATCCCAGTGCGGCGGCATTCGTGGCAACCAGTTCCTTCAGTTCAGCAGTCTTGAGTCTGTCCCAGTCACCGACTGAAACGACGAGAATCTGACTGGCCTTCACGAAATCATCATACCCGTTGGGTTGCGGAAGCGCGGCTCCTGGGGACTGGCGGAGCAACCACAACACGCTCGCCGCGACCACGAACGCCAGCAGCGCCAGGGCGATGAGCAGCTTCTTCATGGAGTCTTGGATTCCGTCGAGTTGCCCTTCTGTTCTCGGAGTAAGTAACGGACGAACGACCAAAGCCCGGAGAATTTGTAGCCCGGGTCCACGTAGTGTTCGATCACGTAGAACGCGAAGTAGTAGAAGCGGCAAAAGCACCAAATGGCCAGCGCCAGCAGGAGCGCGGTCTTCCACGTTGGACTATCGAGGAGCAGGAGTATCGAGGCCAGAAAACCGACGAGCAGGAAGAGGATGCCTTTGAGCTTGATCCAAACCGGGCTGGTGAGGTCTTTCATGGCAGCAAACTCACGATGGCTTCCGCCGCGCGGCGGGCTGCGCCGGGCGACCCGAGCGACGCGACGATTTTTGCCAGCTTCGCTTCCGTCGCCTGCCGGCGGGCGTCATCGCGGAGCAAAGCCAATCCGGCGCGGGCGACGTTTTCGGCGGTCGCTGCGCCTTGGATGAACTCAGGAAACAGCTCCTCGCCGGCCAGCAGGTTCGGCATGGCGAGGTGTTTCACGCTCACGACTTGCTTGGCGATCCAGTAGGTCGGCCACGAGGTTTTGTAAAACACCACTGCCGGCACGCCGTGCAGCGCGCATTCCATCGTGATCGTGCCTGACTTGGTGATCGCCAGGTCCGCCTCCGCCAGGGCTGCGCTGACGCCGCCAGTCTGGACTTCCAGATCGGCCGGCAAGCCAAGGCTTCGGGCGGATTGCGCCAAGGCTTCGTTGGGCAGAATCAGCTTGGCACGCAGCCCGGGAACTTCGCGATGCAGCAACTCAAACGCGCCGGTCACCACCGGCCAATGCCGGCGCACTTCATCCCACCGGCTGCCGGGCAGGAGGATCACGCGTGGCGCACTATTGGACTTCGGGCTTCGGACTTCGGACTTCGGACTTCGCCCGATCATGGGATGCCCGACGAATGCCACGCGCAGCTTTGGCGCCCGTTGGGCATACCATTCCTTCTCGAACGGGAAAATGCTCAGCAGCAGATCGTGCGTCTGCTCCATCACGCTCGCACGCCTGGGGCGCGACGCCCAAACCTGCGGTGAGACGAATTGGACGATCTTGGGATTCCACGGCCGGAACTCCGTGCGGCGCCGGCGAACGTGGCTCTTGATCGCGTGGGCAAATCGCAGGTTGAACCCGCCGTAGTCCACGCCAATGATGACGTCCGGCTGCCGCTCAATGGCCATCGCCAGCAACTCATGAAACAGCCGGCGGAACTTCCGCAAGTTCTTCAGCACGTCGGACACGCCAATGACGGAATGCTGCGTGAGGTCGAAGGCCAGTTTCACGCCGGCAGCCGCCAGCTTCGGTCCGCCGGCTCCGAAAAACTCCGGGACCAGGGCGGTGCGGAGTGGTTGGACGGCATCTGTTGGTTCGGAGGAGGCTTCCACCACCCTTCCGCGCAGCGCCTCGACGAGTTCCGCCGCGAGCGTGTCGCCGCTCGTCTCGCCAGCGATGAGCATGAAGGAGAGCGGCTTCACTGTCGGTTCGGCGGCGTTGCTGCCTTGCGTGCTCGATCGAGGACTCTGGCATTGACCTGGGCATTCGTGTGATCTGTATAGTAGTCAAGGACCCTATTCAAGACCCGCAGGATTGGCTGTTCTCTGTCGGATCCGCGCACATCCGCATAACGACTCAGGGCCGCGAGGCATCCGCCGAGAGCACCCTCAAGTCTCTGAATGGCTTCGTCCGTGTTGCCCCCGCGCAGCTGTTGGAGGGTGCCGAGATGAAATATGGCGTTTCTGGCATGGACGGAGTCTTGGTACTGGTCGAAAACACGATTGAACTCAATTCCATCTTTGTGAGCGCGCGCTCTCCAACCGATTGTGGCGCCAAACACCACACAGGCAAGACAAGCCAACGTGACTGCTGACAGTGATTTCATGGCGACTCAGATGGACTTGGAGTGAACTTGTCTCGTGATCTCAAACGCCAGATCCAGCGCCCGCTTCGCGGACTCGCCACTGACCAGCGGGGTCTGCCGCTCCCGAACGCAGTTGACAAAATGTTGAAGCTCCAGCTTCAGCGGCTCTTCCTTCGCTATGGGCACGGGCTCGCGGACGATGCGCTTGCCGGCGAATTCGCTCACGATCGCGGAGTCCTTGCCCACGCCGAACTTCGCGACCAGCAGTTTCTTCAGGATCGAGCTTTCCTCCTCACCATCACGGGCGATGCGGTAGATAAAGCCTTCCTGCGCACGATAGTCGAGCGACACGTAGCACGGGACGTCGCCGCTGCTGAAGACGCGAATCTTTCGCATGCGCTCAGGACTCACCCGACTGACGGTGAGGTTGGCCACGCAGCCGTTGGCAAAGCGCAAACGCGCGTTGGCGATGTCTTCCGACTTGCTGAGCACCGGCACGCCCACGGCATCCACGCTGGTCACGGGCGACTTCACGAACGCCAGGACCACATCCAGATCGTGGATCATCAAGTCGAGCACCACGCCGATGTCCGTGGAGCGGGCGGGGTAAGGCGACAGGCGGTGACACTCGATGAAGCGGGGCTTGGTAACGACGGTTTCCAGGTAGTTGAAGACCGGGTTGAACCGCTCGACATGGCCGACTTGCAGCACGCAGTTCTTTTGTTGGGCCAGCTCGACCAGCTCGGCCGCCTGCGCGGAATCGTTGGTCATCGGTTTCTCGACGAGGACATGGTTGCCTTGATCGAGGAGCGCTTTCGCCAGTTCGTAATGTGTAACCGTGGGCGTGACGATGTTCAGCGCGTCGGCGGCGGCGGCCGCCGCGGCCACACTGGCGAACACGGGGGCGTTGTGCTTGGCGGCAACCTTGCGCGCCGTCTCGGTGGCGGCATCATAAACGCCGACGAAGCGCACCTTGCCCGCGGCGGCGAGCTCAGCGTAGATCCGGACGTGTTCTTTGCCCAGGGAGCCCGTGCCGAGCACGGCGACTCTGATGGGGCTCGGGATCGGTGATGTATCTTGCGTGGCCATCGCGGGGCGAGCTTGCCATTTCCGCCCGGCGGCTGACAACTGGCAAAGGTGACGATTCTCCCGTGGGGCGGAGAATCAATGGAGAACGGGCATTTTTCGATTCACACTCGGACTCGGAAAACGCTAGAGTGCGCGCGGATACGGATGGCTGCCACTTTGCGGTGGGCAACGTCTGTTCGAGACTATGTCGTGGCTGGAAAAACTGCTCGGACCGCCGGCGAACTGGGATCAAGCCTTCTTGATTGCCCTGGGCTGCTATTTGGTCGGCTGTGTCACCGGGGGGTATTACCTGGTGCGGTTGCGCACCGGTAAGGACATGCGCCGCGTGGGCAGTGGCAGCGTGGGGGCGCGCAATGTCAGTTCGGTGCTCGGCGCGTCCGGATTTCTCGCCACGCTGCTGTTCGATCTCGTCAAGGGTTGTCTGGCGGTCTGGGCGGTCCGCAAATACAGCGGGGATGAGCGCTTCGTCGCGTTGGCCATGCTTGCCGTGGTGGTGGACCATATCTGGCCGGTGCAGTTGCGCTTTCGTGGTGGCAAAGGCGTGGCGACTTCCTTGGGCTGCCTGTTGATTTACGACTGGCAGTTGCTGATCGCCTACGGGCTTTTGTTCCTGGTCCCGTTTGCCTTCTTGCGCAAGACCGTGCTGCCCGGACTGATCGCTTACGCCTTGTTGCCGCTGGCCAGTTTGTTTCTGCGGCATGATGCCTTCCAACTGGTCGCGGTCTCCTTTCTGGTCGTGTTCGTTCTCATCGCGCATCGACGCAACCTCGTGGACGAGTTTGAGGCTTTGGTCGCGCGCAACTCTGTTGATTCCACTAAACCTGACAAGCCCTGACGTATGAGCGAGTCCCAACCGCTGGTCTTCAAGTTCGCCTCCGAGGATTGGGAGTTTGAGGCCATCCACCGCCTCAACTACCAGACCTTTGTCGAGGAGATCCCGCAGCACCAACGCTCGCCCACGCACCGACTCGTGGACAAGTTCCACGCGGAAAACACCTATCTGATTTGCCTGTGCGGAC
Source organism: uncultured Verrucomicrobiota bacterium (assembly GCA_964634255.1). Classification (GTDB taxonomy): domain Bacteria; phylum Verrucomicrobiota; class Verrucomicrobiia; order Limisphaerales; family MWDV01; genus MWDV01. The sequence goes on along the minus strand of CAZWJC010000232.1, from coordinate 2,645 downwards.
GCCAACTGGTGGGCATGCTGGCGGCGCGCGGGGCGCGGCCGTTTTCACTCGACCAGAAGCTTCCCAACCTCGACACCCTCCTGCCGGCCGGCCGACGGGTCGTGGAAATCCGGTTGCTCGCCATCGATCGGAAGCATCGCGGGGCGCGGGGTGGGCAGGTGCTGTCGGGCATCCTGGCGTTGCTTTGGCAGCATGGCGTGGAGAAAGGCTACGATTTGGCGATCATCTCCGGTACGACGCGCCAACTGAAGCTGTACCAACACTTGGGCTTCGTGCCGTTCGGGCCGGTCGTGGGTTCGGGCGAGGCCCAGTTTCAGCCCATGTATGTCACGCTGGAAACCTTCGAAGTCACGGCGCGCGAGTTCCTCCGCAATTCCCCGGCCCGTTCTTTTCAGCCGTCCGCGGCCAACTTCTTGCCCGGCCCCGTGGCGGTCCGCCGCGAAGTCCGGCGGGCCTTCGAGCAAGCCGCCGAATCGCATCGGAGCGACGTGTTCCTCAACGATTTTCAGGCAACCCGCCGGAAACTGTGTGAACTGGTGAACGCGCGGCACGTGGAAATTCTCGTCGGCTCGGGCACGCTGGCAAACGACGCGGTCGCGGCGCAGTTGTCGCTCGAAGCGACGCGTGGGTTGATCTTGAGCAATGGTGAGTTCGGCAGCCGACTGGTGGATCAGGCGCGACGACAGCGCTTGAACTTCGAGACGATTGAACGGCCCTGGGGCGAGGCCTTCGATTTGGCCGCCCTGCGGGCGCGCATCCAGCACACCCCGAAGCTGGGCTGGCTCTGGGCGGCGCATTGCGAAACCTCGACTGGCGTGGTGAACGACTTGGCGGGACTCAAGGCGCTGGCCGCCGAGTTCGGGCTGAAGCTCTGCCTCGATTGCATCAGCTCCATCGGGACGATGCCGGTGGATTTGAGCGGCGTGTTTCTTGCCAGTTGTGCCAGCGGAAAAGGGCTGCGGGCCTATCCGGGTCTCGCGATTGTTTTCCATAATCACGAGGTTGCGCCCGAACCAGAGCGGCTGCCGCGCTATCTGGATCTGGGCTATTACGCCGCGCAGGATGGCGTGCCGTTCACCTTTTCCTCGAACCTGCTGCACGCCCTGCATGCCGCCATCAAGCATGTCGAATGGGCGCGACGGTTCCGCGACGTTGCCGAATTAGGGGTTGAACTGCGCGACCTGCTGCGCGCGGCGGGTTTCACGCTTTTGGCCGATACTGTGGCCCATTCTCCGGCCGTGGTGACAATTGTCCTGCCCCCGGAAATGAACTCGGTTACCGCTGGCAGGCAGATGCAGGAGTCGGGCTTCTTGCTCAGTTACAACAGCGAGTACCTGCGGCGGCGCAACTGGATTCAGGTTTGCCTGATGGGCGAATGCGCCCGGGACAAGATGATCTCGTTGGTCAACGTCCTGAAGCGGGTCTGTTTCGGGCGGATGGTGGCCGCCGCCGTGACAAACCGGGCTTGAACGCTGGTGTTTGTTGCCAGGTCAGTGAGCGAGTGTGTCTGAACCGTGCCGGTGCATGCCTGACATGGTTTCCGCGACGCTCAACAATCAGTTGTCGCCCCGGCGATCCTCCATTAAGCTTTCGCCACTTTGATCGAACTGAAGAACCTGACAACGTTATGAACGCCCCAGTCCCTTATCTCGACCTCCCCGCCCAACTGCGCCCCATCCGCGCTGAACTGGAAGCCGCCTTTGCCCGCACGCTCGACCGCTGCTCCTTCTGCCTCGGACCGGATGTCGCCCAGTTCGAGAAGGACTTCGCCAAGTTCTGCCAAGCCGAGCATTGCGTGGCTTTCAACAGTGGCACGTCCGCGCTCCACGTGGCCATGCTGCTGCTCGGGGTCGGGCAGGGGGACGAAGTTATCACCACGCCCATGACCTTCGTGGCCACGAGTTGGGCCATTTCCTATGTTGGCGCCAAACCCGTCTTTGTGGACATCGACGACGCCACGTTCAACCTCGACCCGAAACAGGTCGAGAAGGCCATCACGCCGCGCACCAAGGCGATCATGCCCGTCCACCTTTACGGCCATCCGTTCGATCTCGATCCGATCCTCGCGGTGGCGCGCAAGCACAAGCTGCCGCTCGTTGAAGACGCTGCACAGGCCCACGGCGCCAGCTACAAGGGCAAAGTCATCGGTACCTTTGGCGAAGTCTCCTGCTTCAGCTTCTACCCGGGCAAGAACCTGGGCGCTGCGGGCGAAGGCGGGGCCCTCGTCACCAACAACGCCGCATTTGCCGCCCGCGCCCGTGCACTACGGGAACACGGCAGCACCGTCCGCTACTACCACGACGAAGTCGGCTTTAACTACCGCATGGAGGGTATTCAGGGGGCGGTTCTGGGCGTCAAGCTCCCCCATCTGCCCGCGTGGAATGCGGGGCGTCGCCGCGTGGCGCAACGTTACGCGGAACTTCTCGCCGGCACGCCGCTACAGCTTCCCCGGGAAGCGGATGGTTGCGTGAGCGCGTGGCATCTCTACGTCGTCCGCCATGCGCGCCGTGATGAGCTCAAGAAGCATCTCGAAGCCAACGGCGTCGGCTGCGCCCTGCACTACCCGTTGCCGTTGCATCTCCAGAAATGCTACGCCAGTCTCGGCTATAAGGCGGGAGATTTTCCTTTGGCCGAGAAGGCCGCCC
>CAZWJC010000231.1:0-11490 GCA_964634255.1 uncultured Verrucomicrobiota bacterium | reverse complement strand
CTTGGTCTCCGCCGGCGCGAGCCGGGGTTCGGGGCGTTTCATCATCGCCAGTTCCTCGGCCGTGTACGGCACGGGACGCGCCTCCAGCACTTCGATCCGGGCGCGCAAGACTGACAACTGGCGGGCGACGTCCTGCGCCTGCGCCGTGGTCGTTTCGGTTTTGTTCCGAACCAACTCCCGAAGCGCGGCATCCAGTTTCTTCTGCAACTCATCCCGCTGACTCTCCAATTCCTTCAACCTTGTGGCGTCCGTGACAGACTGTGTCGGAGCCGACGCCGCTTTCGAGCGGTTCTCCTGCGCCGCTTTCTCCGCCCGCAGGACCTCCATGTCCGACTGAAGCGCGGCAATGCGGGCGCGCGCTTTCTCCAACTCCTCTTCGGCCGGCGTCTTGGCCGCGGGCGCTTTCGCCGCGGCGGCCTGTCTCTTCAGCAGCTCGTTCTCGGCGCGCAGCGCGGCAACGGCTTCCGCCTCGGCCGACAGACTCCGGGCACGCTTTTGCAGCGCGTCCTTGTCTTGGGCAAGGCGCTGATTCGCCTCGTCTTGTTCGGCCAGCCGGCGATTCGCCTCGGCCAACGCTTGTTTGGTCTGCGCCAGCTCTGCGGCCGGGCTGTTTGCCGCCGCCGTCAAAGTCTCCACGCGTTTCTCGATCTCGCTCTTCTCCTGGGCCAGCGACTTGGCAAGATCAGTCTGTTCCCCCAACTTGCGGTTTGCTTCGGCCAGTGATTGTGTCAGGCGACTGATCTCGGTCTGGTCTGTGCCCGCCTTCTGCGAGCGAGCCTGCTCCAAACTCGCCCGCAAGCTTTGGGTTTCCTGTTCCAGCGCCTTGATCCGTTCCGCGGCCTTGGCCAACTCACCTGCTTCCGCCGTGGCTTTCGTGTCGAGACGCTGCTGCAAGTCCGCATTGCTTCGGCTCAGCACCCGAACCTGATCGTTCTGCTCCGCGAGTTTCCGCTTCGCCTCGGCCAAGTCGTCGCGCAATCGCTGGAGCGCAGCGGGATCGGTCGCCGCGGACTTTCGACCGCGTTCCTGCTCCAGCGTCACCCTGAGGAGGTCGGCGTCCTTTTCCAGCGACCGAATTCGTTCCTCCGCCTTCGCCAACTCGCGCGGATCCAACGCCGCCGGTTGAGCTGCGAGGGCCTCCTTGAGCTTCGCTTCGAGCAATCCCTTGTCGGCCTGCAATTGGTTCACCTGCGCACGCAACGCGTTGAGTTCGCGCTGAACCTCCGCACTGGGGTCGGTTGCCGTCGCGACGGGCTGCGGCTTCGCCGGCGTTGCCGAGACGGCTTCGAGTTGGGCAGGGATTTTGTCGGAGATCGCGGCGATCTGGCCCGCCAGGTAGTTGAGCCGGAAACTGACAATCTTGGGATTCCAATCGGGAAAGGACGTTTGCAGGCGCTTCAGGCGGACGAGTGCATCGGTGTACTGACTCGACGCGTCACGCAGTTGCCCGCGTTGCCGCAACGTATCCGCCTCCTGAATCGTGGCATAGATCGCGATGTATTGTTGATCGACGCCTTGCCCGAGCGCGGGCAGGCTCGTCAACACCAACCATGTCGCCACCAAAAATAAGACAGCTCGCATGCCGGTATGCTACCGGAGCAACCCCATGCTTGCCAATCGGAAGTGCCCCATCGGTCAAGTCAAGGGCGGAAAGCACTCAAGCCCCGATTGCGCTTCATTGGCTTCAGGCACAAACGCAGAAGCCCGAATCCGATCGGATTCGGGCTTCTCGCGAGTTACGCTCGAAAAGCTTCAACGCCGCTGCTTGCGCCCAGCCAGCAGCGCACCCACTCCGGCGGCGAGGAGGCTCAGCGCGGTCGGTTCCGGGACGGCGACAATCTGAAAGCCGTTGATGGTAGCCCGGAAGGTCTGCTCCTCGGTGCGGAGAATGAAGTTGTCTGCACTCAATCCGGTAAAGACAAAATAGTTGCCTTCTCCGGCGGTTTCGACCGAGTTGGCGGTTAGAGATATCTCACTGAAAGTCTCGGAGAAATTGGCGGTGTCCTTAGCAAACACGTGGGGGGTCAGATCGCTGCCTAACGAGTTAGGGGGATCTCCGCCCAAGCTGGCCTGCAGCCAGTACTCACTGATACGCCCTTCCTGAGCATCGCCATCAGTGTAAACCACCACGTTGTACCGCGGCGCGCCGACCGCCGTCAGCCACGCGCTGAGTCCCGAAACATAGGCTTGGGGTTTGTTCTCGTTCCACCAGAACTGGTAGGGCGAGCTGTTGTTGTTCGCCACGCCGGTTGCGTCCAAGTACCCATACATGAGCTTCGCGCCCGGAGTTCCGGGCGTGCCCCCGAGATTCCAAGTGTTGTTGGAGTCCCAAGTGAGCACGAGTCCGCTTACCCCACCCACATTGTCCTTTAGCCCGACGTTCTGCCCCCAGCGGCCTACATTGTTCCAGTTCCCTTGGGCATACGCCGCAACGCCCGCAATTTCAGCTGCGCCCAAGGAGTCCGACAAGCCGTCCTGCACCCCACCGTCCCCGGTGGAGACAAAATTCACTCCGATGGAGGCCGCCGATGCGGCCGTCGCCAAACCGATAGCAGCCAATCCCACCGTTACTTTGAGCGCATTCTTTTGCATAGGTTGCTTTCTCTTCTGCGATCCGTTGTCAAACTCGCCACGCCAAACCCGTTCCAAATGTGGCTGAATCTTGGAAACGCATATATGAAAACCAAATCCATGTCAACGTCGCGATTTCGAAGGGTGTGAACGAGGTGGCGGTCAGGAGGAGCGCGCCCGGCCCGCGGGCGCAGCGGCCAAACCTGCCAATCCCAGCGGGACCTGCACCCCATCGGGTGGCTACTCCACGCTGCGGACAGGGACTGTCCGCGGTCCGATGCTTCGGCTGTGTGGGAATTTCGTTCGCCGTGACCGCTATTTCTTTTCGCACGCATTTCGAAGAGACACGCGCATCACCTTTACGGCTTTTGGCATCCGCGGTATGCTTCGCAGCAATGAAGCCCCAAGAAAGCGCCGCCAGCAGTCCCCCTGAAGCTGCTAGGGTGCTATTCTCTGTCTCCACAATCTGCTCTCGGTTGCATCGGAACGCACCTTTTGCCTGACATATCTATGATGACCACCACGAAGAAATGCCTTCTCGCGGCGCTGATCACGCTTGTCGTGGTCGGTGTCGTTGCCGGCTTGCTCGTTGCCACTCTGTTTCCAGCGCCGAAACGAACACTCGGCCGCACGCTCTTCAAATTGGCCGCCGTGGTGGAACCCGCAGATGCTCGGCAAGCACAGGTGCTCTCCGGACAACTGGTCGTGACCGAAGCCGAGGGAGCGCCCAAGGGAATTGCGGATCGGACGGTGGACTTTGCGTTTCAAGCGCCGGACCACCTGCGCGTGGCCACCGCCATTGAGAAGCTGCCCTTGGCACTGGGGCGCGATGGCCAGGAGATTTGGATTCATTCGTCGGCCAAGAAGTTCGCGGTGTTGGGCAAGCCCGGAGTGCCGCGCTTTTCGGCCACGCCCGATAAGCTGGACGACACGCAGTTGCCCCCGTTTCGTTTGCCCGTTTCGCGCTGGACCCTGTTAACCGCTTTGCTGGCTTTGAACGTGGAGCCACTGCCCCCGGAAACCGCCGGCGAGACGTCGTGTGAAGTGCTCAAGGTAAGCGCACGACCGACGCTCGTGGAATCCGGCAAGCTGCCGTCCGGCGACGTACGGCTGTGGCTGCGCAGTTCGGATCGGCTCCCAGCACGTGTCCATTTCGACAACGGCAAAGGCTTACGCGTAGCGGTGGAGTTTCGAGACCTGACGCTGGACAAGGGCTGGCCAGCCGAGAAGTGGAAGCTCGACGCGAAGCCCGATGAGCACGTTGAAACCGTGGCCGTGTCCCACTTGACTCGCTTCATCCCAGCCGCGCTCTCACTATTGGATCTAAAGACACCCACGCTCGGCCCCGCGACGGGGGAACGCAGAGTCGTCGCCACCGAAGGCAAGGGGCGACTCGAGATCATCGACGAGACGCGTGTGCTTTTCCTCAAGGGTTCGCCCGAGGAGATGGGCCGCCAGCACGGCGTGCTCATGCGCGCCGGCGTGCACAACCTAGTTAACCGGATTCTCTACGGCGTGGGCGTCGGCAGTTCGTTTGAGAAAGGGCGCTGGTTCTTCGGCGAACTCGAGCAGGCTCAAGCCGCGGTGCAGCCCTTCATCGACCCGCGCTATCTCGCCGAAATGGACGCGATGGGCGACGCCGCCGGATTGGAACGCCAGGAAGCGCGCCTGGCCAACATCTTTCCAGAACTTTTCCACTGCAGCGGCTTTGCCGTCTTCGGCAAGGCGACCGCAGACGGGCACATCTACCACGGACGCATTCTCGACTACATGAAGGGTGTGGGTTTGGAGCCGAACGCCGTCGTGATTGTTCACCAGCCCGATTACGGGCACGCTTGGGCGAACGTCAGCTACGCGGGCTTCGTCGGCTCGGTCACGGCCATGAACGCCAAGCACATCTCGATCGGCGAGATGGGCGGGCGCGGCGAAGGCAAGTGGCAGGGCAAGCCGATGGCGCAATTGGTCCGTGAAGTCATGGAGAAGGCCTCCACGCTGGATGAAGCCGTGGAAATCATGCGCCGCGGCCCACGCACGTGCGAATACTACTACGTGATCGCCGACGGAAAGACGCACACGGCGGTCGGCATTGCCGCCACCCCGGACAAGTTCGAGGTCGTGTTGCCGGGCGCCGCGCACCCGCTGCTGCCGCATCCCGTCGAGGACGCCGTCCTGCTGTCTGCCGGCGACCGTTACGAGAAACTGGTGGAGCGGGTGAAGGAAGGCCACGGAAAGTTCAATGCAGAGCGGGCGCGGGATTTGATGAAACGCCCGGTCTGCATGACCTCCAACATCCACTCCGTCCTCTTCGAACCGGACACTCTGGACTTCTGGGTGGCGAATGCTGACAGCCAGAACGTCGCCAGCCACACGCGCTACACCCACTACAACCTCGCCGAGCTGCTCAAGTCGTCACCGACGCCATAGCCGCTCGCGGGGACAGTTTAGGGGACAGTTTCGGCGTGCATCGGGCGGGCGCTGCCTTGTATTTTACCCTGACCCGATGGCCACCATCAGACCATTTGCCGCCCTGCGGCCCAAGCCGGACCTCGCGTCCCGCATTTGCGAACTGCCGTACGACGTCATGTCGTCCGAGGAGGCGCGCGTCCTTGCGGCTGACAATCCGCTGAGTTTCCTGCACGTCAGCAAACCGGAAATTGACCTGCCGCCCGGCACGGACGTCTACGCCCTGGAAGTGTATGCGAAAGGTCAGGAGAATTTCAGCCGGCTCATTGCCGACGGCGCGTTGCGGCAGGACAGCCAACCTTGCTTCCACCTTTATCGCCAAATCATGGGGGCGCATTCCCAAGTGGGCTTGGTTGCGGCGGCTAGTTGCGAGGAATACCGGAGCGGCGTCATCAAGAAGCACGAATTCACGCGGCCTGACAAGGAGGACGACCGCGTGCGGCACATCGAGACCCTGAACGCCCAGACCGGGCCGGTGTTCCTAACCTACCGGGCCGCACCCGCGCTGAACGCGTTTGTCGCCGGCAAGACGGCGGAGCCACCGGATGTGGATTTCACCGCTGCCGATGGCGTTAGGCACACCGCTTGGACCGTTGCCGATGCGGACGGAATCGGCTTCCTTCAAGCCGAATTCGCGCGTATCCCCTGCCTCTACATCGCCGACGGTCATCACCGTAGCGCGGCCGCAGCTCGTGTTTTTCAAAAGCGCGGCGGCGCCGGCCACAGCGCCCGGTTTCTCTCGGTGATCTTCCCGCACGACCAGATGCAGATTCTGCCCTACAACCGCGTGGTGAAGGATCTGCAGGGTCCACAACCGGCGGACTTTCTGGCAAAACTGGCGGCCGTTTGCGATGTCGCGCCCGGCGGCAACGGCACGCCCACACGCAAACATGAGCTGGGCCTCTTCCTCGGCGGACGCTGGACCACGCTCCGTTTCCGCGAAGCCCTCACCCAGACCGCCGGACCGATTGACCGACTCGACGTCAGCCTGTTGCAGAATCACGTCCTGAATCCCCTGCTCGGCATCACCGACCCGCGCACCAGCAAACGCATTCACTTCGTCGGCGGCATTCGTGGCACCGGTGAGTTGGAGAAACTGGTAAACAGCGGCGAGTTCGCCTGCGCGTTCTCACTGTTTCCCACGAGCATCGAGGACTTGATGACCATCGCCGATGCCGGCGGGATCATGCCTCCGAAGAGCACGTGGTTCGAGCCCAAGCTCCGGGACGCCATGTTCAGTCACCTGCTCTGAACGGTCGTGACTTCGTCCTCACTCACCCGCTTCGCCTGGTTATCCATCGCCGCCGCGCTGGTCACCATCGGACTCAAGACCGCCGCGTATTTACTCACCGGCTCGGTGGGCCTGCTCTCCGACGCGGTGGAGTCGGTGGTCAACCTCGTCGGCGGCATCATGGCGCTGGCCATGTTGACCATCGCCGCGAAACCAGCGGATGAGGACCATGCCTACGGGCACAGTAAGGCGGAGTATTTCTCCAGCGGCGTCGAAGGCGGCTTGATCTTTGTCGCGGCGTTGAGCATCGCCATCGCCGCGTGCCAGCGCCTGATTATTCCAAAACCGCTGGAGGCTGTCGGGCCGGGCATCATCGTGGCCGTCGTCGCGGCGCTGGTGAATCTGGGGGTCGCACTGGTCTTGCTGCGAGCGGGCCGACGGCATAACTCCATCACCCTGGAGGCCAACGCGCACCATTTGCTCACCGACGTGTGGACCTCTGCAGGCGTGGTGGTGGGCGTCGGGTTGGTCGCGCTAACCGACTGGCAATGGCTCGACCCGGTGGTGGCACTGCTCGTTGCGGCGAACATCCTGTATACGGCCATCGGCATCCTGCGCCGGTCGGTCCTCGGACTGATGGACACGGCGCTGTCGGCTGCCGACCAGACCGTCGTCCGCAAGATGCTTGAGCGTCACGGATCGGACGGTGTCCAGTTCCACGCATTGCGCACTCGCCAAGCGGGCGCCCGCAAGTTCGTCTCCATGCACGTGCTCGTGCCTGGCGAGTGGACCGTCCACCGCGGTCATGACTTGCTGGAGCGGATTGAGGCCGACATCCGTCACGCGCTGCCGGGGACGACCGTCTTCACACACCTTGAATCGCTCGAGGATCCCGCTTCGTGGGACGACCAAACACTGGAGCGCCCGAGGCCGACGAATACGCCTTCCCCCAAGAGTTGACCAAACTCCGCCGGCTACGAATCTGTCGCCCACGAAGCCGTGGCCGCTTCTGACCCGTTACGTTTCATCGCCGCAAACCTAACTTGGTCTTGCTTCGCAATCTCGCTGACGTACGATGCCACCAGGTTTCGCAGTTTAGGATTCAAATGAACCTCCGCCTAATTTTATTCGCGCTCGTCGCCGCCGCCACGGCGTTCGGCCAGTCGTCCCACCTTCTGACCTATCAAGGCCGTCTCAACGCAGCGGGCACCAACTTCCACGGCCTGGGGCAGTTCAAGTTCGCAATCGTCAGCGCAGATGGCCTCACCACGTACTGGCGGAATGACGGTTCGGGCAGCCCAAGCGGCGAACCTGTGGCGGCAGTGACACTGCCGGTCAACGAAGGCCTGTTCACCGCCCGTCTCGGTGACGTGACGACGTCCAACATGACTGCCATCCCGACTGAGGTTTTCACGCATGCGGACCTCCGCTTGCGAATCTGGTTTCGTCAGGGCTCTGAGGCCTTCACCGCCCTGGCCCCCGCCCAACCATTGACCGCCGCGCCCTATGCCATGATGGCGGCCCAAGCTTCGAATGTCGTTGGGGTGCTGCCGGCCAGCGCGCTTGGGGGAACTTACGGGAGCGGCGTCTCATTCACAAACGGTGCGAACGTCTTTGCCGGCGATGGTGCGGGATTGGCGAATCTGAACGGCGGCGCATTGACCGGCCCCGGGGCGGTCAGCCGTTTGAGTCGAACGAATCTGGCCGTGATGTTCTTCGGGGATTCGCGAATGCGGATAACTGTCGGGAACAATATGCTGGCCGTCGCCATCCTCACGAATACCTTCTTCAACGGGCGTGTGCAGTGGTCGTCCAACTACGCGATGGACGGGACGCAATTGTACCTCACCAATCACTCGGGGCTGGCGGCGTGGGGGCAATACACGAACCTGGCCCGGCCGTCCGCACTCGCCCAGCGCGCCCTCGGACGAGAGGTCTATGCCGTCATCGTCACCGGCGCCAACGATCCAGACCGGAGGCCGGCGGAATGGACAGCAAATTTCGACGGGTTTCTGGCCGCGTTGAACGCGGATGGCGTTCTGCCCGTCGTGACCACGGTGGCCCCACGGGCCGACTCCTGGTGGTTGACGCCCGGAGGCGTGTTGGACGTGTGGTGGTGGGAACGAAATGATTACATCCGCCGCATGGAACCGCGGCGCTGGGTCGCCTGTGCGGATGTGGCCGCGTATTTCACGAACCCATTCGATACCCGCTACTACAGTGACACCGTTCACCACACGGAGGCAGGCATTTTGGAGTACGCAAGACTCATCAACTCGGCGTTGTTTGCTGGCAAGAACGTGGTGTTCCCCCACCAGCCGTTCTTGGACACGGCGTGGCAACGAGCGGTACGCTTACCCGCGGGCCGCGAAACCACAAATACTTCATGGGTGTACGGTGGGTTTGCATTCATTGATTCAGGAGGGACCAACCACGCGAACATCACCGCCGGCAGCAACACTTTGCAGTCTGCCCATCCTGGCAGTATCCGACTCGACTTAAATGGCGGGGCGCCGTGGCTCAAGACGACCGGCTCGAATACCAATGGTTGGGCCCGGCTGGCGATCGCTCAGCCGGACCGAAGCACAGAATGGTGTTCGCGTCTGCCCCTCCGATACGCGCCGCTCATCAGCGGCTTCAATCATGACGCCCGCGGCCCAGCAAAACCCGACGGTGATGGCTACATTTCATTGGAGGACGTGGTCCGAGCCACCCCCAACGAGGTCTGCGCCCTGGGCTGGCCAACGCCCTCCAATCTCCGCTCCAACCTGCTAACGGAGTTCGTTCTCACCGTCGGCCCGGGCGCAACGAATGTTGGGCTGAAGATCCGCTCCACCGCGCAGGTCCTGACTAATTTCTCACGCGTCGGCATGACCAACATCACCACCGCGGTCAGCCTGACCAACGGGCATCTCACCCGCGTGCCGATCTCAACTCCGCTTTTGCCGGGCGACTTCGTCCGCTCTGTCCGCCACGAATTCTACAGTCTGTCCGGCGGACCGGTAACCAATGAGTTCTGGATTCTGGACTGCAATGCCCGGGCACCGTTGCAGTGAACTCCGTTGTCGCTTCGCCGTAACGGCGCAGCCGGGAACTTGCCTGCGCGTCTTCGAGAAACGTCCAATACCTCCGGATTTGAGCGGCGCCGCGACGGGGCTGTCCACGCTTTGGAGTCCTCAACCGCTGTCGCGGTGAATCCCTTGCGATCATCAGTTCCTTTCACCTCCGCCTTCCGGTGACTTGTCGTTTGGCTCGATTGCGCCATCATAGCACCGTGAAACGCGTTGGCACGAAGCTGCTCGCAACGGCGGGTCTGTTTGTCACCGCCGCTCTGGCGTTGGCCGGCGGCAGCGGATTGAACGTGGCTGTCGTCGTGAACCAGCACAGCGCGGATTCGATCCAGCTCGGCAACTACTACGGTGAGCGCCGCCAGGTACCGCCGGAGAACTTCCTGCGAATATTCTGGCCCGGCGGCAACATTCAGTGGTCCAAGGCAGACTTTGAAAGCCACCTGCTCAGTCCACTCACAGAAATGCTCGCCAGCCGGGAACTCTCCAACCAGGTGGACACCGTGGTGCTATCCATGGACATTCCTTACCGCGTCACTGACACCAGCCCGAACAACAGCGGCCGGAACAGCACAACGTCGGCTCTCTTCTACGGCTTCCACCCTGAGGAAGACCTGAATCTCTCCGGCATTCCGGATTCGTGCAGCCTCCCCCAGCCGTCCGCCAATTCCTACGCCGGCAGCGAACTGCCCTTTCGCAGCGTGACGAACGGCAACGCCTGGCTTGCCTTCATGATCACGGCCACCAACCTTACCTCCGCCATGGCCATAGTGGATCGCGGCGTGGCCAGCGACGGCTCATTCCCCACCCAGCGCGTGTTTCTGACCAAAAGCACGGATACGGCCCGCAACGTCCGCTACTGGTACTTCGACGATGCCATCATGGACAGCGGCGTACTCGGTCGGATGACGGTGGTTCGCACGAACGCAGAATCCTCCACGAGTCAGGGTCGACAACTGGGCTGCCAGACCGGCAAGCACCAGTTCACGCTGATGCCGGACTTGTTCGTTCCGGGAGCGATGGCCGACAACTTGACTTCCTACGGTGGGGAGCTGTTCGAAAACAGCGGGCACACCGGCGTGACGAACTTCCTCATGGCCGGCGCTACTGCCAGCTACGGCACCGTCGTCGAACCCTGCAACTGGCCGCAGAAGTTCCCTTGGCCGCACATCTACTTCTACCAGGCGCGCGGCTTCTCCATTGCCGAGTGCTACTACCAAGGCCTCGCGAATCCGTTCCAAGGCATCCTGGTCGGCGAACCGCTGGCCGCCCCCTTCGCGGTCAAAGCCGGCGGGGCGTGGCTGAACCTGCCAGATGCCGTTGCACTCAGTGGAACAACAAACCTGTCCCTTCGCATCATGGCTCCCGATGCGTCGCGGCCCGTGCAACAGGTGGATCTCCTCTTCGATGGCAAGTTCCTCCACACGTTGACCAACCTGCCCCCGCGAGCCGGAGATGTGCTGACCGTCTCCATCGCGGGCCATTCCATCTCCTGCCCCGTGCCGACGAACGCCACGCTGACCACGGTGGCCTCGGCCTTGGCAGACGAAATCAACCAGCCCGCAAATACCAACATCACGCGCGTTCAAGCGGCAGCCCGCGGGGACCGCCTCGAACTGCAGTCCTTCGAGCTGGATCGTCTGGGCGAAGCCGTGGAGCTGTTGGCGTCCAGCACGAATAGTCATGAACAGCCCCCTACAACGTTTGCCGCGGCGGCGCGTCCGCATTTCCTGGACACGAGTGCTTTCGGCCTGCGCAGTTTCTCGGTCACCAACACGGTGGAAACCAACAGCTATCTGCAACTCCTGGTTCAGAAGACCAACGGCAGCGTCGTCACCGTGGCGGTAACGAATTCCACCGGCAGCGCCGATACCGCCACGTTGGTGCAGGCGCTCGTCACCGCGATCAACGCGGACACGGCCTTGCGTCAGCCGGACGGCCTCGTGGCCGAGGATTTCGTCCGCTACAACCTGAGACCCGGGGCCGAGTTCAACCTGCGTTCCCGTTCAATCGGCTGGCCCGAGGCACAACTGCAAGTCACGCTCACCGCCTCCACGAATCTGGGAATCACCCCCAACGAGCCACGGCGGCTGGATGAAAACCTAACCGACTTGCGACCACGCAATCATCTCTACCTCACTGCGGGCACGACGAATC
>CAZWJC010000230.1:0-11573 GCA_964634255.1 uncultured Verrucomicrobiota bacterium | reverse complement strand
TCTGGCAGAAGTCGTTGCCCTTGCCGAACACCTCGCGGCAGAGGCGGACGATGTCGTCGGCGTGGGTGTCGTCCTTGGCGAAGATGAGGGTCTTGGGCAAGTCGGTGCGGCCCGGAAACATCTCGGTGAACACCTTGTCGCGGAACGTTTCCAGCACCGTGCGAATCTGGTCGGTGGCGACGACGTCGCGGTCGAGGTCGCTGGGATCGTAGGCGAGGACTTCGTCGAGCTGTTCCCAGCGGACCTTGCGGGTCTGGCGGTCGCGTTTGTCCACCCAGAGCCCGGCCTCCACCTTCGAGCCCGCCTCGGTGACGGGTTTCGCCTCGACTGTGGCCAGCGCCTTGCCATCCACGAACAGGGTATAACCTGGTTCACCGGTGGTGAAGGACAGTTCACGCACCGCCACGCCACACGAAGCGGAGAGGTTGATCTTGTCCTTCGTTTGGACATCCCAGCCGCACGCGGTGAGTTGTGCGTCAATCCGTTCCCGGGCCTGTTCTTCTGGTGTCATTCAAGGAGTGAGGGCGACCGACTGAGGGTATCACTCAGGACGCACTTCCAGCGCAGGGCCGCGGTATTGCCGGGCGCGTTCAGAGTGACTTTCTGTGTTGGTGAACCCCGAACCATCTGAACCTCGTGCCGGATCGTATTTCAAACGGTTGCAGCGGGAAACAGAAAAAGCGGTGTGCCGAAGAGTGATCCACGCGAAGCCGCTTGAGTCGTTAGCAGTCGATTCTGCAACTCCAAGCTGGCAATCGAACCAGGGCCGTGAGCTAGAAACACTTGGGCAAAGCTCTGAGACGGGCTGATCGGCTCATCCGGTCTGACAGGCAGCCAACCCAAAGCCCTGACTCGCCCAACTGGCGAATTCTGAGGGCGCGACAGAATTGCGAAAGCGTGGCGACTGCGCCCAGTCCAGGCAAATTCGGGAATGGGTTGTTGCTTTGTATCCCGTTTTGTATCCCCGACGCGAGAAAACAGGTCCAAAATAGTCCTGATTGGTCCCTGGCTCGTGTTTATTCAGAAAGCTAGTCCACTGAAGTCCAACTGGTTCCGCGTAAGTCCTTGTGGCTGTTGAGATTTCGAGTCAGGTGCCTTTAACCACTCAGCCACCCTTCCACTCGGGCGTGCATAGCTTCTCCGGCAAGGCTCGCGCTGGCAAGCCGATTCACACCAGCATCACCGCTTTGCTAGATCCATTTCCATCCAGCCAGTCTGCCGATGCAATTGGCTCGGCCAAATTTCGGCCGGCGCTTTTCGCGCCGTCGGCGCAGGCACACTAGCGTTATGGCGCTTGCGGAGACTTGTAGAGTCCGAAGGAAGAAAGCACGGCGGGCGCGACACTGCGTACCACCCGCAGGCGCACTTTCTCAGTTGTGATCGGCGCCGTCCGCATTAGCCGGCGATTTCCCACACTCGTGGCGCTTCCAAACTCCTCCCACTTCCCGTCGCGCAAGCAATCCACAGCCACAGCTTCAATGCGTTGCCCGAGTGGCAGGTGCTCGCGCAGATCAACGACATCGAACGTGATCGGCTTTGCGAAAGCCAAGGTCAGTTCGGCGGCGGGGGGCGAGTTGTCAGCCACCCAATAGGTGGCCGCGTCCTCGTCGAGCAACCGCTTGGGATCGTTCTCAGGGCCGCGGTTGGCTTTGTTGTCGCCTTCGAACCGCGCGCCTTTGGCCAGGTTTTCCCGGAACAGGTTCTCCCAGAGCGAGCGAAATCCCGCCAGCGACCGCGCGTCGTTTTCATGAATCTGCCCGCGGCGATCCGGCGGCAGGTTCAGTAGAAACGACGCCCCGCGCCCCACCGAGGCGAAGTAAAGATCCAGCAACTGCTGCGGGGTTTTCACCTTCGCGTCCTCGGCCGCGTGATAGAACCAGCCCGGACGAATCGATACGTCGCATTCGGCCGGAAGCCAGTGGGTGCCGGGCCGGTCGCCGTGGTTGAGCCGTTTCTCGTCCGCCTCGCCGGGGGCGAACTCTGCGCCGTTCAAAGTCGCCCAGCAGGTTTCTCCCGCATGCGCGCGCTCGTTGCCGACCCAACGAACATCGGGCCCGCCATCGCTGAAGATGCATGCCATGGGCTGGAGTTCGCGCACTAACTGCCAGGTCTTGGGCCAGTCGTAGTACGTCCGCCGGTCGATCGTCCGTTTCTCCTTCGCCCCGCCGTAATATCCGTCGCCGCCGTTTGCACCGTCGAACCACACCTCGAAGACGGACCCGTAGTTCGTCAGCAACTCACGCAGTTGGTTGCGGTAATAGGCGATGTATTCGGGCCGGCCGTAATCCTTATGGTTGCGATCCCACGGCGAGAGATAGACGCCGAACTTGAGCCCGTGCTTCCGGCAGGCGTCGGAAACTTCACGCACCACATCGCCCTTCCCGTTCTTCCAGGGCGAGTTCTTGACCGAATGCTCTGTGAACTGGCTGGGCCAGAGGCAGAAGCCGTCATGATGCTTTGCCGTTAGAATCAGCCCCTTCATGCCGCCCGCCTTCGCCACGCGGACGATCTGGTCAGCATCGAAGGCGGTGGGATTGAATGCCGTCGCCGGTTCATCTCCGTAGCCCCACTCTTTGTCAGTGAACGTGTTGATGCTGAAATGGAGGAAGCCGTAAAACTCCAGCGCGTGCCATTGGAGTTGGCGCTCACTCGGTAACGGCGGATATGCCGGGAGCGCGTCGTTGGCTGGCAATCGGACGGTTGCCCCGACAAGTATGGCCAAACCCACTGCAGGCTTGGCGCAGCGAAACCACCTCGCGATTCGGGCACTCAGCCCACGGGTTGCGCTTGATCTGCGGTTGTCGGTGGCTGTAACCGGGCGGGTTGTCGCAGGTACTGCGGCGATAGCGGGGCACTTGATCATGGCCATTCAGTACTGAGTGGCGGGTGGCTCTGTCAAGGAAAGCGCCAGCCGTGGGCGCACCGCCTGGGAAACGGCTGCAAAAAAGTTTGAACATTTTTCTGCCGGTGTGTCTAAGCACAGCGAAGCGTATCTTCGGGGGCATCAGAATCCCGAAAGGTACGGAAAATAGTGTTTACATGTGAGTCAGGACTGGGTATCTGAAACGCCCGTTTCACTCTGTGTGGAGCTAAAACCATGATTCAGGTTGAGCGATTAAAGAAAACATTCGGGCCCAAGCGGGCCGTGGACGGCGTGTCGTTCGCCGTCCAGCCAGGCGAAGTGTTGGGCTTTCTTGGGCCCAACGGCGCCGGCAAGTCCACCACCATGCGGATGATCACCGGGTTCATCCCCCCCACCGAAGGCCGCGTCCTGGTGGGCGGCCACGATATCGTGGAGGACCCCATCGCCGCGAAGCGTCTGATCGGCTACCTGCCGGAAAACGCCCCGGCGTACACCGACATGACGGTTTATGGCTTCCTCAGCTTTGCCGCCGAACTGCGCGGGCTGCGGGGCGATGCGAAGAAGGGTGCCGTGAACCGCGCCGTGGAGATGTGCTTTCTCACTGGCGTGTTGCACCAAAGTGTGGAGACGCTCTCCAAGGGCTATCGCCACCGCACCTGTTTCGCCCAATCCATCATTCACGATCCCCCCGTGCTCATTTTGGACGAGCCGACCGATGGTCTCGACCCCAATCAAAAGCATGAGGTGCGCACGCTGATTCGCACCATGGGGCAGAAGAAGGTGATCATCTTCTCGACGCACATCCTCGAAGAAGTGGACGCCGCCTGCACGCGGGCGATCATCATTGACCGCGGTCGCATCGTCGCGAACGGCACGCCAGCCGAACTGCGCGCGAAGTCCGAGATGGCCGGCGCGGTGACCCTCAAGGTCAGCGGCGTCGCAAGCAGCGCGATCTCGTCGAAGCTTTACCAAGTCGCCGGGATCAAGAAGGTGACGATTCTGGAGGAAAGAGACGGCGTTGTGCTGGCCCGGGCTTTCCCGAAGGATGCCGGCGCCAACGGCGGGTTCGCCAGAGCCATCGGCGAAGCTGCGCAAGGCTGGCGCATCGAAGAACTGCACGCCGAGGAAGGCCGGTTGGACGAAGTCTTCCGTAGCATCACCATGTCCGACACTGTGAAGGAGGCCGCATGAACTCAGCCCTGGCCAACATCAAGACCATCGCAAAGCGCGAACTGGCCGGCTACTTCTCCTCGCCGGTAGCGTATGTATTCATCGTGATTTTCCTGCTGTTGAGCGGGTTCTTCACGTTCATGGTCGGCGGCTTCTTCGAACGCGGAGAGGCTTCGCTGGTTTCGTTCTTTATGTGGCATCCGTGGTTCTACCTGTTTTTGGTGCCGGCCGTTGGAATGCGGCTTTGGGCGGAGGAGCGGCGCGTAGGCACACTAGAGTTGCTCTTCACGATGCCGGTCACACCCTGGCAAGCGATTGTCGGAAAGTTCGTTGCCTCTTGGCTGTTCCTGGCGCTGGCGCTGGCCCTGACCTTCCCACTTGTGTTCTCCGTGAATTATCTCGGTGATCCGGACAACGGCGTGATCTTTACCGGTTACGTGGGCAGCCTGATGATGGCGGGCGCGTATCTGGCCATCGCCTGCATGACTTCGGCGCTGACGCGCAACCAGGTCGTGAGCTTCATCATTGCCGTGGTGCTTTGCCTGTTCCTCATTCTAGCCGGCTTTCCGCCGGTGACGAACTTGCTGGCCCAGTGGTCTAGTATGCTGGTGAACATCGTCTCGTCGTTCAGTTTTATCACTCATTTTGAAGGCTTCCAGAAAGGCGTGCTCGACTCGCGCGACGTCATCTTTTTCCTGTCGGTGATCGGTTTCTCGCTGTTCACGACGGGCGTGATTCTGCGCGGACACCGTGCTGGCTAAATTGAAAGAGACACCATGAAAAAGCGATCTCTCGAAATCTACCTCTACTCTGCCGTCGGCGTGGCGGCGATGCTCCTGATCCTGCTCGCCGTCAACGTCATCACCGCCGCGGTCAAGCAGCGCGTGGACCTAACGCAGGAAAGGGCTTTCACGCTGTCGGATGGCACGAAGAAAATACTCCAGAAGCTCGATACGCCGGTAAAGATCCGGTTTTACGCCACGCAGACCGACAATGCCTCGCCGGAGAGTGTCTACCTCAAGACCTATGCCCAGCGCGTGGAAGACTTACTAAGTGAGTTCAAACAAGCGGGCGGCAACAAGATCATTCTCGAGAAGCTCAATCCCCAACCCGACTCCGACGCCGAGGATTCTGCGCGGCTCGACGGGATCGAAGGCCAGATGCTGCAGTCTGGGGATAGTTACTACCTCGGCGTTTCCGTGAGCATGCTGGACTCGAAGGCGGCTTTGCCGTTCCTCGCTCCGAACCGCGAGCGCCTGCTCGAGTACGACATCGCCCGCGCCATCTCGCGCGTCGGCAAGCCCGAGAAACCCGTCGTCGGAATAATGAGCGCGCTGCCGATTTTCGGCATGCCGAGTAATCCGATGATGATGCAGATGGGCCAGCGTGGCAGCGAACCGTGGGCGCTCGTCGGCGAACTCAAGCAGGACTTCGAGGTGAAGCGTGTCGAGATGACTGCGGAGAAGATTGACGACGACATCAAGGTGATGCTCGTCCTGCATCCGAAGGACATCACCGACAAGGCGCAGTTTGCCGTTGACCAGTTCGTGATGCGCGGCGGCAAGCTCATCGCTTTTCTCGATGCCACGTCCCTCGTGGACAGCAAGCCGCAGGGCAACATGCCGTTCAACATGCCCGGTGCCGGCTCGAACCTGGAGAAACTCCTCACCGCTTGGGGGCTCAAGTATGACACCAGCAAGGTGGTCGCCGACCTCAACTTCAAGATGCAGCTGATGGGCCAGCGCAATCAGCCCCAGGAAGCACCGGCATTTCTGGCGATCAACGCGCAGGGCATCAACAAGGACGACGTGGCGACCAGCGAGATCGACAACATCTGGTTGCCTTTGGCGGGCGCGTTTTCGGGCACACCGGTGGACGGCCTCAAGCAGACCGTGTTGATCAACAGCACGAAGGAATCCCAGCTCGTGGACGGTTTCATGGCCAACATGTCGGGTGAAAGCATCCTCAAGGAATTCAAATCCTCCGGCACGGCTTATCCGCTGGCCATCCGCCTGACGGGCAAGTTCAAGAGCGCCTTCCCGAACGGCGCCCCCGAGGAAAAGAAGGATGATGCCGACAAAAAGGACGGCGACAAAGAAGCGAAGAAGGACGCCGGAACATCTTTGAAAGAAACCGCCTCGGACAACGTGGTGATTCTCGTGGGCGACGCCGACATGCTCTACGACCGGTTCGCAATTCGGGAGATGAATACCCCGTTCGGCGCGATCCGCATGCCCATGAACGCGAACCTGAACTTCGCGCAGAACCTCGTCGAGCAACTGGCCGGTGACAGCAACTTGATTGGCGTCCGCAGCCGGGCCACCACCAGCCGGCCCTTCACACTCGTAAAGAAGATGCAGGCGGACGCCCAGGAGCGCTATCAGGCCGAGATCAAAAAGCTCGAAGATAGCCTCGCCGATGCGCAACGCAAACTGAACGAATTGCAGCAGCAAAAGAAGGAAGCCGGCCAGCGCTTCATCCTCTCGCCGGAACAGCAGGCCGAGATCGAGAAGTTCCGCAAGCTGGAAGCCACGACCAAGACGGAGTTGAAGCAACTTCGCAAAGATTTCCGCCGCGACATCGACGCGTTGGAGAACCGGGTCAAGTGGTTCAACATCGCCGCCATGCCGCTGATCGTCAGCCTCTCGGGCATCGTCATCGCCATCTACAAACGCAAACTCACCTCGGCAAAATGAATCGGAAGCAACTGTTCATCCTGTTGGTGCTGGTGGCCGTCCTCGGCGGCGCGGGCCTCCTGCTCTTCAAGAAGCAAGCCGCCTCCTGGCAGGGCGGAGGGAGTGCCGCCGGCCAGAAGCTCTTGGGCGACTTGCCCGTAAACGACGTGGCCAGCTTGGTGATCAAGCAGGGCGCGAACGAACTCAGCCTCGTCAAGAAGGACGACCTGTGGCGCGTGCGCGAGCGTTCCGATTACCCGGCCAACTTCTCGCAGGTCAGCGAGTTCCTGCTTAAGGCGCGCGACCTTAAGGCCGTCCAGACCGAGCAAATCGGCGCGTCGCAGTTGGGCCGCGTGGAACTCCTCCCGCCCGGACCGGCGTCGAACACCGCCACGCTCGTCGAATTCCGCGACAAGTCGGACAAAGTCATCAAGGGCCTGCTGCTCGGCAAGAAGCAGATGAAGGAAGCCCCGCAACGCTCGCCCATGGATGAGTTTGGTGCTGGCGGCGGCGGATTCCCGGTGGGCCGCTTCGTGATGGTGGCTGGCACCAGCGGCAGTGTCTCCGTCATTTCCGATCCGCTTGCGAACATCGAAGCGAAGCCGGATCAATGGCTGAACAAGGATTTCTTCAAGGTGGAGAAAGCCAAGTCCGTTGCCGTGGTCTATGCGGAGGCGACGAATTCCTGGACGCTCACCCGGGAAACGGAAACCGGCGAGTGGAAGCTGGCTGACGCCAAGCCGGACGAGAAGCTGGATAGCTCGAAAGCCTCCAGCGCCACCGGCGGTTTGGGCTGGCCCTCGTTCAACGATGTGCTGCCGAAGGAAACCGATCCCGCGAGCGTTGGTCTGGACAAGCCAACCATTGCCACGGTCCAGACCTTCGAGGGCTTCACTTACACGCTCAAGATCGGTATCAAGACGAATGACGCCCAGCATCTGACGCTCACCGTGGCGGCTGACCTGCCCGGCGAGCGCGCGCCCGGCAAGGACGAGAAGCCCGAGGACAAGGAGAAACTGGACAAGGAATTCAAAGAGAAGAACACGAAGCTCGCCGAAAAACTTGCCGCCGAGAAGAAGCTCGAAGGCTGGGTTTATCGCGTCTCCGGCTGGACCTTTGACTCTTTACTGAAGAAGCGTGCCGAGTTGATGGCCGAGAAGAAGGAAGAGCCCAAGAAGGATGACGCAGCGACGGAAGAGAAGGCTGACGAGGACGACGCCGAGAAGAAGGACGAAACCAAGTAAGTCAGTTCACGCAACTCTCTGTGCCCGGCGCCCGCGGTGACTCCCGAGCGCCGGGCAGTTGTTTTCAGGGAGAGTTCTGCTGGTCAGCACAGTTCGCTGGCTCACCGGAGCGTCCGGTTCGATTCCGCCCGTGCGATGAGCCAATCGCGCCCGTGTTTCCGGAACAGGAGTTTCATTTCCAAGAAGACCGCGTTGGGCTCGGTCGGCACGCGGGCGCGCACGTTCAGAAACACGTCCGCGGATTGCCGGTCCGGGGCCAGCAGCACCTTGATGTCGGGGAATTCCACGCTGGCGCCGTTGACGCTGTTCCGCCAGGCCAGCGCCCCTTGGCGGACCTCGTCGCGCCCGCTGACCACCGCGCGGCCCATGCCGAGCGCGTCCACGCGCACCTCCACATCCGGGCTGAGCAAGCTGCAGAGGCGCTGGACATCGGTGAGGGCCGTGAGCGGGGCCTGGTTGGCCGGAAACGAGACGAGGCCCTCGATCTCTTGCAGCCGAGAGCGAATGACCTTCTCCGGACTCGGAAACAGAACGCCCCACAGCCACACGCCCGCGGCGATCAGCAGCGCGAGAACGATCAGGCGAAAAGCGTTTCTCATAGCAGCGGCTTGCCGACGATGAGGTGCCGAGCCATGACGCCTTGTTCGTGCAGCATGGCTGGCATGCCGCGGTTGTCGCCCACGACGTAGTATTCGGCCGCGCCGAGTCGCTTGGGAGGCACATCCCAGTTGCACTCCGTGCGCACGTAGGGTTCGTCGAGTGGTTGGCCGTCAATGTAGGTCCGGCCGCCGCGGAACTCGACGGTCTCGCCCGGCAGACCGATGATGCGTTTGAGATACATCACGTGCCGACCGGCGGCGAGTTGCAGGCAGATTACGTCTCCCCGCTGGGGTTCACGCCAGGCATAGGCCAGGCGGTTCGCAAAGTTGATCTGCCGGTCCCGGTAGGTCGGCCACATGCTGATGCCTTCGATGCGCACCGGCAAGAGCACGAAACCGAACACGATGTAGCTGAGGCCGGCGAGGATCAGCACGCGCCAAAGCGTCCGCCGGGGATTGCGCCCCAGCACGGCCGTCTTCACCCAGCCAAGCGCTGCGTTGCTTTCTTGCATGTCGTCGCGACCTACAGCCACCGTTCCACGGCGGGAGTTTCAGGAAAGGCGGGGCTGCCGCGCAAGGCTGATTTCGCGCCAGCGTCGGATTCGGGTCAACCCAGGAAATCCCGGGCGTTTATTCCCGGATGGTGGTAGCTTAAGGCCAAATCCAGTCACCATGAGCAGCAAATCAGAGGCAGCCCGCGTCGTCCTCGAGGAAAAGGGTGTGGAACTCAGCCCCGAACGGTTCTTCACCAGCCTCAAGAAAGGCGATCTCCAACTCGCCCGACTGTTCCTCGATGCCGGCATAAGCGCCAACACCGCCGACGCGGAAGGCGTGCCAGCTCTGTTGTATGCCGCCCAGAGCCGGCATGCGGACATCGTCCAGTTGATGTTGGATGCGGGGGCTGACGTGAACGCGAAGGATCCGGAAGAGGAGCGGACGATTCTGATGTACGCGGCTGACAAGGGTTTCGTGGACATCGCCCGGCTCGCGCTCGAACACGGAGCGAAAGTCAACGCGAAGGAATCCGTCCTCGGTTACTCCGCCCTCGCCTTTGCCGCGGCGAGCGGTCACCACGACATCGTGAGACTGCTGGTGGAAAGAGGCGCGGACGTAAACGCCGAAGCCACAGGCCAAACGCCGTTGATGCTGGCGACGGTCAGCGGGCACACGGATGTCGTGCGCTATCTCCTCGAAAAAGGCGCGGATGCGAATGCGCAAGACAACATGGAGCACACCGCGCTCATGATGGCCTCATTTCAAGGCGATGAGGAGTTGGTGCAGATTCTCCGGAAGGCCGGCGCGAGCGACCTGATGCTTGCGGCGCACGAGGGGGATATTGAACGCGTCACCGCGCTCTTGAAAGGCGGTGTCAACGCCAACCTCAAGACCAGCCGCGACAACACTCCGCTCATGATCGCCGTAACCCGCGGGCACCTCGACGTTGCCAAGGCCCTCATCCGGCATGGCGCAGATGTGAACGTGGTGAACAAGTTGGGCAAGACCGCCTTGGCCCTCGCGATGGAACGCGACCTGGCCGGACTGGTCAACGTCCTCCTGGAAAATGGCGCGGACGCCAGTCTCAAGGACAATCTCGAAAACAAAACCCTGCTGATGGAGGCGGCCGAGAAGGGGTTCGTGGACGTTGTGAGCCTTCTGTTGGAAAAAGGTGCACCGATCAACGCGACCGAGGAGATATTTGGCCGGACGGCGCTCATGTTCGCCGCCGCGAACGGTCACATCGAGACGGTGAAGGTGTTGCTGGAAAAGGGGGCGGATGCGAACGCAGTGACCTCCAACGGCAAGACAGCGCTCGCGTTCGCGACGGAGGGAAACCACGCCGCCGTGGTCGCCTTGCTCACAGCGCCAGTCGCTGGCGCGTCCTGATCGGCCAGATGGGTTGAATTAGGGTGTTCCCAGCGTCTCCCGAACCCGCTGGGTCAGCTCTGCGATGGTAAAGGGCTTTTGCAGGAACTGGACGCCCTCTTCCAACACCCCTTGGCGCGTGATCACATCGGCGGTGTAGCCGGACATGAAGAGACATTTCAATCCCGGTTTGAGCGCCATCAACCGTGCGCTTAAGTCACGCCCATTCATGCCGGGCATGATCACGTCGGTCACGAGCAGATGAATAGGGCCCGCGTGGGTTTGGGCGAGGTGGATCGCTTCCTCGGGCGAAGTCGTTGCCAGCACCTCATAGCCGTGCTGACGGAGGATCCGCTGACTGAGCTCCAGCACCTGCCGCTCATCCTCCACGAGCAGCACCGTCTCAGTTCCCCGCCGGGAGTCGTGTGTTACCGGAGCAATGATCGTCTCGGGTTCAGCCTTGGCGCGCGGCAGGTAGATTCGGAAGGTGCTGCCCCGGCCCGATTCGCTCTGGACTTCGATGAACCCGCCGTTTTGCTTCACGATGCCGTACACCGTGGCCAGCCCCAAGCCCGTGCCTTTGCCGGCGGCCTTCGTGGTGAAGAAAGGTTCAAAGAGGTGCGACTGGGTCTCAGTATTCATGCCGCACCCGCTGTCGGTCACAGACAGCAGCACATAATCTCCGGCAGCCGCTTCGGCGTTGAGGCGCAGGGGAGTGTCATCGGCGCGGATGTTGGCGGTGTGGATCGTGATGTGTCCCACCCCGGCGATGGCGTCGCGAGCGTTGATGGTGAGATTGGCCAACATCTGATCCACCTGGCTCGGGTCTATCTTGACCGGCCATAAATCCGAGCCCGGCAGCCAGGCAAGTTGAATGTTCTCTCCCAGCAATCGCTGCAGCATCTTGAGCATGCCGGACACGGTGTCGTTCAGATCGAGCACCTTGGGGTGGACGGGTTGCTTGCGAGCAAAGGCGAGCAACTGGCGCGTCAGGTCCGCGGAACGCTCGGCCGCCTTCTTGATTTCCACAAGATGCTCACGTGCCTCCGGGGACAACGATGGCTCCAGCGCCGCCAAGGCGGCGTTTCCCAATATGGCCTGGAGCATGTTGTTGAAATCGTGCGCCACGCCGCCCGCCAACCGCCCAACCGACTCCATC
>CAZWJC010000229.1:0-11620 GCA_964634255.1 uncultured Verrucomicrobiota bacterium | reverse complement strand
CCAATCCGAAGCGCGTGGGCGACTGTATCCCCTACACAGGTGCTTACGGCGTGACGGTGAGCGGCAACTACGCCTACGTGGCGGATGCAGGTCGTGGTTTGCACGTGATTGACGTGAGCAATCCGGCCAACCCGCAGCGGGTGGGCGGTTACGACACCATCGGGACTGCCTGGGGCGTGGCGGTGAGCGGCAACTACGCCTACGTGGCGGATGGGGAGGCGGGCTTGGCGGTGATCGACGCGAGCAATCCGGCCAACCCTCAGCGGGTGGGCGGCTACGACACCAGCGGGTCAGCCTTGGGTGTGGCGGTGAGCGAGAACTACACCTACGTGGCGGATAATACTTGGGGACTGATGATCCTAGGGCCCCGCACGCCGCGAATCACTGCCATCACTTGGGCAACCGGCACGGCGACGGTTTATTACACGAACACGATCGCGGGAACGAACTACACCTTGGAGTGCCGCACAAACCTCACCACGGGGAACTGGCAGCCGGTCGGGACGCAGCCTGCCTACGGGAACAGCGCTTCCCAGACGGACAGCGCCGCCGGCGGCGACCACCGCTACTACCGCGTCTTCTATCAGCCGTAGCGAAACCGTCGAGGAAAGAATTCCGCGATCCAAATCGCGCCATGAACCTCGGAACTTGGTAGCAACGAGGCGACGGTAATCACCCTCGCATACGTGTCGCCTGAGTCTTGAGCTGCGCCAGTTGCTCCTTCATCCACGCTACATCGGCCAGCAGCGTGTGCTTCGCATCCAGAAACTGCTTGGGGAAGCACTTCCCCAGCCGTGCGGCCAGGTGCTCCATCTGCGCGGCGAACTGCGCCGCCGCGGTGCGCGAATAGTCCTCGCCCAGCAGATCGCCAAACTTCGCCCGCACCGGATTCGTCCCCGTGCCACCGCCAGCCACAATGAAACCGGGATACGCCTCCACGAGTTCCTTCAGGACCGTCTGTTGCGCGGGCGTCTCGCCCAGCCGGAGAATCGCCTGCCCCACCGAGCGCGCCGGTTTGTAGGCATGCGGATCGCAGGCGTAGTCGGCTGCGGTGGCCAGCGGGATGCGATTGATCTGGTTCTGACTGCACATCGGATTGCTGATGTAACCGTCAATCACCTCGCACAAATCCGGCTCGCGCCCGCTGAGCGGGCCGAGGTGCATCGTGGGACTGCCGTCATTGACTGGGTAATTGTCCCAGAGGAACAGGCGATGGCGGACGGCGTTCCTGAAGCCCTGCGCCGCCACGCGCGTGATCCGCGGCGTCACAATCGCGTCGCCGTTCCAGAACACGTAGATGTCCGGATGCAAGTCCTTCGCCACGACCGCCAGGTAGGCGGCATGCTCCGGATTCGTGCCATCGCCCCAGAAACAGGCCGGGCAGAAGATCAGCTTCGAGCGGTCGTTCTTGGCGTAGAGGCCGTGGAAGATCGCGTTAACCAGCGCGGAATGGCTGGCCGCCAGCGCCGCCGGGCCTTCCGCGCTCCAGCTCGTGTCATCCAGGCAGACCGCGAACCATTCCACCCCTTGCTCCTGCGCCCAGGCGTAATGCTGGAAAAACAACTCCAGATCCTTGGCGCTGCCCAGAGTCAGCGGACGCGAGGAAGCGAGTTGCGGATGCAACGCGAGGCAGAACGTAATCCCATGTTCTGCACTGCTCTTGATGATGCGGGCGAACTCCTCCTTGCGCTCCCGCGACATCGGTTGCCACCATTCGTTGCGCCACGGCTCGCCCGGCCGCGACACACTCATCGAGCGGTAGCAGTTCATCAGGAAATTCATGCGCAGGCCGGCCAGCACCGGAATCTCCTCCAGATATTGGTCCGGCGTCCAGCTCCAGCCCTTCATGCCCCGGAACTGGAAACCTTTGACCAGGGACTTGCTTCCGGCCGGTTCGGTGGCCGGTAGCAGCTTCGCTGGCAAGCGGACGCGGTGCTGTTCCCGGTACGCCAGCGGCGAGCAGCCGTGTTCGACTTTAAACAGGTGATGGAAGTTCGAGAGGTCTTCGAAGCCGGACTCAAACGCCACCGCACTCACCGAACGATCCGTTTCGGCCAGCAACGTCGCGGCGTGTTTCATCCGCAGCCCCAGGATGTACTGCCGCCAGCTTTGGCCGGTTACTTTGCGGAACAGCTCCGTGAACTGGCGACCGCTCAAGCCGACCGATCGCGCCGCTTCCGCCATCGTCTCCTGCCGGAAGAATTGCGACTTCAACCGCAACGCGTAGCGCGCCACGCGATCCGTGCTGTCGCTGCCGGGCTCGAAGGCCGGCATGCCTTTGCCCCATTTCCGGCGTGCAAGTCGCAGGGTGCGGACCGCCAGGTCCATGAGGCGCGATTGCAGAATCGTTTCCCAGCCTTCCTGCCGCGATTCCTGCTCGAAGAGCATCTCCTGAAAGATGGAACGCACCACGCGAGCCTGATTCACCGTCGTGTTGCCGAGATCCAGGGGCACGAGCCCGAGCGCGGCGAGCTGGTTGCCCAACGCCGGCGAGAGCAACTCCGGCCGATACCGAATCACGTAGGCGAGGACTTCTCCCTTGGCCATCACCTCCTGCTGAAAGGCCAGTCCGGCCGGAACGTGACACAACGTCGCCGGGCCGATCATGTACCGCCGTTGTCCGAACTCCCAACGGGCGTTGCCGGAGATGACAAAGACGAAGCGTGAACAGTCATCCTTGGGTTGTCCCGAACTGCCGGGCGATTGCCGGCTTTCACAAACCGAGAGACCATGCGGCGGCGGTCCGGCGATGGCCGACTCGGTGGCGGCTTCAATCTCTTTGGCCGGCCTCATATCCTGAATGTCCAGAGCGCTTCCACGCGTAACAGGCAAATCGGGCGTCAGCATTCGCACCGCATCGGGAGCTGTCAAACGTGAATTGGCTGAAACCGGCTCTGGCGCCCGACTTTCCGGCCTGATTTCAAGCGGGAACAGCCGCCCAGCGCACAAGAGTATCTGAACCGGTCACGAATTGTGAGGCGGCAGGCGGACGATCTTGCTACGGTGGCAACCTTGTGCAGACCGCTTTGAAGATCGCCTCGGCCAGCATCGGGATGTTCAGGAGCGATGTGCATCTGTGCGTTCACGTGGACCAGAGCGGACGCCGGTGTGCGCGTTCCACGCCCATCTCTCTTGACGGAGTCACACGCTGAGTCATGAGGCGATCTTCCATCAAGCACCTTCGGTGGTACATCGCCATCCTGCTGTGTTTGGCCTCGGCGCTGAATTACCTGGACCGCCAGACTTTGTCCGTGCTCATCGGCACCATCAAGGAGGAGTTGAACCTCACCAATGCCAGCTACGGCGCGATCAACGCCTGGTTCCTGGCCAGCTACGGCGTGATGTATGCCGTGAGCGGGCGCGTCATTGACATCATCGGCACGCGACGCGGCTTTGCGGTGTTCGTCTGCGGCTGGTCGGTGGCCAACATGTTGCACATCTTTGCCACAACGGTGGGCCAGTTTTCGTTCTTCCGGCTGCTGCTCGGCGTGTTCGAGCCCGGCAGCTTTACCGGCGGTGTGCGCGCCGTAAGCGAATGGTTCCCGATGAAGGACCGCGCGCTGGCCATCGGTATCTTCAATGCCGGCACGGCCATCGGCTCCATGGCCGCCGCCCCGATCGTCTCATTCATCGCGGTGCAATGGGGTTGGCGCTCCGCCTTCCTGATCACCGGAGCGCTCGGTTTTGTCTGGGTCGCCGCCTGGTGGGTGTTGTTCAAGCTGCCCAAGGATCATCCGCGCCTGAGCGAGGAGGAGCGCCAGTTGATCACCGCCGGGCAGGTGGAAACCCCGACCACCGAACACGCCGTGCCATTCCTCCAGTTGCTGCGCATGCGCGAAACCTGGGGCTGCGTCCTCGTGCGCGCGCTTACCGATCCGATCAGTTACTTCCTGCTGTTCTGGATTCCGCTCTACTTCCAGAAACGCCACGGCTTCGATCTTAAACAACTCGGCTTGTTCGTCTGGATTCCCTTTGCCATGGCCGCGTTGGGCAGCGTGTGCAGCGGCGCAATCCCGCGGTTTTTGATCGCGCGCGGCTGGGGACTGGACCAGGCCCGCAAGACCACCATGGCATTCATGACCGCCACCATGCTGACGTGCTGCCTGCTGGCG
Organism: uncultured Verrucomicrobiota bacterium; assembly: GCA_964634255.1. Lineage (GTDB taxonomy): Bacteria > Verrucomicrobiota > Verrucomicrobiia > Limisphaerales > MWDV01 > MWDV01. Next base: position 7,508 of record CAZWJC010000229.1, on the reverse strand, counting down.
ACGCAGGTTTCGCACGCGGGCCTGGCGCTGGCCCTCGTTGCGGCCATGACTTTTTGCCACGCCGGTTGGGGCAACATCACGCTCCCGGCGGAAGTCTTTCCAAAGAACGCCGTCGGCACCATCACCGGACTCGGCGGCACGCTCGGCTCGTGGATGGGCGCCCTGTCACAGCTTTACATCGGCGGTGTGGTGGACGCCTTCGGCTTTGCGCCGATCTTCATTGCCTGCGCCGTGCTGTATCCGCTGGCGTTGCTGATCGTCTTCCTGCTCATCGGCAAACTCGGCGTGGAACGAAAGATCGCATGAAACTCTCCCTCCCGGCTCGGCGCCTGCCACCGCAAACGTAAATCACCAACCAAACACTCCAAAAACCATGACCTCTTCACTCAATCGCCGCGACTTCCTCAAGCAATCTTCACTATTGGCCGCCGGGGTGGCGGCCCTGAGCACGGCACCGTTCCTTCGCGCCCAGGCCAGTCCGAACGACAAGGTCCGCGTGGGCATCATCGGCTGCACCAACCGCGGCATGGACCATATCGCCGGTTACCTGGCCGTGCCCAACGTCGAGATCGCCTATGTCAGCGACGTGGACACCCGCGCCATGGATAAGGGCGTTGCCGCTGTGGCCAAAAAACAGGCGACCAAACCCAAGGGCGTTCAAGACCTGCGCCGCGTGCTCGATGACCCGGGCGTGGATGCCGTTTCCATCGCCACGCCCGATCACTGGCATGCCCCGGCCACCATCATGGCCTGCGCCGCCGGGAAGCACGTCTATGTCGAGAAGCCCGGCAGCCACAACTTCCGCGAGTGCCAGTGGATCGTCGCCGCGGCACGCAAACACAAACGCGTCGTCCAGATGGGCAATCAACGGCGCAGTTGGCCGTGGGTGATCGAGGCGATCCAGGCCCTGCACGCGGGCGAACTGGGCAAGCTGTTCTTTGCGCGCGGCTGGTACACCAATCACCGCGCCCCGATCGGTCAGGGCAAACCTGCACCAGTACCGGCGTGGCTGGATTATTCCCTCTGGCAAGGGCCCGCGCCCGAGCAACCGTTCCGCGACAACATTCTCCACTACAACTGGCACTGGTTCTGGAACTGGGGCACGGGCGAACTCGGCAACAACGGCGTGCATGCCCTGGACCTTGCACGCTGGGGACTGCAGGTGGACTTGCCCCAGCGGATTACCTGTGGCGGCAATCGTTACCACTACCCCGATCAGTGGGAAACTCCGGACACCATGGTGGCCACGTTCGACTTCGGCGACAAGGGGGCGATCTGGGAGGGTCAGAGCGGCGCCCCGCGTGGATTCGAGAACGCCAGTTTCGGAGTCACGTTTTTCGGCGAGAAGGGCTCGATGGTCTTGGGCGGCAGCCAGGCCACGATCTACGACCTCAACAACAAAGTCGTCCGTGAAATCAATCGGGGCCAGACGGCCCTGTTCCAGTACGACGCCCTCCATTTCGCCAACTTCGCGGATGGCATCCGCGCCGGTAAGGCGCTGAACGCCGAGATCGGCGAAGGTCAAAAGAGCACGATGCTCTGCCACCTGGGCAACATCGCTTGGCGCACCGGCCACACCGTCGACTTTGACCCGAAGACCCAGAAAATCCTCGGCGACCGCAAGGCGGTCGCCTTCATGCAACGCAAGTATCGCCGCGGCTGGGAACCGAAAGTCTAATTCCATCCCATGAAATCATCGCTCCTTGTCGCCGCCGCCCTGGTTGGCAGTCTCACCGCTCACGCCGCCGAACTCCGCGTCGGCATCATCGGCTGTGATACCTCGCACGTGCCGGCGTTTACCGAGGTGTTGAACAACCCGCAAGCCAAGGGCCACGTCCCCGGCGCCCGGGTCGTGGCGGCGTTCAAGGGCGGTAGTTCGGACATCCCGTCGAGTGCAACCCGCGTGGAGGAGTTCGCAAGGAAGCTGCGCGAGCAATACGGCGTGACCTTCTACGACACCATTGAGGCGCTTTGCACCAACGTAGATGCCGTGCTCCTCGAGAGCGTGGACGGGCGCGTTCACCTGGAGCAGGTCAAGCCTGTGCTTAGAGCCCGCAAGCCGGTGTTTATTGACAAGCCCATGGCCGCCTCACTGCCGGACGTGATCGAAATCTTCCGGCTGGCGACCGCGGCGAAAGTCCCCGTGTTCAGCGCCTCCAGCCTGCGGTTCGGTAAAGACACGCAAGCCGTCCGCGGCGGTTCCATCGGCAAGGTCACCCGCGCAGAAGCCGCCAGCCCCTGCACCCTGGAGCCGCATCATCCCGATCTGGTCTGGTATGGCATCCACGGTGTGGAATCGCTGTTCACTGTCATGGGTCCGGGTTGCGAGACCGTGCAGCGCACCACCACCAACGGCTTGATCGAAGTCACCGGCACGTGGAGCGGCGGGCGGACAGGCATCTTCCGTGAGGATGGCGAGAAGAAGTACCGCGGCCTGGCCAAGGGCGAAAAAGGCGAAGCCCCCATCGGCGCTTACGACGGCTACGCCCCGCTCGTGGCCGAGATCATTCAGTTCTTCCAGACCGGCGTGTCGCCCGTCCCGCCCGAGGAGACGATCGAGATATTCGTGTTCATGACCGCCGCCGATGAAAGCAAGCGCAAGGGCGGCGCACCCGTGGTCGTCAAAGACCTGATCCGCAAGAGTTGCGCGGCGATGAAACCGTAGTCGGCGCCCCCCCATGCGCGCCTTTCAGTTTACTGCACGGCGACGACGGCCTGAAGGGCCGGGGGGTGAACCAGCCCAGGGCAAGCTCGCGTTGCGAGCGCCGCCCTGGGACCAAGCAGACCCAGAGACCGCGCTCTGAAAGAGCGCGCGTCACCATGAGGAAGAGTCCCCCGCTCCTTCAGCGCGGCCGGGACCTGTGCCCTTTGAACCCAGGGCGGCGCGCCGCTGGCCATGGCCGGATCCACGGCTGTCCTTTCAGGACAGAAAGACATTCTGCAATAGACTGAGATGCGCGCGCCCTCCTCCCCGGCGGAATTTCGGTTTGCCAGCGCCCGCCCGACTGCGTAACGTGCGGCTATGAATTTGGGTTGGGCAACCACCACAACGCCGTAGCGTTCATCCCGCCAGTCCGGGATGAACGCCCACGCCTCTCACTCGCCGTGCGAGGCGTTTTTGTTTCCTATGCGATACGTGCTTAAACAAAAACTCTGGTCCTGGGGCGATGATTTCAAAATCAAGAACGCCGCCGGGGAGGACGTGTTCTTTGTGGATGGCAAGGCATTCAGCATCGGCAACAAGCTTTCCTTCCAGGACCTGAACGGCAACGAACTGCTCTTCATCCGCCAGAAGCTGCTTTCCTGGGGGCCGACCTATGAGCTCACCCGTGGCGGCGAACTCGTCGCCGTGGTGAAAAAGCACCTGTTCACCCTGTTCCGCTGCAAGTTCACCGTGGACGTGCCCGGGCCGGACGACCTGGAAGCGCAGGGCAACTTCCTCGACCACGAATACTCGTTTGAACGTGGCGGGCGCCCCGTGGCACAGGTCAGCAAACGCTGGTTCAGTTGGACCGACACCTACGGTGTGGACATCGCCGAGGGCGAAGACGACGTGCTGATCCTCGCCTCGACGGTAGTTATCGACATGGCCTGCCACGCCGACGACAAACGACATTGACAACCACGGATGAACCCGGATCAACACGGATGCAAACCGCAGGAACGCGGCCTTCAGGCCGCCGCGGCACACACTACAGATCGCGAGTCGAAGCGGGCTGAAGCCCGCGCTCCTCGTTTGGCTCTGCCGCTCCTGAATCCGTGTTTATCCGTGTCCATCCGTGGTTAGAAAGCCCCTGATTTTATGGCCGAAGAAAACCAAGCATCACCGAACCAACCGCAGCTGCAACCGAACGCCGACCGCAAGACGCTCGACCAGCGCAACGCCATGTCCGATCTGGAGCGCCTCCGGCACTCCGCCGCCCACGTCATGGCCAACGCCATCCTCAAGCTCTGGCCCGACGCCCAGTTCGCCTCCGGGCCGGCCGTCGAGAACGGCTTTTACTACGACGTCGAGCTGGAACACCGCATCTCGCCGGAGGATTTCCCGAAGATCGAGGCCGAGATGAAGGCCATCATTAAGGCCAACCAACCCTTCGAGAAGATCGTCGTCACGCGCGAGCAGGCGCTCGCTGACGCGGAGGCAGGAAGGCTCGGGGCGTTGGGCGAGAGGCCGGGCAAACCGTCGAAGTTCAAGCTCGGCAACCTCGCGGACATCCCCGCGGGCGAGCCGATCTCCTACTTCAAGAGCGGCGACTTCATTGACCTCTGCGCCGGGCCGCACGTGATGCGCACTGGCAACATCGGCGCGTTCAAGCTCACCACCGTGGCCAGCGCCTACTACAAGGGCGACGAGAAGAACCCGCAGCTCCAGCGCATCTACGGCACGGCGTTCAAGAACAAGACGCAGCTCGACGAGTATTTTAAGATGCTCGAGGAGGCCAAGCGCCGCGATCATCGCAAGATCGGCGCGGAGATGGGGCTGTTCGCGATTGACACCGAATACGTCGGGCCGGGCATGCCGCTGTGGCTGCCCAAGGGCACGGTGCTCGTCGAGGAACTGGAGAAGCTGGCCAAGGAAACCGAGTTCGCCGCCGGCTACGTCCGCGTCAAGACACCGCATCTGGCCAAGGAGAAAATGTATAAAACCTCCGGGCATCTGCCGTATTACGCGGAGTCGATGTTTCCGGCGATGGGACTAGACGAGTTCGCTGCAGAACGAAAGCGACTGAACGACGAGATCGTTGGCCGTACTGCGTTGCTCTCCAACTTGGCTGAGAAGCTCATAGAGAAGGAAGTGGGCGAAGTAGGAAAGAAGCGCGAAGACATCTCCGAAACGGATGTCGACGATATGGTTTCCCGGGCAATTGATGTTGGTTGGGCCTCGGAGGAAGAAAAGAAATGGGCCCAGGAAAAAACCGATGCCGCGGTTAGGTTGGCGAAGCTTCCTGACATTGACCGGTATTACCTCAAAGCCATGAACTGCCCGCATCATCACCGCATTTTTGCGGCGGAGCCGCGCAGTTATCGCGATTTGCCTTTGCGCCTCGCGGAATACGGCTGCTGCTATCGCTACGAGCAGTCGGGCGAGCTCTTCGGCCTCATGCGCGTGCGTTCGCTCAACATGAACGACTCCCACATCTATTGCACGGAGGACCAGTTCGCCGCCGAGTTCAAGGCCGTGAACGACATGTATCTGAAATACTTCAAGGTCTTCGGCCTGGAGAAATACCAGATGCGCTTTAGCACGCACTCGAAGGAGGGCCTCGGCAAGAAATACGTCGACCAGCCCGAGTTGTGGCTCAAGACCGAGGACATGGTCCGCCGCGTGTTGCAGGCCAGCGGCATCAACTACGTGGAGGTCGCCAACGAGGCGGCGTTCTACGGGCCGAAGATCGACGTGCAGGTGTGGAGCGCCATCGGGCGCGAATTCACCATCGCCACCAACCAGGTGGACTTCGCCGTGCCCGCCAAGTTCGGTCTCACTTACCGCGACCGCGACAACACCGAGAAGACGCCGCTGTGCATCCATCGCGCGCCGCTCGGCACGCATGAGCGGTTCATCGGCTTCCTGATCGAGCATTACGCCGGCAATTTCCCGCTCTGGCTCGCGCCCGAGCAAGTCCGCGTGCTGACGCTCGGCGCCGAAGGCGATCCCGCGTCGGCGGGGCTGATTGACTACGCGCGGCAGATCGTGACCGAGCTGCGCGCCAACATGGTCCGCGCGGAAGCCGATTTCGGGAGCGATCCCATCAAGGCGAAGATCGCGAATGCCGAGCAGGCGAAGGTTCACACCATGCTCGTCATCGGCGGTCGCGACATGGACGCCGGCGCCGTGAGCGTCCGCCTCCACAGCAAAGGCCCCCAAGGCGCGAAGCCGAAGGGCGAAGTGGTGGCGGATATCCTGGCGGCGATTCGAGAGCGGAGGGCGTAGCGGCGTTCGCAGACAACCTGTCTGCGAAACAGCAGAGTGCCACTCTGCGCCACGAAAACTGCCGCCAGACGCTTTCGGGGTCTTGGGCGCCCCAATTTCGAGTCTCGATCTGCTGCGGGAGCGCTTCTGATTGTAGCGCAGACTGGTAGCTGCTGTGTCGCAGGTTGGCAACCTGCGGGCGGGCGGCAGGCCTGCCGACTGCCAGTCGGCGAGACAGCAGACAGACTGTCTGCGCTACGTCGTCGTCGGCGCAGCTTCGCTTGCCCATCCCGGCCAAGTGCTGCTCCATTTCCAATCTTCCGGCGATCGGCACAAACCTGCATTCACCGGATTCATCCGGATGTAGCGGCGGATGCGTGCCTTTTCCTCGTCATTGCGAATCCAGTGATCGTAGGACTCGCGTTGCCAGAACGTCTCGCCGGTTCGTCCGAGGATCAGATTCGCCTGTCGTGCGATGTGACGCTTTCGGCTCTTGAGGATTTCACTCAACGTGAAATTCGGCGTGGGCCACAGGATGGCGTGGACGTGGTTGGGCATCACCACCCAGTCGTCGAGTAGGTATTGCTGGCCGTGAAAATGGCGCAGCGCAGCGGCGACCATATCGGCGATGTCAGGCCGGCGGAGATGGCATTCGCCCGTGCCTTGATCCAGGTAACGCTCCACCTTGCGGCGGAATTCGCGGTGAATTTCCTCCGCCTGCTCCGCCGCGATCGTAGCGGGCTGATGACGTAGAGCCTCGGCCTGTTCGCGCTCGAAACGCAGCAGCACCTCCCTCGGCAACGAATCCACGAGGCGAAACGTGACGAAGTAGGCGGCGCCCTCACGCTTGACGTGGGGCAGATAGCCGCGGGAGTGAACGCCGCTACGCAACGGGCTGGGAGGGTCGTCCGGCACACCGGTCGTGCGCAGCGCGAACTTGACGCGCTCCAAGCCGGGATTGCGTTCGTCGGGGTTCACGCTGGCAGGGTAAGAAATCCTGTGGAAGCTGACAATCCCGATGGCCCAGCGATGTAGCGCAGACTGGTAGTCTGCCGTATCGCAGGTTGGCAACCTGCGCGCGGGCGGCAGGCCTGCCGACTGCCAGTCGGCGAAACAGCAGACAGACTGTGTGCGCCGAACGCGGAAGTGGTGGCGGACATTTTGGCGGCGATTCGCGAACGAAGGGCGTAGGCAAACCCAGTCGACCTTCGCGCCCCCAGCCGGCTCCCCCTCCGGCTGGGTCTTTGTTTGTCCACGGGCGTCACTTGACGACCCGCTCCACCGGCTACACCTTTCGCCCCTTGGTAGCAGATTGGATTACTCAGATAATAAGGTCATGGCATGAATAGTAGGATAAGTTCATTGTTGGCGCTCACGGTCGTTCTGACCAGTGTCTTCACGAGTCGAGCCCAGGCCCCCAGCTCACTGGCTGATTTCAATGGCAAGGTGATTCGTTTCCAGACCGCCACGAATCCGTTGGGCGGGGCGTTGGTCGGGGCGCTGATCCGCGTCACACCTACCAACACAGCCCCATTCACGAACGGCACGGCGCTGTTGTCTGGACAGTTGTTCTCGTCGGGGGAACCCACCAACGCCT
>CAZWJC010000228.1:0-11641 GCA_964634255.1 uncultured Verrucomicrobiota bacterium | reverse complement strand
AGACGCCGTGAGTGGACGGATACGTGACCATCAAGCAAGCGAGGTTCTTCCCGTGCGCCGCCGCCTTGGCGCGGAGGTCGGCGAGATCAATATTGCCATCCTTGTCGCAGACCACGGCCACCACCTTGAAACCAGCCATGACCGCACTGGCGGGATTCGTGCCGTGCGCCGAGCTCGGGATCAGGCAGACGTCGCGATGGCTTTCGCGGCGGCTCGCGTGCCAGCCGCGGATTACCAGCAGACCGGCATACTCGCCTTGCGAGCCCGCGTTCGGCTGCAGCGACACGGCGGCGAAACCGGTGATCTCGGCCAGCCAATTCTCCAATTGCTCGAACAGGAGCTGGTAGCCACGCGTCTGGCTGGCCGGCGCGAACGGATGCATCCGCGCGAACTCCGGCCAAGAGACCGGGAACATCTCGCTTGCGGCGTTCAACTTCATCGTGCAAGAGCCCAGCGGGATCATGCTCTGGCACAACGAGAGGTCACGCGCTTCCAGCCGCTTCAGGTAGCGCAGCATCTCCGTCTCGGAGTGATGCGAGTTAAAGACCGGATGCTGGAGGAATTTGGATTGCCGAGTGCCGAGTGCCGAGTGCCGAGTGGTGGTAAGTTCGTCCACGGAAAAGCTGGCAGGCTGGTCGCCGTTGAAGATTTGCCAGAGTTCGGTGACATCGGCAGCGCTGGTGATTTCGTCGAGCGAGATGCCGACGGCGCGATCGTCAACCACGCGGAAGTTCATCCGATGCGATTCGGCGATCTTCACAACTTCAGTCACATGCTTGTCACCGAGTGCGATGGTGATGGTGTCAAAGAACGTGCTGCCGGCATCCTGCCGGCAGGACCGACTTTCCGATTCGTTCGAATGGTTCTTCCGGCAAGATGCCGGCAGCACGTTGTAGCCGAGCTTCTCCATCCCCGCCGCCAAAATGCTCGTGAGCGTGTGGATGCGCGTGGCGATGGCTTTCAATCCATCCGGCCCATGATAGACAGCGTAGGCCATCGCCATGTTGGCGAGGAGCGCCTGGGCCGTGCAAATGTTGCTGGTGGCCTTCTCGCGGCGGATGTGTTGCTCGCGCGTGCCGAGGGCGAGCCGGAGCGCGGGCTTGCCACGCGAGTCTTTTGAGACGCCGACCAACCGGCCGGGCATCTGGCGTTTGAAGGCCTCGCGCGTGGCAAAGAACGCCGCGTGCGGTCCGCCAAAACCCAGCGGCACGCCGAACCGTTGCGCGCTGCCGATGGCAATGTCCGCGCCGAACTCGCCGGGCGGCTTGATCAGCGTGAGCGCCAGGAGATCCGTCGCCACGGTCACCATCGCGCCGGCCGCATGGGCCTTCTCGATGAAGCCGCTGAAGTCGTGGATCGCGCCGAACGTGTCCGGATACTGCACAAGCGCGCCGCAGACTTTCTCGCTGAACGGGAAGCGCTCGTGGCTGCCGACGACGACCTCGATTCCCAGCGCTTCGGCCCGCGTGCGCACGACGCCGATGGTTTGCGGGTGGCAGGCCTCGGAAACGAAAAACTGGTTTCGGCTCTCCGCACTCTTCAGCCGGAGGCACATCGTCATGGCTTCGGCGGCGGCGGTAGCTTCGTCGAGCAACGACGCGTTGGCGATGTCCATCGCCGTGAGATCGCACACAATCGTCTGGAAATTCAACAAGCCCTCAAGCCGGCCCTGCGAAATCTCAGATTGGTACGGCGTGTATTGCGTGTACCAGCCGGGGTTTTCGAGGATGTTGCGCTGGATCACCGGCGGCGTGATGCAGTCGTAATAGCCCTGGCCAATGAAGGAACGGAAGACCTGGTTCTGCGAGGCGATGTCTTTCAGGTCGCGAAGCGCGTCAAACTCACTGCGAGCGGGCGGCAGTTCGAGCGGCCGGGCGAGCCGGATGTCGGCCGGCACGGCGGCGGTGGCCAACGCGGCGAGGCTGTCCAGGCCCAGCGCAGCGAGCATCTCGCGCTGGTCCGCGAGGCTCGGGCCGATATGGCGGCGGACAAAGTGATCGGGATGCTCCAAGCTGGAGCATGCGGCTTCTCCGAAAAGGGAAGCGACGCGTTCAGTTTTCGGCGATGCAGGTGTTTTGTCGGTCGAAGACACGCCGGGGAAGGTAAAAAGGAGCAGGGGTAACGCAAGTTAGTTTTGTTACGAACCGTCGGAACTCTTCGGACCCGAAGGCGTCAAGATATAACGTTTGACAACCAGAGCTTGCAGCTTAGGCTGGGTCAACCAGTGGCAGCCAGTCCGAGAAACACAGCGGGCACCACACGCATCAGCGGCAGCGGTGACTTTGCCGGAGACTGACGCCCTCGAAACCCAGACTGACAGAACTAAGTCCATCCATGAAACCATGAAAACCACAACCATGATACTAACGGCGACGGTCCTTGCTTGCGGCGCAAGCACGACCTTCGGCGACACCGTGCTAGTGCTGTCTCGAGTGAGTGGCGGCACCCTCAACACTTGGCCGCCTTATTCGGAAGTCAGCGGCACATTTGCCAACTCCAGTGGAAACAGCGCGGTCAGCACCGACCCCGTGCCGACCTACGGAACGCGTTTCGGTGCCGGGACCATTCCAGTCTGGACGGTCAAGCCTTCGCTTCAACTCGGTGGCGGTGTTTACGAGGTGTCGGTCACACTCCCCGTTTCCGACAACATTCCCAGCGACATCGCGGTGAATTTGTCATGCGTTGGCGGTTCGCTTTCCACAAACAAGACCTTGGCGTTCGGCGGTTCGAAAAATGCGTGGAACTTCGTGTGCTATCTCACCAATGATGTTGGCGTGGTGGACCCCGAGATCACCTTCACCTACTCAGATACACTCATGGATGGCGTTACCACCCAACCTGTCGCCAGCTATACTCGGCGCGTCTATACAGCTCCCCTGCGCTTCAAAGGAATCAGCGATCCATGTATCACGGTAGCACCGCCGTCCGCAGTTTTGGGACCGCTGGTCGCCGGACAAACGTACGTGGACGTCCCGGGCGTGGCTACCAACGCGACCGCTGTCAATGTGTACGCCGACGGCGTCCTAATCGGCTCCAAGGTCACCGCCGTCACCGAAGGGGTCAATCGCGTGACCACCTCTGGGTTGGCAAAGGACACAAAACTCGTGGCCACTCAGACGATTGGTGGGCAGGAGAGCTGCAAACCCAACGCCGACACCATCGGCCCCAAGGTCGGCGGTGGAGCTAATCCGTCAATCTACGTTTCGATGATCCTCGACCAGAATGCAGCGCTAACCGGCCCGGTCGGTGCGTCCGCTACGCCAACCTTGGTTCAGTATCACATCCCCTACACCGGGTTGTCGGGCGGCTTCGGCACGGCGCCAACGGGTGGCATCAAGGTGGATCCCAACGGCTGCTGGCAGACAGTGACGGTGACTCCCGGGGTCGATCCCACGGGCCAATTCCAAGGCGCGGTCGCCTTGCCGGACGCCAATTCTTTTGCTGCGCTCGCCGGCCTCGGTTTCGAGTTGGGTGAGGCGGGTGACACCGGCCCGTTCGAGATTTATATCGATAACATCGTCAACGGCGACTCCGTCATTGAGGACTTTGAATCCTACACCAATGGCCAACCGGAGGTGCTGTTCGCCGGTCCGGCGTCTGCCGGCATTCTCGGTGGCGATTCCATCGCCTACCCGCGGATTTCCGAAGTCAGCACGGCCAACGCTGATACCGGCACAAAGAGTCTTCGCTACTTCTGGCAGTTCAAAGACAACCTGACCACGCTGTGGCAACGGGCACAAGCCAGTGGCAATGGTTCGGCTAAAACCTACCCGATTGTGGATCTTTCCAAGCCGATCTCGGTACGGGTGCTCGTGCTGCCGGTTGGCTCGACAAAGAGCAAGCTCACCTTGAGCAGCGCCCCACGCAGCCAAACGGCGTATCTGGGAAATCTTCTCGTTTTGAGCGTCTCCGCCAACGGCACTCCCCCGTATAGCTATGCTTGGACCAAGGATGGCGTTGACTTGGGCATTTCCACCAGCTCTTACACCGTCCCCTCGGTCTCGGAAACCACTGCAGGCACCTATTCCGTCTTGGTCACTGACGCGAACTGCAGCATTCAGAGCCCGCCCGCGGCCATTACGGTGAGCACGCAACCCCCGCCGCCCGGCAAGATTGACATCCATCTGGCCGCTCCGAATGCCGTCCTGAGCTGGACCGGCACGTACGTGTTACAGAGCTCACTGAATGTCACGGGTGCATATGGCGATCTCAGCGGGGCGACCAGCCCCTACACCAACGATGTCACTGGCAGCGCGAAGTTCTTCCGCTTGCGAACACCCTAGCGTCTGAGGAAAGTTGCCATCGTTTTACGCACTCAACCGGGCCTTTGCGCCCGGTTGTTTTTTGCCGATGCCGGAAGCCGGACAGCGCGCCGTCCATGCCCAACAGAGAAACGCTGTCATTCGAGTCGCCTTTGCTCAGCGAGCGATCGGGAGCCACAAGCGGAAACTGGTTGACGCGCCCCCGCCAAGTCCCTATTGCTACTGGCAGTTAGTTCGCAAGTAATCGTCATAGAACCATTCTGCTTATTCATGAAAACAACCATCCCCATACTCATGGCTAGTCTCGCGCTGGCCACGACAGCCGTTGCCGACGTCGTTTACGTCACCTCGACGGTCTCAAATTGTGTGACCAGCACCACCGAATGCGGGAACATCAACGTGGACGTCAACATCGACTACCTACCCATCTATGGCGAAAGCCCTGCGGGCGATTTCACCAGTGCCGTCGCCCTGGCTCCGGGGAAGCCGAGCACACTGGGCGCACGCTATTTCGGCGGCTCCTTTTCCAATAGCGCACCAATCTATTGGACGGAAGGCTTGGCGCCGCTCGGCGTGACCATTTCTCCGACCTTAGGCGTCACCGGGGGCGTGTACCGTGTCTATCACGTATTCTCCTCAGCGGCCGGCAACGTGAGCACGAATGTCATGCTTGGCGTGACCAACACCGCGGGCTGCACACTCTCCTTTACCAACACCGACAAGTTTCAATCCAAGTACGGTACGATTGCAAATGGTCTGAATACCTGGCAGTTCCTCGGCTTTCTGACCAATAACGTGGACACCTCCACGCCCACGATCACGTTCTTTTTCGAGGACGGCGAGGTGAACTCCGGTGCCCAGAGGCGGCTACTGGTGGATACATTCATGTTTACTTCGGAGACGTGTGCTGTGGTAACCAACGTCAGCATCTCCGGCTCCTACACGGTGAACGACACGGCTGTAACCGTGGCTGGCGTGGCCGCGGAGGCAACAGCGGTTTCCGTTTACCAGTACGCAAATGGAACCTGGACGTTAGTAGGACAGAAGACCGCAGGCATCACGGCGGGCAACAACTCCGTCACTGTCAGCGGTCTCGTCAAAGGGGGCCAGCTCGCTGCCACGCAAACCGTCGGTGGGCAGGAAGGCTGCCTCTGGGGTATCCCAACCGGGGTGAGTGTTGGAGTTCCCAATCCGCGAGTGCGTCTCGCGCTGAGTTTGCGCGAAACCCCCAGCACAGGACCGGCAGGCACTCCGGGCGTCACGAGCGGCGGCTCCACCGCCAATATTTTCTTCCTTGGGGTTACCAACCGATTGAGCAGTGCGCCGGGCTATCCTGGCAAGGTGCTCTACCCCAGCAACGCCGTCTGGCAAACCGTGACGTTCAACGCCGGAATGCAGACTGTTGCCAACCCGGCAACAGCCGCGGGCACGCTTAACGCCGCGGGCGTCTATTCCGCAGGAGATTCCGTTGCCATCAAGGTGTATGCCTTCCGCACCGTCGCCGAGAATGGCGTTACGATCTACTCCGCTGCCGGCACACAGACCGCAACGATGACCAGTGTCAACGGTTTCGGAGTGGATTGGAGCTGGGCCGCCGTGCCGAATGCGGACGGCTATCGGCTGATCCGGAATTTGAACGCCGCCGGCTTCAGTGAGTACGTGGACGTTGTCGGAGCGACCACTTACAGCGACACGAGCAACGCTTGGACACCAGGCAGCGAGGTCAACCCGAGTCTCACACAGCTTGGAGAATCGGTTAAGTGGAACACAGCTACCGGGTACGATCCCGTGGGCACGGTCAGCGGGATGCGTAGCAACTGGTATACAATTGACTCATTGGCCTTCGTCATTGACGATCTGACCTCCACCGGGCCGTTCGACATCTACCTCGACACGATCCAAAACGGCACGAACGTATTCTACGGTTTCGAAAACGCTCCCGCCAAGACAAGCGATTTTGGCTTCCGAGCCCCAGGCTTCTCTGGGAGCACCAGCGGCAACCTCGCCGGTTCACCAAACTCTGCCGTCGTGGTAAACAATGCCGCCCTCGAAGGCAGCAAGTCCATGCGTATCCAGTGGGCGTGGAATGGCACGGCGAATACGAAATGGCTGCGCTTCACTACTTCTGGCATTGGCAATCCCCAGGTCAATGCCACCGAACCCATCACCCTCCGTTTCCTGTTCTTGCAGGCAGGCAGTCCCCTGCCGACGCCGCCTCCCGCACCGCTGCTTTCCGTATCACAAGTTGGAAACCAGAACGTGCTCAACTGGGTCGGTGGACACCGTCTCCAAACCGCGGTGGAAGTCACGGGCACTTACACAAATGTTCCCCAAGTGCTCAGCGCGAACACCTACACGAACGTCACCATGGGCGCGTTTCTCGGCCCCTGGACAAACACGTATTCCGAATCGACCCGGTTCTTCCGATTGCTGGATTGACCCGGTCGGACTCTCATCTTGTTGTGGTCATGCGGACCGGGCCTTCGGGCCCGGTCTTTTGTTTCGAGCGGCCTGCCGCTTTGAGGGAGGCCCAACTTTCTTTATACAGATTTCCGTTGGCTGGTGTCTATGAGGTGAAATGGCAGACATCGGGCAGACACCGCAGTGGTGTGAACGGCTGTATCAGGCCAAGTCGGCGGAGTTGATTCTCTACGGCCGCGCACTGGGCCTTTCCCATGGCGAAGCCGAGGATGTGCTGCAGGAGACCTTTGTGGCCCTGCTCGAACGCGAAACGTCCCCCGATGACCCGGCCCGCTATGCGGTGCGCAGCTTCCGTAACCGTGCGCTGAACCACCACCGCACGCTCTGGCGGCGGCTCACCCGTGAATTCGAGTCACAGCGCTGGTTTGAACGTGGCCCGGAGGAATCGCCCGCGGAACGTGCCGCCATGCGATGTCTCGCCGAACTACCGCCCCTGCAACGGGAAGTGGTGGTGTTGAAGGTCTGGCACGAGCACACGTTTGAGGAGATTGGCGAGCTACTGGGGATTTCGCCCAATACCGCCGCCGGTCGTTACCGGTACGGCCTCGAAAAGCTCCGCGTTTGCATGAAAGGACAAGATTATGAACGAACTGACACCGCAGGAAGACCAGTTGCGCTCCTGGACACCACGCCCACCCTCGCCGAGCCTTGAGCGACGGCTCTTTCCCCACTGCCGAAAAGCGCGGCACGCCATGCCCGCGTGGGCTTGGCTCTCGCCCGTGGCCGCCTGCCTGATGCTCGTGATGGTGCTTTCCGGACTGCAACCAGGCGTCCCCGTGGCGGCCAACCTCGAGCGCAGCCCGATGGTGGCCATGATTCTCAGCAACCAAAGCTACGCCCCCTACCTTCCTGGCAGTTTTCAGCGCAGCAAGAATCGCCTCCGGGACACTTTTGAATGGACAAACACCGGGCGTTACCCCTCTAGTGGTGGGCCTTTTCTGCGTTCAGAATAGAGATTTAACAGGACAGCATGGACACAACTAAGTCGCCCAATCCCAAAGGCCAGACGCCCGCGGTTGGCATCCCCGCGAAACCCGTGGTTGCCCCCACTCCAGCCGGGCCAGTTCCGCCGCTCTTCCGTCCGATTGACTGGCTCACCTTTGGCCTCACGTTCCTCGTGGTCATGGCAGGCTACTACTGGACGCTCGCGACCAATTTGGGGCTGGAGGACTCCGGTGAGCTGGCGGTCGGCTCGATGTATGCCGGCATCCCGCATCCACCCGGTTACCCGGTGTGGACGATGTACACGTGGCTCTGGAGTCTTCTGCCCGTCAGCAACATGGCCTTCCGGGTGGCCTTGGGCGGAGCATTCGCCGGGGCGGTTGCCTGCGGGCTGCTGGGGCTGATCGTGTCCCGCGGGAGCAGCATGCTCATGGAGGGGATTGAGGAACTAAAGGCCATGACCGGCAAATGGGAAGCCGCGATCTGCGTGGTGTCCGGCTTTGTCGCGGGCGGCTTGCTCGGGTTTAACGGCTTCATGTGGAGCCAGGCAGTCATTGTGGAGGTTTATTCGCTGAGCGTGCTGTCCCTAGTGGCCGTGCTGTTGTTCCTCCTGCGCTGGATGTACGCGCCCGAGCAGAAGCGTTACCTCTACTGGGCGTTCTTCATGTTTGGCATCTGCTTCACCAACCACCAATCGCTCCTGGTGGCGGCCATGGGCATCGAGGTGGCCATCATCCTCGCCCGACCGGCCTTGGGACGCGACTTCCTGTTCATCAATAGTGTGGTGTACGTGATCGGCCTGGCCGCCAAGGGCAGCGGGCACCTCGCCAATTTCGACAGTCCACCTGGCCAGGTGAACATGATGTTTGTCATCTTCAATCTGGTCGGTCTTTCCTCCATCGCCGGTTGTGGCTGGTTGTTCATCCAGACGCAGAAGATGCTGACCGAGTGGAAACCGGTGCTCTTCGCCGGGTTGTTTTTCATCGTTGGCGCCGCCTTCTATCTCTACATGCCGATCGCCGGCATGAGCAATCCCCCAATGCAATGGGGCTACCCCCGCACGGAAGAAGGCTTCTGGCACGCGCTCACCCGTGGCCAATACGAAAAGGCCAGCCCAACAAACTTCCTCAACGATCCCGGTCGCTTGGTGATGCAACTCGGCATGTTGGTTGAGGGCGTGGCGGACGAATTCAGTTGGGTCTTCATGTTCATCGCCTTGGTGCCGTTTCTGTTCCTGCGCCGCATGCAGAACCGCGAGCGGGCCTGGCTGGTCGGCATCACCGCCATCTACTTATGCTTGGGCGTGCTGCTGATGATTCTCATCAATCCGCCGCCTGACCGTGCCGCGCGCGAGCTCGTGCGCGTGTTCTTCACCGCCTCGCACGTCTGCGTGGCGCTGCTAGTCGGCTACGGCCTGACGCTGATCGCCGCCTATATGGCAACCCATTACGCGCGGTTCCGGTGGCCCGGCTTAATCGGCGGCGGGGTGGCTTTCGCGCTCGCCGTGTTCGCCTTGGCCACAGTCACCGAAGACATGTTTGGCTCGTTCTTTGGCGGAATCGCCCAGGCCTTCGCGCCCGGCCAGTACGGTCTGCCCGTCTTCTCCGGGCTCCTGCTCATGGCCATCGTCCTAGTCTTCATCGTTGGACTGTTGCTCTACCGCACCCATGCGCCATTGGCCGTCGTGCTGGCCATGTTCGCCGTCATGCCCGGCTACTCGTTCATGAAGAACTGGTTCGACAACGAGCAGCGCGGGCACCTCTTCGGCTATTGGTTCGGCCATGACATGTTCACTCCGCCCTTCGTCGGGCCGGACGGCAAGTTCAGCTATGATCCCAAGCTCCGCGCCGAGATGATGAAGGACCCGGAGAAGGCGAAGCTTATCTACCCGGAGATGACCCGGAACGCCATTCTTTACGGCGGAACGGACCCCGGCCGGTTCTGCCCCACCTACACGATCTTCTGCGAAAGCTTCATCCCACCGGAATGCAAGAAGGACACGGACCCGCTCTACGATCGCCGCGATGTGTACATCATCACTCAAAACGCGTTGGCCGATGGGACTTACCTGATGTACATCCGCGCCCACTACAACAAGAGTGACCAGGTCAAATACGACTCGCCGTTCTTCCAGGAACTGCTCCGCAGCGAACGCGAATCCAAAGAGGGCTACAAGACCAATTTCGTCGCCCGCCTCGCCGCCCGATTTCTGGACCGCCCCTTCACGGCGCTGGGTGATTACATTGAGAAGCAGCGTCGCGTCGGCGCGTCCTACTTCAAGGACAAGGACTTCGTCGGCGATTTCGCGGCCAAGTTGCGCTCCCCCAGTGATCCGCTGTCGAAGCACCTCTTCGAGAACCTGACGCCCGCAACGCAGAAGCTTCTCACGGAGAAGGCTGACGCCAAAACCGTCAACCGCGCGTTGGCCGCCGACCTGAACGTGCTCATCGAGCGCGAGCTCGTTCTGGCCAAGCAGGTCGCTGCGAAACGGGGCGAGAAACTGGCCCTCGAAGACGAATTCCTTGGCGGTGCGCCCAGCGAACGACAACAACGCAAGCTGGATGCGCTGAAGAAGGAACTTGAAGAGCTTTCGAAGCAGGGTCCCCTTTATGAACCTGCGCGGTTTGAACAGGTTCAGATTTCCGACTACCTCAAGGCCTTCATTCGCCAGAATCCGCAAAGCCACACTCGCATTCGCTTGAACCGGATGTTGCTGGAAGAGGCTTACCCCGGGCTCATCGCCAAGAGCCCGGGCGGTGTCTATCCCGACCGCGAGATGCTGATCGCCACGCCTGAAGATTCGCAGCGTTGCTTCCAGGTTTACCTCGAGGACGCCCAGCGCCGGCTGAAGATGAACCCGCCGCAGCTCAAGCCCGGCGAGGATGTTCGCCTGGTAGGCGAAGGCGGCGAACAGCGGGTGCAGGTTTCCGGTCAGGTCGCCGTCATGTCCATTAACGGCCTGCTCACCAAGGTCATGTTCGACAAGAACCCGGAGAACGAGTTCTTCGTCGAGGAGAGTTTCCCGCTCGACTGGATGTACGACTACCTGACCCCGTTCGGGGTCATCATGAAGATCAACCGCAACCCGTTGCCCGAGCTGCCCGAGGAAGTCCTGGTCCGGGATCACGAGTTCTGGTCGAAGTACTCCGAGCGGCTCATCGGCAATTGGATCACCTACGAAACGCCAGTGAAGGACCTCGTGAGGTTCGTGGAGAAGGTCTATCTGAAGCGCGACTTCAACGGTTACAAGGGCGACCTCAAGTTCGCCCGCGATGACCAAGCGCAGAAGGCCTTCTCCAAACTGCGCAGCTCCATCGGCGGCGTCTATGCTTGGCGCGTGAGTCAGGCCTACCAGAAACTCATGGCGCTCCAAAGTCGTCCCCCGCAGGAACGGGCCGCCCTCCAGAGCCAGATCGCCCACTGGTCCGCCGTGCATGAGCGCATGGTCAAGGAGACGGACTTCGCCTTCCGCCAGGCTTTTGCCTACTGCCCTTACAGCCCGGAAGCCGTCTTCCGCTACTGCCAGCTCCTGATCTCGCTCCAGAGATTTGAAGACGCCTACTTGATCGCGGAAACCTGCCGCAAACTCGATCCCTACAACGCCCAGGTGGTGGACTTGGCAAGCCGCCTGAGCTCGGCCCGAACCCAGGGCGCCAGCGGCCTCCCCCCCGCATCCAGTGGTCTGGCCCAACTGGAGCGCGAGGTCGCCCAGCAGCCGGGCGACCTCCAAAAAGTGTTCAACCTCGCCTCCACCTATGTCGGTATGGGCCAGACGAACCGCGCCACGGAGTTGTTGGATGGCGTGTTGAACAATCCCCAGGCCGACTCCCAGGCCATGCTGGTGCTTGCCCAGGCCTACATCTCCATCGGCAACATCCCGAAGCTGGAAACGACCCTCGAGAAACTGGTCAAGCTCGCCCCCACGCAGGCCGAGGCGTGGTATGACCTCGCCGCGC
>CAZWJC010000227.1:0-11730 GCA_964634255.1 uncultured Verrucomicrobiota bacterium | reverse complement strand
ATTATGAAGGGGAAGGTGATACCTGGGTGATGGTGCGCATGCACATCTCGCGCACATCGGGTTCATCATCGGCTACCAGTATTCTGCCTAAGGACATTCGAGCTCCCCTCACATGACGGCTGAACAGAATCCTCAGCCGGGCGGCTGGCTTGCGCTACGTCTATCTCGGCAACGTGCGCGAACCCGCTGACGGTGGCACGACATTCTGCCCTGGCTGCAAGAAGGCGGTGGTCGAGCGCGACATCTTCGCGGTGACGAGCATGAACATCGTCGGCGGCAAGTGCCGGTTTTGCCAGACGGCGATAGCGGGGGTATGGAAGACCTGAAGACCCTTTCTGCCAGCAGGTGTCAGGTCTATTGACCATCCCCGAATAACCGAACCTCGATGCTGTCGCCGCTATTCTGGTCACAGAATTCCAAAATCCGTGGCATCTCACGGTACCAATCAACGACCATCGCTCGCCGATGGATCTTCAAGTAACCTGCGTCATCAGTTTCAATGCGCCGGGCTCTTCTCAAGTCAATGACCTCCACGAAAGAATACCGCCCGAACGAGTCGGGTGTTGATCCTCTCAACCTCAGCGTGCAGTAACCTCTGGGTGTTGCCTAGATTGAGCCGACGAGTCCACGCACGTGGAATCCGCCACCCATGCCCCCACCGTGTCGCACTCCTTTCTCTCGTTCGAATTCGTACTGATAGGAATAGGAGAGGAACTCCTTGTCACGGAGCAACGCCGTCCATGTTACCCTGCAACATTCTCGGAATTCGGCGGCAGGTGAGCGTCGGAGGATTCCAAAGGGCGGTTCTCTGAAACACCCATTGGCCCACGTCACCCCGAAAGCTCCCCTGAGACGCATGCCTTCAGGGAAAAGGTCAGGTTCGTCCAAGACGTGCCAACTCCTTGCATCAATCGATACGAGAAGTTCCCCAGACCTTCCAAGCAGGCGGAGTGTTGGCGGTTTCATGCCAAGACAACGACGCCGGTCGGAGTTCACCGGAGCTTCTTCACCAGAACCTTCGAATTCCGCCCGCTCTGCTCATATTTTTCGCGGCGGCCTGGCGGCAGATCGTCGGGCGTGCCCTCCACGAAGCCACCTTTGCTCTGGAAGTAAGTGAAGGCCTGCGTGGAAAGCGATATGACTTCGGCCAGGCCGATCTCGCGGGCCTTGCTCTCGACGAACTGGATCAGCTTCTTGCCAATGCCCTGATTCTCATGCGAGGGATTGACGTAAAGGCACGCCAGCTCACCTTTGCCGAGTTCCGGATACGCATGCAACGCCACGCAGCCGACCGGGTTCTTATCAATCTCGAACAGATAGTAGTCACCGAGCTGTTTCTCGATGCTGGCGCGGCTGCGTTTCACGAGCTCATCGGTCGCAACGGATTGCTTGATCAGGGTGAGAATACTGCGCACGTCTTTTTTTAGGGCCCGGCGGATTTGCTGGTAGTCGTCGGCATAGACCAGCGTGCCGATACCTTCGTTGGAGAAAACCTCTGCCAACAACCCCTCGTCCACGCGACCGTTGATGAGATGCACCCGCTGCACGCCCGCGCGGCAAGCGGCGGTGGCATGCTGAGCCTTGGAGAGCACTTCCGGCGCGAAGCCCCGTGGGTTTTGCGTGAGCAAGCTTTGCAGCTCCGCCACGAGAATCTGCCGGATGATCAGGTCGTTGTGCTTCAGCGCGTCCTGGGTGGTGATGTAGATCAGTTTGATGGCCTTGAGCGCACCGGCGACCGCGACGGCCACCGCGTCGGAATTCACCCGGTAGGTCTTGCCCTCGCCATCGAAACCGAGCGGCGGAACGACGGGAATAATGCCCTGCGCGAGCAGCGTCTGGAGCATCTCGGTATCCACGCGCTCGACCTTGCCGGTAAAAAGCTGGTCCACGCCGTGCAGGATGCCCACCGGGTGCGCGACGATGGCGTTAGTGCAGGCGGCACGGAGGTCGTTAGCGGAAAGACCTTCCAGAATTTCGTGCGTGAGGCGGTTGGCGGCCGTAAGCGCGAGCTTCAACGTCGCAGCGTCCGTGATACCGTCGCCGTCAATGTCGCTCGGCGTGATCTGCTGCTCCTCGGCGAGGGCTTTGATCTGGGCCGCCGCGCCGTGAACCAGCACCACGCGGATGTTCAGCGAGCGGAGCACCGCGATATCCAACAGGATGTTGGCAAAGTTCTCGTCAGTGACGATGGCGCCGTCCACCGCAATGATGAAGGTGCGCTCCCGGAATTGCGGGATGTACTGCAGGATGCCGCGCAGGTCAGTTGGTTTCACGTTTGTGTTGCCGTTCGCTCGTCCGAGCCCATTGGGCACAGACACAGGGCACATAACAAATCAGTCGCGGTCCGGATTCAACAGGAATCTTTGGCAAAGGCCACCAGCTTGCGTTTGTGACGTCCCACAGATTCGCATTGGCTCGCTCACGCGGTTTCGCTTTAATGCACACCGCATGAGTATTGCCTATCAGATTATCGTTTGCGGCAGCATCGTGCCGGACCCGCTCCAAACCCTGGAGCCGGTGGCCGGCCCGACCGGCCCGGCGTTGAAGAACGAAATGATGCTGCCCGCGTGGCTCGACCCGTGGGCCGGTCACGCACTTTACGAAGCAGCAAACCTCGCCAAGAACCAGCCCGGCAGCAAGGTCACCCTCGTCAGCCTTGGACCAAAGGCCAAGTTGCAACAGGTGATGATGACCGTGGGCCAGAAGGTGCCGTTCGATTTTGTCGCGCTCGACGGTTCGGCCAGCGGATTCACCGACGCCGCGGAGACTGCCGCGGCGCTAGCGGATGCCATTGCGGCCATACCTGGCTTGGACAGATCGAAGCTGCTCGTGTTTGGCGGCTGGGAGTCCGCCTCACGCGGTGCAGGCGCGACGATGCAGATCATCGCCGAGCGTTTGGGCATCACCGACGTGTTCGTGGGCGTGGATGAACTGAAAGTCGGCGCGGATGGCTCGCTGGAAATCCTCGAGCGCATCGAGGGGGGCAAGCACCAGATTTCGAAGTGCGCCGGCCCACCTGCCGTGCTGGGTTGGGCCACAGGCAACCTGCCCGAACCGAAGAACAACCCACAGGTCGGCATGGTGAACATGCGCGGCGTGATGCCGGCGCTGCAAAGAGCCAAGCCAGTGAAGATCGGCGCGGAAGGTCTGACCTTCGCCAGCGTCGCGCTGCCGAAGCAACAGCGCCAGACCCGCATCGTCAAGGACGCCTCCGCCGAGGACGTCGCGAAGGAAATCGTGGCGTGGATCAAACAATGACCCGGTAGGGATGCGTTCCACCGCGTCCCTCGAATTACAGCAAGAATGGGACGCGGATGGAACGCGTCCCCACCAAATCGAACATGGAAATTATTCTCTTTCTCGCTCACACCGAAGCCGACGGATCGTTGGCCAAGCCCGCGCTCGAAGCGCTGGGCGCGGCCAAATCGCTGAACGTGGCTCAGGTCGGTTCGCAACTCGCCATCGGACTCATCGGCGAAAACACTTCCGGCGCCGCAAATCAAATCGCGACCTGTGGCGCGGCGAAGTTCCTCAGCGTTGCCGGTGCGGATTTCGCGCAAGCACGTTACGCCACCGACGCAGCCGCAGCGGAAGCGTTGTGCAAAGCCGCGCAAGCCACGTTGGTTGTTGCTCCCGCGACTTCGCGCTTCAACCGCTGCCTCGCGGGCGTCGCCCAACGCGTCGGCGGACGCGCGGACACGCACGTCGCCGGCTTGAGCGCGGCGGACGGCAAGGTGTCCGTGACGCGCTGGTATTACCGCCAGCGCATGGAAGGCACGCACACGCGGACGCAGCGTCCGTGGTTCATCCTCGTTGACCCCGGCAGCCAAGCCGCTTGGTCCGGCACAGCAGGCATGGCGGCGGTCGAAAACGTCGCGGTCACGCTCGCCGAATCCACGAAGCGGACGACCGTCACCGGTTTCCGAGCGCCGGCGGCCGACGCGCAGACCATCCGGCCCGACGCGCAACTCCTGTTCGTCACGGGCGCCGGCTGGACGAAGAAACAGGCCGACGGTCAGACCCACGTACCGGAGGCGGAGCAGCTCATCCTCGGCTTCCTCAAAGCCACGCGCGCGTCGCTCGGTAGCACGAAGTCGCTGGTGGATCTCGGCGGCGAGGGCCAGGCGGTGCTTTCGTTCCTCTCGCACATGAACCAGATCGGCCAAACCGGCGCGACGCCGCGTCATGCGAAGGGGCTCTCGACCTGTTGCCACGGGGAAGAGCCGCACACCGTGGGCTGGCGTTTCGTCAACGAGCGCCGCGCTATCAGCCTGGATCCGAATTGCGGCTGGGCGCGGGGCAAGGCTGACGTGCTTTACGTGGCTGACGCCTTTGCCGTGATGAAGAAGGTGAACGAGTTGCTCGCTGCGGCTTCGTAGCCCAACCACTTGTCGTAGGAGTCAGTCGCCTCAGAGTCATCTGATGAAGGCTGCGCCCAAGATTCTCGGACTGAAAGCAGCCTCGCTGGCGGCGGCGCTACTGCTTGCGGCATTCGTGTGCCAGACCGCGGAAACGGTGAACTCAGCCGCTGCGGCTGGCGACGGTTTGTTCGCCCGCACGAACCTCGTTGCGTGGTGCATCGTGCCGTTCGACGCGAAGAAACGCGGGCCGGAGGAACGCGCTGCGATGCTGGAGCGGCTTGGGTTTAAGCTCTTCGCCTACGATTACCGCGCCGAGCACATTCCGACCTTCGACGCCGAGCTGGAGGCACTCAAGCGGCACAACGTTCGGCTGTTGGCCTGGTGGTTTCCCGGCGCGCTCAACGACGAAGCGAAGTTAATCCTCGATGTGCTCAAGCGGCACGGTGTTCGCGATGCGCAACTCTGGGTGAGCGGTGGCGGCGAACCGACGAAAACAGCCGACGAACAGAAAGCCCGAGTAGCGACCGAGGCGGCGCGCATCAAACCCATCGCCGACGAAGCGGCAAAGATCGGTTGCTCGGTTGCGCTCTACAACCATGGCGGCTGGTTTGGCGAACCGGAGAACCAGATCGAGATCATCGCGAGCCTGCGCGGGCAAGGCGTCACGAACGTCGGCATCGTCTATAATCTCCACCACGGCCACGACCATCTCGACAGGTTTGAACCCATGCTTCAGAAGGTGAAGCCGCATTTGCTGGCGCTGAATCTGAACGGCATGGTTCGCGACGGCGACAAGTCGGGAAAGAAGATATTGCCACTCGGCCAGGGCGACCTTGATTTGAAGCTGCTGCGGATCATTCGCGATAGCGGCTGGCGCGGGCCGATTGGGATTCTGAATCACACGGACGAGGACGCAGAGACGCGTTTGCAGGAGAATCTGCACGGGCTGGATCGGCTGGTTCGGCAGTTGTCCGCCACCAAGCCCGAAGGCGCGAGATCTTTTCCGCCTTCCAAGTAGCTCGCCGCTTCGCCACGCGGAGCGGATGAGCTAATTGCGAGTGCCAGAGTCGGGCAAGGAAAACTCCAACACGCACAAGCCGCGCGGAGGGAGTTCCACCTGCAACACGGGATCTTTGCGATCGAAACCTCTGACCTTGTGCCGCCCTCGCTCGTCCGTGCGATAAATCTGACAGCGATCCGGCAGGCCGCACGCCTTCGCGTCAACGGGCAACTTCACCGAGAGTTTCTCATCGCTGATACTCGCGAGCGCAATTGCCACGTCGCCGTCGGCTGCGCGCCATGCTCCAGCAATAGCCACGGGAGACGTGCGCCTGGAGGCCTTGAGCGGCGTGTAAGTCCCGATTGTGGCCACGTCAATTTCTTGCTGCGGCACGTCGAGGGGCGGCGGGCGCAGCCAGGTGCCGTGGAGTAGGAATTTGAGAGACTGCATGCGGACTCGGACTAACCGCGCCACGTAATCCAATTCCTCGGGCCGCGTTTTCAGTTGCGAGGGCAGGAAGTTGGCGAGCATCGGCTGCATGCCCCAGACGAACGTCCGCGCGTGCTCCAGGTAAAACTGCTGGGCGAACTTCCGGTCCAGCGGCGTCAGTTGCGTGGCGGGTGTTTTGTCGGCGGGCCATTTCTCGTCGTATGGCGGATGCGCCAGCCCGGCCATGTTGCCGAAGACGATCGTGCTGGGATGATAGACCGCTTGGAAGAAGG
Source organism: uncultured Verrucomicrobiota bacterium (assembly GCA_964634255.1). Taxonomy (GTDB): domain Bacteria; phylum Verrucomicrobiota; class Verrucomicrobiia; order Limisphaerales; family MWDV01; genus MWDV01. The sequence continues at coordinate 5,647 of CAZWJC010000227.1, read as the reverse complement.
GAATGGGTTCCCATGTTGGCGACGAGCCCATGCGATCGGCGCTGATGCACAGGCCCAGCGTTAGATCGAACTGGCCGATCCATGGTTCTCCGCCGTATTCACCTCCCAGCGCCACAGGCCCACGGTTGGAGGTGCGGTCGCGGACGTCCGCTGCGAGCATCGCGAAGCCGTCGGTCCAGTACCGGCCCGGGCCGACGATGTGGCCATGGCGCGGATCGTAGCACGTCGCCAGCACGCCGACCTGGTCCATGTAAATGCCGTCGGGGTTCAGGCGGGTCAGCACTTCTTCGGCGATGCCGGCATACTTCTCGCGCCAGAACGCCGTGCCGATGCACATGGGCGCGCACGGTGCTTTCATGAAGGTGTTGTAGGACTCGATCGCCACCTTGCCGTCCTTGCCGCGCACCGAATAAGCCTCGGCCCCTTCGTCCAGCCAGCTTTGCGTGGTCGTGCCCCAGAGGCGCTGGTTCATGTAAACGATCGCGTGAACGTCCTGACGGCGGGCCGCGGCCAGTGCGTTCGTAAAGGATTCGGATCCTTCGCGGGGCGGCAGGTATTCCGGAAAGCCGGCGTCGTAGGGGCAGTTGTGCCACCAATGCCACAGCACGCTGACCGGGGCTTTGACGTGCTTGCGCAACGCGACGGCCGGATCGAGCACCTGCGCGGAACGCCCACGATTCCACAGCCAGAGGCCGGTCTCGGCGAGCCAATCGGGTGCGAGTTGCAGCCGGCGCTCGCCTTGCTTGGCGAAAGCCTGCGCGGTGGGCGACTCGCGGTAGATTTCCGCCGCTGTCGTCCAATCGCCGCGGAAGCCACCGAGCACGACCGTGAACGGAAGGTGGAAGTTGGTTTGGCCCACCGCCGCTTGCTCCGGTTCGTGACTGATCTCGAAATGGAACTGATCTTTGCCGTCGCCCCAGACGGAGAAGGTCTTGAGGAAACCTTGGGAGTCGTCGCACGCGGCATAGAAGCCGGGCCCGTGCTGTTGATAGAACGCCAGACAGGGGAATGACAAGTCCGTGCCGTGGGGCGAACGCCAGTTGAACAGCGTGCCGGTGCCGGGTTTGGGTTGCACGAGCGCGCGTGGATTGCGCGCCATCACACCCAACTGACGCGGGACGGCGAGCACTTCATCGGGACGCGGGCGCAAGCTGGGGACGCGCGGAAAACGCACCTGCTCGACTCGCAGGTTCTGCGGCTTGGTGACTGACAATTCCCAGCGACTGAGTGAGGCGTTCTTCCGATCCAGGTTAACGAGCACTTCGACGCGCAGCGGTTCGCCGCTGCCGGTGGTAACGTTGTCCCACAGCAATCGCAGCCCGGCTTGTGCGCCAGCGAGTTGCTCCACAACAGGCGGAGGCAACTGCTCCGCGGAGAAATCGCGATTCGTGTTGCCCTCTCGCACCGTGATCTGCCAGAGGCCGAGAGGCGAAGGATTGTCCGCGATCTGGTTGAAACCGTCGGGGCGTTGGATCAGTTCGCGGAGCGAGCCGTTGGTCGTGTCCAAGCCGACCTGGAGTCTGGTGTCGGCGACGCGGACAAGCTCGGCCTCCGCTGCGGCGGTTGGCGCTTGCAGCAGAACCTCCACGGTCACTAGACATAGAGAGAGAAATTTGGCATTCATCGTTTGCAGCTTACAGACCAATCCGGCAGCGCAGGCGCGGGGCTCAACGCACGACCCATGCTTCTTGCTACGGAGAATCGGGCATGGAAGCAATGGCGAAGCCGGGCACCGGCAGCTATGCAAGCTAGCAAGGCGTCTGGAAAGACTCGCAAATGCCTGTCGCGGCGTGTTTGCCGCGTGCCGGTGAAATGTCACTGGGAATCCAGTCAAGATTCTCGTGCGGCAGTGACACCGCTGCAATCGGACCGCGAGTGGTCCCACGTTCGTAGCGGACGGCGAGAGACAACGGGAGACAAGTCTCCCAGCGCTTTCAGCGCAATCCAGTCGCTGCGCCCGGGGAGCGGTCGCGATCCTCAGTGCACGGCGTTGATGTCCGCAAGGTGAAGTTCTCATGAACACCAGGGAGACTCCGGGATGCAACGAAGCGAAGGCCGAAAACAAAGGTCTTGACATACATCGCACAGCAATGTATAGCAGTGCCATGTTAACGAAAGAACTGGTGGCCGCCTCGACCGTGCCGTTGGTCTTGTCGGTCCTGTCTGAAGGAGAGAGTTACGGTTACGCGCTCATCCAACGCGTGCGTGAGTTGTCCGGCGGCGAGATCGAGTGGACGGACGGCATGTTGTATCCGGTGCTGCACTGGATGGAGCGGGAGGACTTGGTGGAATCCGAGTGGAAGGAGGCCGAGACCGGCCGGCGGCGGAAGTATTACCGGCTGCGCAAGGAGGGCCGCGGCGCGCTGGAAAAGGAGCGGAAGCAGTGGCTCGTGGTTCACAACACCCTGATGCAATTATGGAAAACCAAACCCCATTCAGCTTGAGCGAAGCCATCCGCCGCTGGCGGGCGGAGTTCGGCAGCCCGAGTTCCCTGAGTGCGGCGGAACTGGAAGAACTGGAAGCGCATCTGCGCGATCACGTCGCGCAACTGGAGGTCGCCGGGATGAAACCGGAGGCAGCGTTCACCATGGCAGCGAAACGACTGGGGGATCGTCAGCGGGTGGCCGGCGAGTTTGCGAAGATCAACCCGCAGCGCATCTGGCTGGAGCGGGCGCTCTGGATGACTGTGGGGGTCTTTCTCCTTATTGTGCTGGGCCGGTTGGTCCTAATCGCCAGTAATGTGATTTACGGCCATGGTCTCCGGGAGTGGAATCCAGTCATCACCATTCTGGCGACCAAAGTCTTCTATCTGGGTGGGGTTACGGTTCTGGCCGGGCTGCTGTTGCTCGTTTTCGCACGTAGGTCCAACGGGCAACGAGCGCTCTGCCGATGGTTCGAGCAACGCCCGTTTTGGGCCGGAATCGGAATGGTGGTGGTGCTGTGGGGAACTGACCGCTTGAGGTGGGACTGGAAGTGGCTACTGGAGCATTGCTTGCCGCGATTGGACGCGTGGCTTTTCCCTACGAGTGGCTGGACTCATCCCGACATGTCTCTGGAAAACAGGATCGTGACCATTTGCTGGGTCGCAGAGCACATTCTCTGGGCGTGCGCGGTGTGCATGCTTGCTGCGTCCGTGTTACGGGGTGGAGGGGGGCGATCTCTTTCGCCCGCAACCGACGAACGAGGAGACTCGAGCAAGCGTTTGTGGGTGGAGCGGGGGTTGTGGATGGTCGTAGGCTGCATGCTGGTTGATTTCATTCAACAAAACATCGTTGGGCTTGGCTTCCTGACTGTCGGTCAGATGATGCCGGTGCCGCCGAGGAACGCGTTGTTGCTCGAACAGGCGCATGATCTTGGCCTGGCGCTGACACAGTTTGCGCTGTGGACGACGAGCATTTGGATCTTCTGGATTCTCGCGACCGAGCGACCGAAGCTTGGCAGTTGGATCCGCCGGACAATGCGAGACCACCCATTCAAGGCAGCGTTCGGTCTTGTGCTGTTGCTCAACATGAGTGCTGTGCTTGGGCGGTTTTTCTTTTGGGTAGGTATCAAGGTGGTCCAGCCTGGCAACTCGTATGGCTACATAGGCCCAGAGTGGCACGTCTGGTCTCAGACGCTGATTTATTGCGTGACACCGGCGGTCCTGTTCGCAGCGCTGCTGCGCCAACGGATGAAAATGCGTGAGGCAAATTGGCGATGTAGGGAGCACAGGGCGAACAATCCGTGTTTCACAACACACTAATATAACAATGGAAGACCCGACCCCATTCAGCCTGAATGAAGCCATCCGCCGCTGGCGAGCGGAGTTCGGTAGCCCGAGTTTCCTGAGCGTGGCGGAACTGGAGGAACTGGAAGCGCATCTGCGCGATCACGTGGCGCAACTGGAGGCTGCCGGGATGAAACCGGAAGCCGCCTTCACCATGGCAGCGAAGCAACTGGGGGATCGTCAGCGGGTGGCCGGCGAGTTTGCGAAGATCAACCCGCAGCGCATCTGGCTGGAGCGGGCGATTTGGATGGCTGCTGGAATACTGCTTATGGCCGTACTGGACCGGCTGGCTAGAGTGCCAAGTAGTGTCATCCTTAACTACGGGTTCACGAGAGGGCTCGACCCGGTGGCTTGGCACGTGGCTAGCAATGTCTGTTGTCTCGCCGGATTGGCGGTTCTAGCCGGGCTGCTTTGGTGCGGGCACGTAAGGCGTCCCGACTGGGCTGGAGGGGGCATACGATTCTGCGAGCGAAGGCCATTCTGGGCGGGGGTTGTATTGATGAGCACGCTCTGGGGAAGCCAGCGACTATGCATGTACTGGCCATTGATTCTCGCGTGGTTGTCGCCACAACTGCATTCATGGCTCTTGCCGATGACCCACGCGCCCAACCTGAGCAACGTTGAAGTGCATAGCATCTACCTGTGGAGCCGATTCGCGGGTGACACCATCTGGGCGGTCGTGCTCTGTGTGCTCGTCGTTCGCATTGGGCGGGGGCGGTTCTTCCTGCAGCGAACAGCCGTCGCACAAGGCGGATTAACAAACTCTCAGAGACTGGAAGGACTCCTTTGGATGGTTGCCGGTTGCGTGCTGGCAAGCTTCGGCTTTGCGGACCTTCACAGTTGCTTGGTCTTGCTGCCAGTCCACTGGGCATTACCGGTCATCGGTTCTTCTCCACTCCTTCATCATCTGGTGGGATTTGCTATGGCGGCGATGCATCTTGCACTGTGGGCAATGCCATTCTGGGCTTGTTGGCTCTTCAGTGTCCGGTACCCGTGGATTGGCGATAGGATTCGTCGGGCGTTCAAGTATCGTCCGATTTGGACTTCGGTTGGCCTGACACTTCTGGTCAATTCTAGCAGCATCCTTGTGTTGGTGTACCACTGGGCAGGCCTCCATATGAAGACGCCGGCACGAGGTCTGGGGCCAATAATCCTGGAATGGAACTTTGGTTATTGGTCCGGTTTCTGCCAGCAGGCCGCATTGGCAGTGCTATTCGTGTCACTCGTCTGTTGGCGAATGAAATCGCCCAAGGCGGGCTGGCGATGCAGAGGAGATGAAGTGGCCAAGGCTCGCTTCACAACACCCTGATGAAGCTATGGAGAACGCAACCCCATTCAGCCTGAACGAAGCTATCCGTCGCTGGCGAGCGGAGTTTGGCAGCCCGAGCTCTTTGAACGCCTTGGAGGTGGAGGAACTGGAAGCGCACCTGCGCGATCACGTGGCGCAACTGGAGGCCAGTGGTTTGAAACCGGAAGCCGCCTTTGCCGTGGCGGCGAAACAACTCGGTGATCGCCAGCGCGTGGCTTGCGAGTTCGCGAAGATCAACCCGCAACGTATCTGGCTGGAGCGGGCGATGTGGATGGGCCTCGGCGTTCTTCTGCTTACCGTGTTGGGGCGGTTGGCCGCCATACCACACTCCGCGATCATCAATTACGGGCTGACCAGGCAATGGCCCCCCGCAATCACTTTTGCGATGGGCACTATGGTCCATCTCGGTAGTGTCGCGGCATTGGTTGCGCTTCTTTGGATCATCGTTTCGCGCAGGGCGCATTGGGGAGATTGGCTCGGTCGCTTCTGCGTGGTAAACCCGATCACATCAAGCGCTGCCATCGTGTTCGCACTGTGGGGCAGCCTGCGAGTGGCCACCTATTGGTCTTACC
>CAZWJC010000226.1:0-11750 GCA_964634255.1 uncultured Verrucomicrobiota bacterium | reverse complement strand
AAGATTTCCGCCGTCATCTCCGCCGCCTTCACCGAGGCAGTGAAAACGAGCGCCCGGCGTTGCCCGATGATCGTCACCGACGCCGACGCCATCTGTTGCAGGTTCTTTTCGGCCTCCATTACTGCGGCCAGGTCGCCGCCGTTCAAATCACCGGCCGTCGTGCGGATGCTGGAATAATCCAACCCCTCGACGTGGACCATCTGTTGCTCGATCGGCACGAGCCAGCCGTCGTGAATGGCATCCAGCACCTCGTAATCGAACGCGACCGATTGGAACACCTGCCCGAGCGCCTCTTCATCGGCGCGATCCGGCGTCGCGGTGACGCCCAGGACCTTCAGCGCCGGATTCGTGCGGTAGTAATCAATCACGCGCCGGTAGCTCGGCGAAGTTGCATGGTGCGCCTCGTCAATGATGAGCACGCCGAAGCGTTGCGGATCGAACTTGGACATGCGCCCGCCGCCATCGCCGCCGGAGCATTGCGTCTGAATGGTCGAGACGACCACGCGCGCTTGGTCGAAGAGACTGCCCTCGGCACGGTATTCGCCCATCTCTACGTCCGCGGCGAGACCGGTAACGCGCTGGATCTTGTCACGCGCCTGGAAGATCAGCTCCTCGCGATGTGCGAGCACCAATGCCCGGCGCGGGAATACGCGCCGGATGACATCGGCGAACAGCACGGTCTTCCCACCGCCCGTCGGCATCACGACCAGCGTGGAATCGTTGTCCTGCCACTCCTTGAAAATGGCGTCCGACGCCGCGCATTGATACGGGCGCAGGTTCATGGCTTCCCCTCCATCGTTGCCCCCTTGACACCTGCTCCCAAGCGACCGAACGTGCAGCACAGTTCATGGACATCTTCGAGATGCTGCTCGCCCTGGTGGTGCTCAACCTCGTCGTGGGGTTGCTCTGCAGCCTCGCGGCGCCGCGCGAGTGGGGTTTCTTGCTGTGCGTGGTTGCCCTGATCATCAACCTCTTTCCCGTCCTCCTGACGCTGGGCGCCATCATTGGCATGACGACCGGCCGCTTGGATAGCCTGGCCAGCCTCGTTGTGCTCCCGGGCCTCCTCATCTTCGTGGAGGAACTCTGGTTTCTTTACCTCCTCTCGCGCTACCGCCGCCGTCACCCGCCCGCCGGCTAGGATTCCCGCGACTTGCCGCCCCTGCATCTCTGCGTCTTGATTCGTGTTCATTCGTGTGATTTCCTGGGTTTGATTTCGGCTTTTTGCTTTCGTCGTTTCTGCTTTTCCCCTGCTAATTCAGGTGACTCTTCTGTTCCGCGAGGAAACGGCGCAGCCGCCGCAACCTCTCCCGCCGGCAATGCGCCTGACCGCGGCGCAGCACCCAGCCATGCACCGCGCCCAGCGTGTGAAACCACAGTTTGTCCAGTCGTCGCATCATGCAGTCCTCCCTTGGCTCTTGGACGTTCGATGTTGGATGTTGAGCGTTGGATGTTTCCGCTCTCATGGAGTCCTCTCCCGTTTCGTTGTTCATTCGCACCTCGCACTCCTCACTTCGCACTTCCCTTCGCCCGCGCGCGAAACTCCTTGTCCTCGCGGGTGACGCATGTGTTCCACCGATGCTCGGAGATAAGCCCGCGCCCGCGGCAGAGCGTGCAGGTATCGGGAAGCTGGCCCTGACACGTCGGGCAGACCGCAAACGGCTTGGCCGTCTTGATGTCCGTCCAGGCCTGATCCAGTTGGGAGAGCGCCGAGGAGAAGCTGACCTCCGCGAAGAGCATGTCCTTGTTATCCTGGGCGGAACGGAGCGCGCCTTTCACGCGGCTGAGGATCGTCAGCAACTCCTGCACTTCCTGCGCCCGCTGCCAGAGCGGGATCAGTTGCGTCGGGATTGGCCACCCCGTCGCGTCCAACACCTGCGTGGGTGGGGGTGGTGGTACGGTAGCACCCGCGTCTCGCGGGTCGCCTTGGGCGTCACGCCCAAGGCTGCCCCGGCCATTCGTCGTATCCGTCCGCCCTGTCGGAACCGTCGTCGCCGTTGGTGCCTCATTGTCCCCTGCGGCTCGCACCATCGGTGGCGGCGGCAAATGCCGTTTGATGGCTGCTGCTGTCACCGGTTTGCCCTCGGCCACAACCGCCTGGACGACCCCGTCACGCTGACCCGGTTCCGCCTTGCCCAATTCCCGAGCGGCCCGCTCAGAAGTAACCCATGGGTTACTTTTTCCGATCGGCGCCGCCTCAATCAGCCGATACGCATGCTGCTTCGTCCACCCCCATTTCTTCCGGCAATACTCCTCGAACCCCCCGTATTCCCGCCGGTAGAGCCGCAGATCGCGGATCTCCGCCAGGGCCAGGCCGACCTCCACAAAGGTCTTCTTGCCCCGTGCAATCGTCTTCTCCAGCTCTGCGAGTCGTTGATCGTCCCGCAACAGCGTTACCATTTCATGATTTTGCATAACTCAGTTCCTTTCGTTTCGTTTTGGTTCAGTTCAGTGGGACCTTCAGATGCGCCGGCAGCCGCTGTTTGTTGAGGTACTTGGCAATGGCGCAGGCAAACACCCGCGTGCCGCCCTGCCCGATCACCGCCATCTCCCGCCGGATTTCGTGGTGCAACCCCTGACCGCCGATCGCCAGCAGCTTCTCCCGATACGGCCGATCGGTGACGCTCCGCTCGCCCAGCCACTTGTCCACCTGCCACAGCCCCTTGATCACCGCATCCGTCATGGCGCTGTCCGGATGCAGCTCCGCCAGGAGCGGCCACAACCGCTGACAGCGCGCGAGGTCCTCCTTGGCGCAAGCGTAGAGACACTGAATGCACGACACCGTTCGGGCCGACGCTTTGTCCCCCGCGCGATGCCCCGTGCTGCGCAACAGCGCCTCCACCGCCGCGGCGGTCTTGTCGCCCGAGATCAGTTGCGCGCGATAGCGGTCCAGACTGCCCACACCCACGCGGCCCTGGTTGATGGCCAGAAAGCTCACCGCTTCCTCCCGCCGGTGCGTCGTCTCGAATACCAGGCAGGGCAGACACGTGATGTCCGCCCGCTGATCCGCGGCGAGCTTCCGGTGCTGGCCATCCAGAACGAACCACGTGTTGTCCTCGCGCAACGCCACCACCAGGCAGCCGCACGCGATCCAGTCCCACGTGCGCGTCAGGGCGTCCACGCGCCGTTGATTGATCCGATTGCGCTGGTAGGCGTGGTCCACCTCCAGTTCGGTCTTGGGGATCAGGAGGAACTCGCCCGGCGCATTCCTCACGGTGCAGTTGTAGCGCGTCACCCTATTCAACCCCTGCGGGGTCTGCTCCATCACTGTCCGTTGCTCAGTTTTCATATTTCGATTTCCGCTTTCTGTTTTCAGCTTTGTGTTTTTGAAATGGCCGGTTGGCAGGTGGCGCTGCCACCGGCACGCACTCACATCGGGATGTCGTCGGTGAACTCCGCCTTGAGCTTGCCCCACTCGTGCGGCTTGAGCTCCGTGTTGGATTTGTTCGGGAACAACCGCGCGATCGTGTCGAACCAGAGCCTCTCCACATCTGCGGCTGGCTTGCCCGCCTGCGCTTCGTTCAGCGCCGCCCACGCCTCTTCCATCGTGGCCGTGACCGCGCCCGGTGGCGGCGCAATTGGCGCGGCTTTCGGAACAGTGGGGATTCGAGGAACTGCCGGCGAAGCCGATTTGCCCGTCGTCGCTGACGACCCCGCCAGCGCCGCAAACTTGCTGCCGTACTTCGCGAGCACCGCGCGACGGTCTGCCGCCGCGGGCGTCTTCATGCCGCCACCCAGGGGATTGAGCCACTGGCTCTTGAAGTACTGGCCGCCCTTGTCACCGGTCTCGGGGCCGCCAACGATCTCGAATTCCACCGAGCGCATCGGCCCGTTGTCCTCCGAGCTGTCCATGAGCCAGAACGGATCCACGCCGTCCCAACCGAACACCGCCCTGAGCGTGTCCGTGGTTTTCGTCTGGATCGTTCCGTCCGCCTTCACCAGCACCAGCGTGTGCTTGAACGTGAAGCCCTCATGGGCCGGTGGTGCGACCACCACGCACGGCATCGCGCCGCACAGGGAGCCCGTGCTGGCCTCGTAGATGACCAGTTGGCCGTTGAGCTTGCAGTTGTATTTGCCCTCTTCTGGGATTTGCATATCGGTCAGTCCTTTCTTCTCGTAGCGGCGACTCTGGTGAGCGCCGCCATCTGGGTCTTGCTTGTTTGTTTGGTTGTTTCTCGTCGCTGGCCGAGAGCGCCCGCTCTCAGCCCAAATTCATTGCCTTGCCACAGTTCCCTTTTGAAGCGATCCGCCCTTCGGTGAAGCCTGTTGGCCCAGTGCCTGTTCATGGCCGTGGTGTCTCGGTTCCGTTATTGGCCCGTGCGGCACGCACCATGGGCGGTGGCAGGGCGGGCACAGGCAACTTGCCTGTCGGCGTCGCCTTCGCGCCGAACGCTTGCACCGGTGACACCCCGTCCGAATCCTCGTCGGAATACATGCCGAGGATTGAAGCCCACGAATAGCGGCGCAGATAAGTCAGCGTGCTGCCGGCCGATTGCACCCGGGATTTGCCCTTCTCCTCCGTCAGCGCGATGACGATGCGCTCCGCGATGAACTCCCCCGACTCATGCGTCAGGATCGACTCGACACCGACGAAGTCCCCGCGACCCGTCGCGGCATTCGTCCCTTCCGTCCCATTGGTCCCATTGCCAAGGCCGAGGTTCGGCCCGCTGATCGGGAACTGCACCAGACTCAGCTTGTGCTTCGCCAGGATCGGCCGGCTGGCCTGGATGACCGCGCCGAGCGATGCGTATTTGCTCTTGAGAAACGGATTCGTCGCGTCAAACACCGCGACCGGCATTTCCGCCTGGGCCTGGGCGAGCGCACTCGCCAGATGCGTGATGGATTCAGATTTGTTCATATTCTTCAGGTCGGGCGCGTCACTCCGTGCGCGCCGCATTTGAGGTTGATGCGTTTCCGGGTTGAACAACGGCCACGAGCCAAATCCGCAACGTGGCGATCTTCTCACCCGGCACATGGGGCTGGGTTTGCGTCCGGATTTTCCACCCGTTCCGCTTGCAGGTGACGAAGATCCCAGGCAACCGGTTGGCCGGGGCCAGAAAACTGTCGCCAATCTCCATACTGCGCAGGGTGTGGGCCCACTTCGCCCCTTGCCCCCAACGGTTGCCGACTCGCTTCTCGGGCGGCAACGGGATGCCTTTCTCAATCTTGATTTCGTTCAGGTTCATCTCAGCTTTCCTTTGGTGATTCTTGTGCCTCTTCGTGGCCCTCCTCAGATGCAGCTACAGATCTTCGCGATCTCGATCTCGATCTCCACATCGCGCCGGTTATACGCGAGCGCCGCCTCGCGATCCGCGCGCCAGAGAATGGGAAAGTCGCGGCCATGCCCGAGCTTCGGCGGCAGGCCGAAGACCCGCGCCACATCGTCCACGCCGTTGCCGTCAAAGCTGCGACCGAAAGACAGGATCTCCAGCGTGTCGAAGATGTTCTCGTGCCAGGCCGGACGGCCCTTCCAGAACGAGAGCACGTTCGCGGGGACGCGCAGAGCATGAACGCGAGCGCGATTGACCAGCATCGGCAGGTCAAAGCCCTTCACGTTGTGGCCACCCACGGCGACGCCATCGCCCAGCGCATCCGCGAGCAAAGACAGAAAGTCCCCGATCAGCTCCTTCTCCGACTCCGCCGTGAGCGATTGAATGCCCGTGTCGTCACCGGCGCCAATCAGCACGACCTCAGCGGTCTTCCAGTTGAGCGCGGCATCGGCCAGATAATCCGCGCGTTTCTTGGCGATGGCTGCCGCGATCTTTTCCGGGTCCTTCAGATTGGCCGGCGCAGTGAACTCCGGCGCCAACGCCAGCAACTTCGCTTCGTCTTGGGGGATACTCTCGATATCAAATACGATGTGGTTCATTGGTTTTTTTCTCCTGTGGTTTGTGTTTGTTGGTCAGTTGTCCCGTGGTGTTGTTCGCGCCCTTGGGGCTTTCTCCCTCCGTTGGATGTTCACCTGCCCCAGGTTCCGACCGAACTTCCGTTTCCCGCTCCGCAGCGCCTCCAACACATCGGGCAGGTAAAAGCGCACCAGGTCCTCGCCGAGGTCCATGACGGGGATGTCCCCCGCGGTGACCATCCGGTCCACCGTCCGCACCGACACCTGCAGCGCCGCCGCCAGTTCCTCCCGCGTCAGCACCAGCCGGGGCTCGTTCTGCCCTCCGTCCGCTGTCTGCTGTTCTCTGGTCGCTGGCTTCGTCATGTCGTTCTACCCCTTCAAAAAAATCGTAGTAACCGAGCGCCCAAGGTTCGCCGCGCCCTCCGCAACCTCCTTTCCGACAAACCATTACGACCGACTACGATTTTTGAAAAAATCGTAGGAAAAATCGTAGTCCCACCCTCGGCTTCCGGACGAAATCCAGACCCAAAAACGCCGCTCGGACCGAGGCGGCGGCGGGGGATAACCCTGTGAATAACCTCCCGAACAACTTTTTTGGAAAATCTTCTTGGGGTGACCGTTTTTGTCACCCCCCTCCGGTTATGATCGCTCAAAAATGAAAACACATCAGAACCACGCGACGAAACACATGAACCGGAAAACCTCCACCACCCGCTCCCCTTGGCATCGCAAAGGGCTGCTCGGCCGGCGCGCCAACCCTTGGGACGCAGCTTCTGACTCCCGTGGCGGGAGGCTCCCTTGGGAACGCATCACGCACATCCACCAGGCCGTCGAACGGGGCGAGTATCCCAACGCCACCACCCTGGCCGCTGCCCTCGGCGTTTCCCCCAAAACGACCGCCCGGGACCTCGCCTACATGCAACAGCGGCTTCAACTCCCGTTGCAGTACGACCCGGCGCGTCACGGCTACTTCTACCCCAGCGGCCCCGGCCCGCGCCCGCTCCCCTGCGTCTCCATCGCCGAGCCTGAGCTCTTCGCTCTGCTGATCGCAGGGCGTCTAGTGGCGCAATACCGCGGCACCGCTCAAGAGCCCCATGTCAGGACCTTCTGCCGCAAGTTCATGCTCGGCCTGGACCCGGGCGAATTCACTCGCATTTCCGATCTCCGGGGCGCCATGTCCATGCCCCTGCCCGCGGACGCCCCCGACGCCGATGTCATCACCGCCTAACCTCAACTCCTAACTTCTCACCTCGCACCTCACACGCCCTGATCCCATCTCCCAACCTCGCACCTTTCCCTATGCCTACCCTTAAACCTGGCCCGCTCGCCAATCCCGAAATCCTCAGCCAGATCCGTCGCGACCTCCTGCTCGCCTGGCTCTGGCCCCTGCGCGATTACTTCGCCCGCCGCGGCCTCGAACTCCCGACGCCGGATTCCGACGCCCATCTGTCCTGCGACGCCCTCGCCGCCATCTTCCTGTCCCCGTCGCCGGATATGCCCGCCGACCTGCTCACCTCGCTCTACCTCTTCCGCGAGCTCGATAACGAGCGCGCCATGGACGCCATCCGCGATGAAGCCGCCCGCCAGGGGCTCGATCTCGCCTTGGGCGCCGACGCCACCGCGCTCGACGTCGTTGTGCGCGCCTGGACCCTCAATCGCCATCTGGTCGAGACTCTCCACCAGCGCCTGGAGCTGAAACGCCCGCGCGCCTTCAAGTGCTTCGCCACGGATGCCGTGCCCATTCCGCCGTTCGCAGTCCCCACACCCGAGCAAATCACCCGGCTCGAAACCCGGCTCAACGCCTTTTACGAGGCCTGGAAGCGCGGCGGCGGGGTCCGCGTGTTTCTCAGCCGGCAGGGCGATCACTGGTTGTTCCTCGTCCGCCACGGCGCTCCGTGCCGGCGCGAGGGCGCCATGAAGAATGGCGAGCCCACCACCGTCTTCTTCCGCCCCCAACGCCACGACATGCTGAAATACGATCCCCTGCGCGGCAAGATGGCGGTGAACTGTTGTTCCGACCGCGAGCGGCGCGTCCTCCTGCGTTTATTCGGCGATTGCTTCTTCGGCCGGCCGGACTTCTTTCCCGCCGGCGCCAACCTCACCCTTCAGCCCCTGATCCAACACGGCCGCGCCTGTCTGGTCTGCGGCGATATCCCGGGCATCGAGCACGTCGCCCTCACGGAAGTGGAAATGGAAGTGCCCGTCCCGCCGCGCCATTGTCACATCCGCAAGGCCGCCGACATCTTCCACCTGGTGGAAACGGGCAAACTCACTTTGCCCACGGACGCAGCCGACATCACCCGCGCCACGTTCCTCGTGAAGTTCGCCCGCGCGTCTCGACCGCGCCGGTTTACGATCATCCCGACCGACCGCGTCGTCTACGGCCGCGAAGGCGACAGCCCGCTCCTCGAGCGCTTCATGCGCCTCCGCGGTTTCATCGCCCCCGACCAACACTCCCTCACCGCCTGACAACCTCGGACTTCGCACCTCTCAACTCTCACTTCATGAACACCTCTCCCTTCTGGTCTTCCTTCGACCGCCTGTCCGGCGCCGCCGGCCTTACCCTCACCTGGCAGCAAATCTTCCGGGCCGACTACGACAACGTCCGCCCCTTCCTCCTGCCCACCACCCTGCACAGCACCATCTATCCGTGTCTGCTCAAACCGCCCTGCGGTTGCCACCACGAGGTGCATGAAGACCCCGAGTGGGAATTCGTCGGGGTCTGCACGTGCGACGATCCCGATTGCGAGCCGCTCCCGCTCACCCGCCAGGACACCATGATCTTCGCGCTGAACGTGCCGGCGTTCAGCGACGCCATCCGCGCCGCCCTCGGCTTTCAGTCTCCGAGCACGCCTCCGCGCTGGCCAGGCCCGATGCCTCTCGGCATTCCCCCGTCGCAGTGTTTTGAGATCGGCATGCACCCGCCGTTGCACGCACCCGTGTTCCTCTGCTTCCCTGACGGTGAAGCGGCCCTCTTGCGTGCCATCGAAACACTGGTAGGCGAGCGCCATGCCCCGTGCCTCATCCTGACCCCCACGCGCAAATGCATCACCCCTCTGAGCGAGGCCACCCTCGCCCGTTCGTCCTTCGCCACCGCCGCCCTCAGCGATCTGCTCGTTCTCAGTCTTCCCTCATTGGATGTTCAGGGTTCGATGTTGGACGTTGGATGTTCCCAGCGCCCTTCCATCTTCAATCTTCTATCTCCCGTCTCGAGCGTTTTGGACCCCTGGTCCTCCCGCCTCGCCAGCACACCCAACCACGGCACCACGCTCATCGCGATTCACAAGGGGATTGATGCCGTCCGGGAGGAAGTCATCACCTTGCGCACCGCCAAGGAGCGCCTGGAAAAGATGCACTCCGCCGGTCTGTTCGCCTTCACGCAGAAAGTGGACGCCACCTCCTTCAAAGTCCTTTGTGCGATCCTTGCAGAAGGTGACATTGCGAAAGCCGGCCGCCGCTTGAAGATCACCGACCCCATGATGCGCTACATCCTCCGGCAGTGGGAGGACCGCGGCCCGGCCTACAGCACCATGCTCGACCTGGTGCGCTGGCGCAAACAAGTCGGTCGCAAGGAAACGCTCGCCCTCAGAGACGACGTCATGCATGAGCGCGCAGAACCCACCGATTACCCGGGCCTCCTCTCCGATATCCTCGATGGCCTCCTCTCCATGACCGAAGCCAACCGCGAGGAGATCTGCGAAGACCTCACTGAAGTCCTCAGACGGGCCCTGGCGAGCGCGAGCGCCGCGTCGCGTCACACCGCCCCCACTCCTGTCCGAAGTGTCAAATGAACTCGCGGTGAAGAAAGGGCACATCACGACCTGCGCATTACGCAGGGCTTACGGCACCACGACCTGGCCAAACCGCAGGGGATAGGCGGTCAGCTCAGAGCCAGCCACAACCACCATGCGTAAGCGGGCGCGCTGGGCCCTCATGTTCGCGCGCGGGAGGGTGTGGTAAAACGCGGGACGATGAAGACTACAAATGGATTTGCCCGGTCGCGTCGCTTCCGCACTTCCCGAACTCGACGTGTCCAACTGCTGGCCGCGTTTGAACGGAGCGGATTATCCGCGGCGGCCTTTGCGCGCCAACACCGACTCCACTACACGACCTTCTGCGGGTGGCGAGCGCGCCGGGTCAAAGCCAGTGCTTCGCCGGGTTTCGTGCAGGTGGAGCTGTCAGCCCCGCCGCCTCCGGTGGAACTGCTCGTGGAGTTGGGCGGGCCTGCGCGCCTGCGGATCACGGACGCGGGCCAGATTGAACTGACGGCCCGCCTGCTCCGAGCCCTCAGCCCCCCGACGCCATGCTGAGCTTCCAGGCGCATCTCAAAGTGTTCGTGGCCACCGCGCCGTGCGATCTGCGCGCCAGCTTCAACGGGCTGTGGTCCGCCGCCCAAGAGCGTTTGGGTGAAGATCCGAAGAGCGGGGCGTTGTTTGTCTTCGGCAATCGCCGACACAATCGCATCAAACTGCTGTACTTCGACGGCACGGGCGTGTGCGTGTTGGCCAAGCGGCTGGAGCGCGGGACCTTTCACTGGCCGCAGAGTGCGGGCGAACCAAACGCGAAACTCCGGCTTGCCCCGCAAGCGTTGCAGTTGTTGCTGGACGGCGTGGACCTGAAAGAGGGCGCGCGGCGCGCGTGGTACGAAACGACGTAATTTCCGCGCGCAAATTTCTTTCGCGCAGTTTGAACAAGTTCTGCGGCGCCGCGTCTGATGTCGCAATCGGATGAACGCTGCCTCGCTGCACCAGGAACTCCGCGCGCTGAAAGCACAAGTGGCGTCGTTGCAGCAAGCCCTCCAGCAGACGCAGCAGGCCCTCGAACAAACCCGCCAAGCCAACGAAACCTTGCGTCAAGAGAACATCGTGTTACGGCAGAAGCTCGATGCGCTGGCGCGGCGGTTCTTCGGCAAGAAAAGTGAGCAGTTGAGTCCGGCGCAACTGGAGTTGCTCCTGCAAGGCTTGACCGAGGAAAGCCCCCAGAGTGGCGAAGCCCCGGACGAGCCCCCATCCACGATTTGTCCCCCCCGCAGTCCTCGTCCGAATCCGCGCCGCATCCGCACGCCCGAGAACTTGGAAGTGGTACGCGAAGTCATCGAGCCCGAGTTGGTGCAGGCCGAACCGGAGCAGTGGAAGCAGATCGGTCAGGAGGTGAGCCGGCAGTTGGACTACCAGCCGGGCAAGTTTTTCTGGCAGGAAACGGTGCGCCCGAAATACGTGCGGCGGACCCAACGGGAGTTACCACCGGTCCTTGCGCCTGCGCCGCTGCGTGTGGCCGACCACGGCCTGGCCGCGCCTGGGTTGTTGGCGCACTTGCTGGTGAGCAAGTACTGCGATCATTTGCCGTTCTACCGGCTCGAACAGATGTTCTGGCAACGGCACGGCGTCTTCATCGCGCGGCAACAGATGGTGCAATGGACGGCGCAGTGCGTGCGCTTGCTTTCGGGGATCACGGACTGTCTCAAAACGGAGTTGCGGCGGAGCGGCTACGTGCAGGTGGACGAGACCCCCGTGCGGTATCAAGACCCGCTGCTGGAGGGCCGCTGCGGGCAGGGCTATTTGTGGACGGGGCTGGTGCCGGGTCAGTGTGTGATTTATGAATGGCACGTGAGCCGGGCGGCGCGCTGTCTGGCATCGCTCCTGGGCCCAGACTTTGCCGGCAAGCTTCAAAGCGATGGCTACTCGGCCTACCCGGCGTTTGCGAAAGGCAAAGACGACTTGATTCTGTTCGGCTGTTGGGCGCACGCGCGACGCGGCTTCTTTGAAGCCCTGGAGCAGGCCCCACAAGTTGCGGGTTGGGTTGTGAAACAAATTGGCCTGCTCTATCGGTGGGAGGAGGAGTGTCGCCAAAGCCGGGCCGGACCGGGCTTGAGAGAAGCGATGCGCGCGTCCCATCACCGGCTGGTGGT
>CAZWJC010000225.1:0-11753 GCA_964634255.1 uncultured Verrucomicrobiota bacterium | reverse complement strand
CCGAGGTCCATTTCCTTGAAGACCGAACTGCCTCCCGACCTTTGGGCAGTTCTGGCGGATGCTACACAAATGCATCAGGTCCTACTCAACCTGTGTGTCAATGCACGCGATGCGATGCCTGACGGCGGTGAATTGACTCTGATTGCCAGAAATGTGGTACTGGATGAGGCTGCCTGTAAGGGAGTGCCGGATGCGAAGCCCGGGAAGCACGTAATGCTCGTAGTGGAGGACTCTGGGATTGGCATGGCACCAGAGATTCTAGATAGGATTTTTGAACCATTTTTCACAACGAAGGAAGTGGGTAAAGGAACGGGCTTGGGATTGTCAACAGTGCTGGGAATCGCCAAACATCATGGCGGATTTGTCCGAGTCCAAAGTACCCCTGGAAAAGGCTCGCGCTTTGAGGTGTATTTTCCGGCCGCACAGGCGATCGAGAGTCCGGTTGAGAGAACAGAATTGCCAAAACGGGTAGCACCTTCAGGTGCGATTCTCGTGGTGGATGACGAGGCTGCTTTCCGCATGGCTGCGCAGTATGTCCTCGAGAGGAAAGGTTACCAAGTGATCACAGCCCGCGACGGAGCAGAAGCGGTCACGATCTTTGCCCAGCGAAAACAAGAGATTGCCGCTGTTCTTACTGATATCATGATGCCCAGGTTGGACGGATGGGCGACCATTGAGGCCCTCAGAAAGAGCGATCCAAGCGTCCCGATAGTTGTGGTGAGTGGGTCTGCGCGGTACTTGAAGGCGGAATTTGGGGAAGATATTGTCTTTTTGCAAAAGCCATGTCGTGAGGAGGATTTCCTTCAAGCGCTGGAACAGGTACGCCGAGAGCGGAAGGCGCTTCGATAGTAGCGGTGTCTCAGAGAGACAATCGACGGAAGGAAGCCGGTCTTCGCCAGCCTGGTTTTGCAGACGTAGGAAATCGCACTGGCCGGCAGGTTCTTCGCGCCAAAGGAGCAGAAGGCCACGGACCCCGGTCACGGGCGATTGCTATCGCACGCGACGGCAGGCCCGCAGAACCACGGCTTCTGCGGCACCGGCCGCAAACCGGAACCTGAACCCATGCAAAAACCACCATGAGCGCGTCCGTCCCAGGATTGACCCCCGAGCACCCGTACCTGCTCTCAGGCGCCGGTTGGCGCGAGCGCGAACGCCTGGATGGTGTAACAGTCGTATTCCTCCAGACGCCTCCAGCCGTCGGTCGCGGTAGCCCAGACCGAGACCGTCTCAGCGAACCCCGCAATGGTGCAGGACCCGAGCAGGCTTGCCACGGTCTGGTTTTCCGTGTGCGTACCCGGTGCCGGGCCGACCGACCCGGAGGACGAGATGGGCGCCGGAAGCACGGTTGCCCCCTTTACCAAGTTGTGCCTGTAGGTGGCGAAGCCGTACGGCTGCATCGCCGTCCACTTGAAGGTCACGGAGTCGGTGGGTTCATAGCGCAGCAAACCGCACGGATCCGCCGAAGCGGCCGCGCCAATCATCGGCGGCAGGACACTTGCGCCGGTGGGGTTGTTGTCGATGTGGAGCTGATACAAGAGCCGGCCGGATGACACCAAGCCCAGGCCAGAGGCATCCGCCGTGGGAATTGTGGTCGTCAGGTCGAGGGTGGTGGGCACGACATAGCTGATGCCGAGCGTGGTGCCGTTGACCGCATTGCCGGCGGCGTCAAAGAGCGTGAGCTCGAATTCATAATCGCCCTGGCCTCCTTTTGCCGGGGCCAACGTCGTGGACGGAAAGGCGGCGCTGGTCGTATCCACGACCGCGTCGGCGATGATCCACTGTCCAACGGGCGGCATGCCCGGCGGGATTTCATAGAGATTCGGCGTCGTCCCAACCGGCTGCGGACCGAGTTTGTAGGGTTCGATCATCAGCGTCGTTCCAACCACATGAGCGTAATGACGCCACACGACTTCGGTGCTGTCGATGAACGGATTGCCGCTCCCGATCTTCCGCCAGCGGAACCGGTAATAGCGCACGTTCAAGTCCGGTCGCAGCGTATTGTCGAATTCGAACCGGAAACGGATGTAGCCCGCGAACGGCGCATCGCTGCTGCCGCCGAGCGGGGTCTCGATGCTGGTCAGCCCGATGTTGGAGGCGTCTGTCGTCGGCTGGAGGGCAACGCTGGTCCCGCGCACGGCGGCGAGGGATATGTTGCCAACGGCCATGGCGAGCACCCAGTGGTCGGGTGCTATCACAGGCACGCACGGGGGACAGGAATGCGCGAACGGGCTGGTCGTGACAAGCTTCACCGCGGTCCCGCACACGTAATTCCACCAAGTATGACAAGCCACTGGCAAAGGAGCATAGATGGGGAATCGTAGGAATCCGATGCGCCGGTAAGCCTTGAAGTAGAGGTCGGGCGTGTCGGTGCTGCACCCGGTAAAGAAGACCGCACTGAACTTGCCGCAGTTATCCGTCGTGGCCGTGGCAACCAGTTGCATGCTGACGCCCCACGGCCAGATCCAGCAGAGAATCGGCCGCAATAGAGCCGGACGAGCCACCAGCGACGACACGAACGCGCTCAGGCTGACCGCCGCCGCACTCTTGATCTCGGGGACCTCCGTTAGGGCCTGGATGGAGGCCATGGCGGCCGCCGGGTCGATTTCCGTGGATTCGCCGGATGGGAACGCGAAGAGCTGCACGCGAGGCTGTTCAGCCTGTTTCCCGGGAGCCGCAGCCGTTTCAGCCCCACGGTTCTCCGCCATAATGGACATGACCTCCTGGCGGATGGCCGCCGCACCGATGGAGCGCACAGGCGCCTGGATGGCAGGCTGACGGATGAGCGTGCCCAGCAAGGGCCCGGGATCCGGCCCGGGGCCCGGGCCGATAGGCGGGAATCGGACTCCACCGAGAATCTGTTCCGGCGGGGGGGGAGGCCACGGTTTGCGCACGAGCTCGCGGATATGATCGAGGATGTAAGGTGGGATCTTCTGAATGATGATCGGCATCGGGTCCACCTCGTAGATCTCGATCTCGGCGCCGCAGGCGGGCAACTCGACCTCCAAGCCGCCGGTCGTGGTTCGCTTTACCAAGGTGCCCCGGACCGTGCAGAAGCGCAGCCAGCACAACCACTGGGCGCGGCTCACCGTGATGTTGATCGCCTTATCCGCGAAGTCGGGCTTGATCGAATACTCCGCCGCGTTTAGGCGAAGGAGCTCCGCCGCAACCTCCCCTCGCTTCTTCTGCCCGATGAGCGGGCCGACCGCAATGCGGATCGGTTCGGGTTCTTTCAACTCCGGCAGAGTCAGCTCGGCGCGCCCGTCCCGCACCTCGGCTTGGGTAAGCAGCCGCCCGTTGCGACCAAAGGCGTAGGCCACGAATGGCGGAGGCGCCTCACCAGCGCGGACATCCAATGTGGTAACGTTGATTGAGAATCGAGAAGTGTTCATAAGAATTGACTTTGTGCGCGCCCAATATGCTTCGGGCGTGCGGGGTGAATGGGAATTCGGTTTTGGATTAACTTAAGGCCGTATCAGCAATGGAGTTTGCTCTTTGCGCGCGGCGCTTCCTGGGCGCTGCGCGGGTGAGGGAGATTCGCTTTTCGGACTCACCAAGCATCTTAATAACTTACCAAAGCCAGGCTTTGGCCGAAAGTCGGTAGCGCTACCGACAGCAGGGCGAAGACACCGCAGGCTCTCCTGTGTCGTTACAGGCTCAAAATAAAGCCGCGCGACGCGTGGATCGCGCAGAGGGACAGGAGCTTGTCCTCCAGACGGCCAGCGTCAGGAACTCCTGCATGACGCGAAGCAGCAACTGCGGCCGGTCCGTGATGGCCAGCTTGCGGTGCAGGCGCTCGACATGGGTGTGAACCGTGTGCAACGAGATGCCAATGTGCTGCGCGATGCCGAGATCGGTCTCATCATCGAAGGTGCCCCTGACGATTTCCAACTCGCGCCCGGAGAGGCTGAGGTTGCGAGCGATTTGCTCCCACGCATGCTCGCAGAACATGGCCGACCCCAGGGGGCGCTTGGGCGCTCGGTGCTTGGATGGGGCCAGAAACACCTCGCGATGGTTGATGACTGCGTTCATGACTGTCCTTTCTCCACGTCCTGCGGTTCAAGATAACTGTCTGGTCACGCAAGTCCCTAAACGTCCCCCTCTAACTATGGTGGGAACCTCCGACAAAGAGGGTTTGCCGTCAACCCCTTTCTTGATGCTTTTCTTTATGCTTCATGATGACACTGTGCTGGTTTTGTTCTCAACATCGGCCGGCCGCGTGCGCACCGACGTCCCTGATGCGCCGTCAAGAATTCCCCGCTGGACTAGGGTCAATGCCGTTTAGGGCGATGACTGCTGCCCCAACGCCTTCTTGAACTCGACGTGAACCACCAAGTCAATCCGGTGGTCGTCAAAGTCGATGTAGTGCGGGCTGATTTGCTTCAAGGTTTTGGAGCATCGGTCACATGTCGGGAGCTTCAATGAAAAGTAAGTCGTCTTGTTCAACCGCTCCATTCTGTTGAGGAAGCTAAAGACCCCAATGAAACCTGCCAGCAAGGAACCCAGCCCCGCCGAGAAGGTCGCGTCTTGCGGCTCGGAACTCACCATGAACTTCTTGAGCTGGCGTGTTGGCACCCCGCAGTGGTGGCAAACAGGCGGAAGGCGTGTGCCTGACTTGATGCCGATTAGCGTTTTGCGCGGGTCCGAGTTGCCGCGGTCATTCGTGTTCTTTCCGCAAGCGGGGCAGGTGCCGTCAGCCGAGGGAATGACCTTCCGGTAGCAGTGTGGACAGATCGGGATGCTCATGTGGCTAAGGATAAGCCGCCATGGTGGCAGCACTGTAAGCCAATTCTTCGGCGCGAGTGTACAGGCTAACGTCCTTGATTATAAACCACTTGAAAAGTTGGTGCCCGCGACAGGATTTGAACCTGTACCCCGTTAAGGACTAGAACCTGAATCTAGCGCGTCTGCCAATTCCGCCACGCGGGCACGTTGTGCTGTCGTCGCGACAGCGCTCCTTTCTTGCACGCTTTGGACCTCATGGCAAGCGCATTCCTCAGTTTTTCACATCCCGCACCCTGAACCGGCGTCGCCAAGGCGTTAGGATTCAAGAAGGTGGCGCGGACCCAAACCGCAACCCACCGCACCGGCGGCTTTGAGTGGGGCAAAAGGAAAAGAGGCGAAGGCAACAGAACCTCCGCCTCTCCCCGTATGAACCTCATGGCGTCCCAGAGTTTGTGACTCTTATGGCGACAATTGTGTACCGCACCTTGACCTCCTTGTCCGGACCCATGGTGCGCGTTTCTTCAAGGCGCACTGTCCGGCGTTTCAAAGTGCTTAGTAACCTCTTCATTGTGGCAGCCCGGAAAGGCCCCGCCTATCCTCAAAACAAGGTAGATGATTGCCTAAATTAGGCTCCGTAGTCCATGTTTCTACCTGAAATCAGGTATCCTGGCCCGGCAGTGGGCAAACCCTGGATAGAGAGGGCCTTCTCGGGAAGAGGGATGTCTTGAATCATCCGCTTCGCTCTCTGGAGCTCGATGTCGAATCCCCGCTGCTGGTTGCATCGGCTGCCAAGGTTGCGGGACTTCAGGCATGCAAGCAGTAGTCGGATTGAATCTGTTGTTTCCAAAGGAGAACCATTTCGCAATGCTCAGCCCTGATGACCACGAACACACTCGTGCTTGTTTTGGCTTTGCAACTCTCGATGGTCGCCGCCCCCGTGCCGGCGGCAGCATCAGAATCTCGTCCCTGGTCTTCTGATTTGTTGCGAACCCAGTCCGCCTGGCCGCATGCCGCCGGAGACGCCGCAATCACGGCCTCGCCTCGGGGACTCAAGGTTGAAATAACTCCAGGGCGAACCTTCGCCATCGCGGCTGCGTCCGGTCTCAAGGTGCCGCAAGATCTCGGTCAGATCCGGGTGCGCGTGGCCGAGACCGCTGGCGGAGTGAAGTGGTTTGTTAGGCTCTACGGCGAACTGCGACGCCCCGGGGACCAGCGCACCGTCGCCATCGCGCAGGACGAGACCGTTGTGGGAGAGCGGGTCTTTCTCCTGGACCCCCGGCTGAGACAGTTGGGCGAGAAACCGCTGCAACTCCAACTTGGCGTGGAGGGAAAACCCGGCGCGTTTGCCATCTTCGAGGAAGTCAGTTTGCTTGCTTCCACGCCGCGGACGAACTGCCCGCCTCGGGCGTTCCTTCAGCCAGGCCAGAAAGACATCGCCGCGGTCGAACTGATGCCGAATCTGCCCGCGCCTTACGAGCTCATTGATTGGCGGGAAAAGGCCAGGGACTATTGCCGTCTTGTTTTCGATCTGGACGCGCGAGGGGAATTCTTGCCGCTGATCTGGATCGATGAAACGCGCCTCAACAGCGATCGGCCCACTTTTGGCCTGTCCAGCTACGTGGGCTCCCCGGACCAGGGGCCGGGAAAGACGAATTCCCAGGAAGGCATCACCTGCATGGGGGCCGTGCTGAGCGCCAGTCTCATCGGCGCGGATGCTGGCTGGCAAAAGCACGACTTCGTCACCATGTGCGAAGCCTGGTTCAACACCCGCGATGGCTTGAACCTGGTGCTGAACCGGCAACGCGACCATCCGGGCGGCTCCTTCTGGTATGAACTCATGCCCCACATCGCCTTCTACGCCCTGACCGATCGACATCCTGAAAAGGCGCGATTCACCGAAATCATGCGCATCACGGCGGAGCGCTGGCGCCAGGTTTGCCTGGACTTGGCCGGTTCCAACAAGATGCCCGATTTCAATCACACCTCGTTCGACTTCCGCACTCGCAGGCCCGTCGACAACGGCAAATGGCGCGAGCCGGATGCCGCCGCGGCGGTGGCGTGGCTGGAATTCGCGGCCTGGAAGAAGTTCCAGGATTCGAATTGCCTGGCTGCGGCGGAAAGCTGTCTTCGCTTTCTGCAAAGCCGGGACGAGAATCCCTACTACGAGGTGCTGTTGCCCTTCGGAGTCTTGGCCGCTGCCCGGGCAAACGCCGAGCTGGGCCGGAACTACGACGTCGGACGCCTCCTGGATTGGTGCTTCGGGATCAGCGATTGCCGCGGTGGCTGGGGCGTCACGGTGGGCAACTGGGGCGGTTACGATTGCGACGGCTTGGTGGGCAGCATCGACAACCGAGGCGGATACGCGTTCGCCATGAACACCTTTGTTCAGGCAGGCGCGCTGGCTCCGTTGCCACGCTATGATCCCCGTTACGCTCGAGCAATCGGGAAATGGCTGCTCAACCTCGCCAACTCATCACGCCTCTTCTACCCGGGCGCACTGCCTCCGGGCCACGAGACGAGTGGCTTCTGGAAAGGCGACCCCCAGCAGGTCATCGCGTACGAAGGTCTGCGCTACGATTGGAACGGCCGCAGTCCCTGCGCCACGGGCGATCCCGTGGCCATGAACTGGGGTCCCAAGACAGATCTGGGCCTCTATGGATCGGGCTACGTGGGAATGCTCGCCGCCGTGCTCAAACCAACCAGCGTGCCGGGCATCCTCCAGATCGACTGCCTGGCCACCGATTTCTTTCGTGACAAAGCCTGGCCGACGTTCCTCTGCTACAATCCCTATCCCGAAGAACGGCGCTTCGAGTTCGCCGCAGGCAACGCATCCTCAGACATCTACGATGTCCTCCGCGGCGAGTTCGTCAGGAAAAGCGTGCGCGGCGCAGTTCTGCTTTCCCTCCCACCCGACTCAGCAGGTCTGTTCGTCGTTGCGCCCACAGGCAGCAGACTGGAGCGCAAAGGCGGGGTCTTGTTCTTGGGAGGATACAGAGTAGAGTAGCAATCCTAATCTACGCCCGCCCTGGCACAACGCCGTTTGTAAAAGGCAAGTGTGTTTCGTAAATCATTATACACACACCACTTCCATAGTTGCAGCCAATAGCAGCAGCTCTGTCGGAGTTTCTTACGATCAACGAATCACCTATACGACTTATATAGAGCCACTTAAACTGACTCTGTTCCCAACCTTTACTTAGAAGTGTCGGCGGACTTAACAGACAAGAGGTGTGGATTGCTATGCGCCACCAAACTTTGGTTTTTCTTAGACTGTCTCAAGTAACTCTACACTAACTGTTTACACATCACATATTCACCAACTAAAGACTAACAGTTAGAGTAGTGGCAAGCAAATTGCTAATAGTATTGATGATGTTCGGGTGTGGTCAGAAGTGAGACCGGCGATAGCACCCGTGAGCATCGAACGAAAGAAACAACATATTGTATGACGAAGATTTTGCTGATTGCGGTGAGTTCGATGGCCATGGCTCTGAGTCAAATGGCGAATGCCGTGCCTACCGTAATCGGAGCTGATCGGCTTTTGGGCACTATCGTTCCATCTGAACCGGCGGACGAAGCCAACGAAAAAGTCCAAGTCAACGGGTTGCTGGATGGATGGGGAACGGTCAAGGGATACAACGACGGGGCTGCCAGTGGGACCGTTATGGGTGACAATCCGAGCGATCCAAACCCCCCACCAAAACCCGAAGTATATACGCTGACTTACAGCACCGACACTGTGATACCAACAACCGCGCCTCTCGCCGCGACGCCTTGGCTCAGAAAGGAAACTTCTAATCCGGTCATTGATTTGGGGGACTATTCCTACCAATGGCTGGTTGCGAAATGGGGAGCAGACGCGGAAGTGTATTACATCGGCGGAATGACTGGAGAAATCAAACTGGAGCTGATCAGTTGGTCTCCGACAGCGCACGGTCTATCCCACTACACGCTGTTTAACCAAACCAAGGCTGTCGTGCCCGACGGCGGTGCCACCATCGCGATGCTCGGGCTTGGCTTGGTCGGACTGGGCTTCCTCCGCCGGCGCAAGGCCTAGACGGTCGAAGTCTCGACGGATCATTTTGAAGAAAGGGCTGAGAAATCAGCCCTTTCTTTTTGTACGCGCAGTCCTCTGCGTACCCCCGTGCCTCCTCCCGTCCCCCGCGGCGCGGTTGGGACACCGCGCCTTGATTCGATTCGTGGAAACAACGGGCCTCACACCATAGGGAATTCGAGGAACAGGCAGCATGCCACAGTTGGACGCTCCGCCTTGGCGGATTTTGCCGCGCGCCCCCAAGGACATTTCAGAGGAACAACGGGCTTTTCAAAGCCCCGGAAAGCGACAACACTCTATTTCCATGCACGAACGAAAGAAGCTTACCGTGAAAACGCTGACCCTGTGTTTCGCCGCAACCCTCTCGCTCCCACTTCTCCTTCCCGCAGCCACCGAACGGATCGCCCGCCCCGATGGCGGGGTGGATGTTGTCGAAACCGAGACAGGCTCGCCTTTCGTCACCTATCGCCGCGAACTGCGCAATCCAGGCGCGGTTGACCGCGACGTGGTCAGGATCGAGTTCGTCTCCTCGGCGAAATTCTCCGGACCGCCCAAAGACTATCGGACGCTTGGAGTGGACGGCCTGAAAGGAGCGGAGGTTCCGGCTTCGAGTTATTTGTTCCTGGGCGCCGCCCGCCCCGATGCGAGCGAGGCACTCGTTGCCGGATGGATCACCCAGGACCGCGGCAGTGGCAGCGTCCATAGCCGGGCTGTCGAGCAGAGCCTGAGTATCACCGGCCGACTGGAATATGGGCACCTCCGGATCAAACCGGGCCAGACGGTGGTTTCTGACGCGTTTGTGGTCGGTCGGTTTTCCGATGGCCGGCGAGGCTTGGAGGCATACGCCGACTCGATCGCCAAAGCCAACGGCATCCGGCTCTCCAGGATCCCCAGTGGGTATTGCACCTGGTACTCAAGCCCGCACGGAGGAGCCTCGGACGAGAAGGCCATGGCTCTGCTGGCCGATTTCTGCGGGAAGAACCTGGTGAAGTATGGTTTCGACACCATCCTGGTGGATGACCAGTGGCAAGGGCCGGCGGTGAGCAAAGGCGGGATCATGGGCACGGGGCCCACTGGGAATTTCACCCGGCACGATCCTCGGGGGCCCTATCCCTCGGGCATGAAAGCAAACGCCGACAAGCTCTCAGCCAACGGCATCAGGGCCGGCCTGTGGTTCACGCCCTTCTCCTGGGACCCGCGTGATCCGCTCTTTAAGGAGCACCAGGACTGGTTCGTCAAGAAGTCGGACGGCTCCTTCTACGAAGTGCTCTGGGCAGGATGGTGCCTGGACATGACCCACCCGGACGCGCGCGACTTCCTGGCCAGCGCAGTCAAGCGAATCACCCAGGAATGGGGCTACGGCTATTTGAAACCGGATGCGATGTGGTGTGGCTTGGCGGCGCGCTGCACCTACCCGGGCACGGCCTATGTCGATGAAAAATTCGGCGACGCCGTGTTCCATGATCCATACATGACGGGCATCCAGGCCTACCGCGCCGGCATCCGGGCGATGCGCGAAGCGGCCGGCCGGAGCACTTACATCGCCGCCTGCAATGTCGCGCAGAACTTCCGTTCCATGGGCGGGGCCATCGGCCTGGTGGACGCGATGCGCATTGGCCCGGACACTGGCGCCGACTGGGGCGCCATCATGCCGAATTTCCATCTGGGCACCCGGCTCTATTTCTTGCACAACCGGGTTTGGCACAACGATCCGGACTGCCTGATGGTGCGCGCGCCGCTGACCATTACCCAGGCCCGCTCTTTTGCCTCATGGGTGGCTCTGTCGGGATCTCTGAACCTGGTCAGCGAATGGCTCCCCGGCCTGCCGGCGGACCGGCTCGATTGCGTAAAACGATCCATGCCGAACACCGGGCTCGCCGCGCGCCCCATCGACCTGTTCGAGAACATGCCCGCCCGCGTCTGGCAGCTCAATCACAGCGGTCGCAACGTGGTGGGCCTGTTCAACTGGGATGCGGGAAAACCGGCCAGCGCCAGCGTAAGGCTCGACCAGCTTGGCCTTAAGTCAGCTGGCGTTCAGCACCTGGGTCTGGACTACTGGAGTGGAACTCTGGTCCCCGTCCGAGATGGGGCAATCCGCGCCGAGCTGCCGCCCTCGGGCTGCAGCGTTGTGGCCGTGGCGGCAATCACCGATCAGCCGGTTCTGCTCGGGAGTTCCCGTCATATCACCCACTGCTTCGTCGACCTTGGCGAGACCGCCTGGGACGACGCCACGACCTCTCTCTCTGGAAGCTGCAAGCTTGTCGGAGGCGATCCCACCGAAATCCGCATTCTGGCCGTCTCCACCAAGGGCCTCTGGAAAGCGACACGAGGCGCGGTTGGCGACGAAGATCGACAGGCGGGGGCAAGCGCGCAGATTAGGGAGGAGCCGGGCTTGGTGCGCCTTACGCTGGCCTCTTCCTCCAACCGCGAGGTGAAATGGTCGGTCCAATTCGAGAAGAACCCGGTTCCCGCGTCTGCGCCGGGCCGAGTGGAAGAGTTGAAGGCCGACCAGGCAACCGTCGACTCGCCGGTTTCCCTTGGCTGGAAGGCCTCGAGTCCGTTTCATGAAGTGAGCCGCGATGGTGTGTTGATTGCGCGCGCCGCAGGCCAGAGCCTGGTCGACTACTCGGCCCCCGCCGGCAAGACCTGTGAATATGCGGTCACCCCGATTGCTTTCGACGGCGCGCGCGGCGCGGCGGAGACGGTTCGCATCGTCACCAAGGCGATTGTCCTCGGCCCCGTGCCACCGGCGCCGGAGGTGAGCCTGATGGATCTCAAGCCTCTCGATGCTCGCATGGGCTGGGGCGAGTTTCACGCCGGCAAATCCATCGCCGGCAAGGTGTTGACGCTGGGCAAACAAACCTACGCCAATGGCATTGGCACTCATGCCCCGGGTGAGGTCGTCTATGAACGCAAGCCGGAGTGGAAGCGTTTTGTGGCGGTCCTCGGCATCGACGCCGACCACCGCGAGTGCGCG